>CAJCHN010000009.1 GCA_903970285.1 Rhodanobacteraceae bacterium | reverse complement strand
TGCTCTTCTTCTCGTTCTCAACCAACCAGGAGTACTACACCTTCCCCGCGTACCTGCCGCTGCTGATGCTCCTCGCCGCCGCCCTTACGCGCGCCGAAAGCACTTACAAGTCCGACAGATCCTCGCGCCGTTGGGTCGTCTTCGCCCACGCTGCTCTCACCGTCATCGGAGCCGCTGTTGCCATCGCGCTCTTCATCGGCCTCTGGCGCTCACGCCATCTCCCCTTCGTGCCGGACATCGGAGAACTCCTCGCCCACCGCGGCGTTGGCGACTACACCCTTTCCATGTCGCACCTCTTCGATCTCACCGCGGACTCCTTCGCGGCGCTCCGCCTGCCCGCCGCACTCGCCGCCTTCGCCTTCGCCTTCGGCCCTGCCCTCGCCTGGATGCTGCGCGCCCAGCGCCGCCACCTCGCCGCCACCACCGCCATCGGCTTTACCTCCGCGCTGTTCCTCGTCGCCGCCCACATTGCTCTCGCGCGCTTTGCGCCCATGCTCTCCAGCAAGCAGTTCGCCGCAACCATCCAGCAGCTCGAGGCCTCCAGCCGCATCAGCTCGCAAACCGAGGTTCTGCTCTACGGCGACCAGGCCTACGGCTCTTCCATCCCCTTCTATCTTGGCCATCCCGTCCAGCTCGTCGACGGACGTTCTACCTCCATGCTCTTCGGATCCACCTTCCCCGACGCGCCCCGGGTCTTCCTCACCAGCAGCGATCTGTGCGCCGGTTGGGCCCGCGGCGACCGCAAAATCCTCTTTGTGCCGCTCGAAAAGCGCGACGAAGTCGACGTCCTGCTACATGGCCGCCCGGAGATCATTCTGCAGGAGATGAGCGGCAAGGCCCTTATCACCGACCGACCGCTCGACCGAGAGCCAGACCGGGAGCCAAATCGGGAGTCAGCCCGGTGACCCCAGCACCACCAGCCGCCCAAGCCCCCCCACCCAAGTCCATTGCCGTGAACGCCGAAAAGGCCACGAGCAGCCGCCGTTCCATCGCCCTCATCACTCTCGCATGGCTCATCCTGCAGCTGGGCGGCATCTTCTCCCCCGGCCTGCTCGACGACGTCGACTCCGTCTACATCGAGGTCGCGCGCGAGATGCTTCATCGCCACGACTTTGTCACCCCGTACATCGACGGCATCCGCTTCTTCGACAAGCCCCCGCTCATGTACTGGATGGCCGCCGGCTCCATGCGGGTATTGGGCGAAACCGACTGGGCCGCCCGCCTGCCGCTCGCCCTGGCCGTGCTCGCGCTGCTCTTTGCCATCTATGCCCTGGGCCGCCGCCTCTTCTCCGAGCGCGCCGGCTTTTACGCCGCGCTCGCCTTCGCCACCGCCGTCGGGCCTTATCTCTACACCCGCTTCTTCATCCCCGACATCCTCATCTGCCTGTGGATGACGCTCGGCGTCCACACCTTCCTCATCGCGCTGGACAAAGCCGCGCAGCGAAGCGTTGCGCTGGAACAGGCCTCGCTCCGCAGATGCACCCTCCGCCAATCCCCACTCCTGCCCAGCCTCGGCTTCGCCGCAATCCTGGCCCTCAACCTGCTCACCAAGGGCCTGATCGGGCTCGTCTTCCCGCTTGGCTTCGTCTTCCTCTATCTCCTGCTCACCCGCCAGGCCGCGCTGCTACGTCGCATGCACCTCGGTGCCGCCACCCTCGTCTTCCTCGCCCTCGCGCTCCCATGGCACGTCCTCGCTGCGCTGCGCAATCCCGCGATTCCCATGCCACCCGGCCTCGGCCTGCCAGTCCGCGCCGGATGGGCCTGGTTCTACCTCTACAACGAGCACATCGCCCGCTTCCTCGGCCGCCGCATCCCGCATGACTACGGCAACACCCCGGTCTGGCTCTTCCTCCTCTACACCCTCATCTGGCTTATGCCCTGGGCCGTCTTCCTGCCCGCAGCCTTCCAACTCGCGCGCCGCGGCCTCGGACATCGCGTCCCCGTCACCGCCCGCCAGCGCGAAGCCGCGCTCACCCTCACGCTCTGGGGCAGCCTCGTTCTGCTCTTCTTCTGCATCTCCAACCGCCAGGAGTACTACTCGCTCCCCGCCTTGCCCGCACTGCTCCTGCTCATCGGCGGAGTGCTCGCCGCGGCCGAGTCCAGCCTTGCCGAACCCTGCCTTGCCGACTCCTGCCTTGCCGACTCCTGCTTTGCCGACTCCGGGCCGCCGTGGGCGTGCCTCACAACTCCCGACCCGCCCCGACTGCCTGGACGCCCTACTTCGGCTCGCGCCTTTGACGAGGAGACGTGGGAAGGACAGCATCCGCATGACCGCCTTCCGTTACGAAGCGATCACCTGGAACCAAGCGCAACCGAACCCGACCGGTTCAGTCCAGCCCACTCGCTTCTCCTCTGCCACCGCTGGATCCTGGTTCCGATCTCCTTCGCCGTTGCCGCCCTCTGCGCCGACTTCGCCCTCACCGCCCCCACTCCCGCGCCTGGAGTAGATCTCTCTGCGCTCCTCGCCTCAAATCCCGATCTCTACAACGTCTCGCTCGGCCATCTGTTCGATCTCACCGGCGCCGCCATGGGCTTCTTCCGCGGTCCGCTCGCCGCGGCCGCCGCCGGCATGCTCATGCTCGGCCTGGGAAGCTACCTGCTACGCCGCATCGGACGCCTTTACGCAGCAAACCTCACGCTCGCTGCCGGGATGCTCGTCGTCCTGCTCGCCTCCCACGCCGCCCTGGTCCGCTTCAACCCCATCCTCGGCTCGCGGCCACTCGCCCAGGCCATCCTCGACCAGCAAACCCTGCCGGACGGGCGCGGCCGAGATCCCGGCGACCTCATCCTCATCGACGGTGAGCTCACCTCGGGTTCAACCCTCCTCTTCTACACCCATCAGCCCGTTCACCTCGTCGACGGCCGCGTGAACGGCCTCTGGTTCGGCAGCTTCTGGCCCGACGCCCCAGCTGTCTTTGAGTCCGACGCCACCCTCCGCCAGCTCTGGCAGAGCCCCCGCCGCGTTTTCCTGCTCACCTACCACCCCGCCGCCCGCGAACACGAGCTTTCGCATTACCGCATCCTGGCGCAATCGGGCGGCAAGACCATCCTGGTTAACCGTCCCCGTTGAGCCTGGGCATCCCGAAGTCTATCGTTTGGACCAGCCTGCTAAGCCGTTGGGACCAGCCCGAGTACAGCAACAGGAACATCTGCTCTAGAATCCGCCAATGAGCTCTTCAACGCCATTGCCGCCAGCGCCCTCCCTCTTCTCCCCTGCCCCACAGCAGAAATCCTCCACTCCTCTGCTCGCGTGGGCTATCGCCGGGGCGGTCATCCTGGTCATCGTGGCCGGCCTTGTGCTCGCCTCGCGGCACCACGCTGCATCCCCCGCCAACGAACTCCTGCCGCTCCATCCCTACGCTGCCAACCTCGTCTTCTCGGGGCTGCAGATGAGCGAGTCCACCTCGCTCTCGGGCGGCAAGTCCACCTTCATCGACGGCCACGTGCGCAATACAGGCTCAAAAATCGTGACCGCCGCCACCCTGCAGGTGCTCTTTCCCAGCTTCGACACCACTCAGCCGCCCCAGCTCGAAACCGTCCCGCTCACGCTCATCCGCACCCACGACCCCTACGTCGACACCGAGCCGCTCAGCGCCGCCCCTCTCGCGCCGAATGACGACCGCGAGTTCCGCCTCATCTTCGAAGACATTTCGCCCAATTGGAGCCAGCAACTCCCCGAGATCCACGTGGTTCAGGTCGCCACCCGCTAGATCCAGATCTGTCAAAACTTCCCACTACATCCGCACATTTCTTCCTGAGAGCAGCCCGGACGTCAATCCCGATTGCTGCAACCTGAGTGTTATCAGCGTCTGCAACTTTGGCCCGAATCTTGCTTCGGTTATGGCGACAGCGCAAACTCGAAGCCTGCCGCGAGCTCTCAGAGGCTACAAACATCATCAAGACAAATAGAAGAGCCGCACCCCGAGGAGACGATTCAGTGATGAAGATTTTGAAGCCGCTCAAGACGGTTCACCTCCTAAGCGCCGCCGGTCTCTTTGTCGCCTGCACGCTTGGCTCTGCCGCCGCCCAGGCGACGCCGCCCGATTCCATTCCAGCGGCCCAACCCGCACAAAATGCTGTTCAGAGTAGTGACAAGGCCGCGCCCGACACCCAGAATCCCGAGAACTCCGGAACCTACGCCACCGGCAGGCCGCTCGACACCACCTCGCACGAAGGCTTCTGGGGACACGTCAATCCCTTCGCCCGCAAGAAGTGGGTCCATCGCCAGATCGATCCCATCAAGGATCGTACCAACGAGCTCGATCAGCTTCAGGCCAAAAACGCCAACGACATTCGCGATGTCGATAGCCGCGCCACCGCTGGCATCAACCAGGCCATGAACTCTGCGCAGACCGCTGACGCACACGCCGCAGACGCAGCCAATCGCGCCAACGCCGCCAATTCTCTCGCCTTGGCCGCCAACGGAAAGACCACTGCGCTCAACGGCACCATCTCCGGTCTCGATCAGTACCAGCCGGTCACCAGCACCTCGGTCCGGTTCATCGCCGGCCACACCGCTCTCACCGCCCGCCAGAAGGCCGAGCTCGATGGCGTCGCCACCTCGCTCGCCAGCCAGAAGGGCTATATCGTCGAGGTCCAGGGTTACAGCCGGGCGGGTGTTGCCACCTCTCAGGCCATGGCCGATGCAGTGGTCCGCTACCTCGTCACCGCGCACCAGGTGCCGGTCTACCGCATCTATCGGACCGGCCTTGGCAAAGCTTCCCCAGCCATCTCCACCCAGACGGCCCCGAACGCCAGCGAAAAGCCGCTCACCAACGGCGTCCGCGTCACCATCCTGCAGAACAGCCTCGCCTCCATGGACGCGCCAGCCACTGGTTCCGGAGTCACGCCAGCATCGCTCAACTAGCGACCAGGAGCACAAGATCGCGCGATGCGCCCCCAGTCACGAGCGCATCCGCAACCACCTCTCCTAACCAGAGAGAACCAAGGCAGATTGGCCCCTCAAGCGAGGGGCCGTTTTTTTGGCACTTCGTGCCGTCCTGGGCCGAGCGCACTCCTACCCCTGACCGGCACGCACTTTTCCTTGTAACGAACGGGAGCTGCAAGCGAAGCAAGAAAAGCGTGCAAGCCCCGCCCCGGCATGGTGAGCCCGGGCGGCCGGGCGGGCTTCTCCTAAGCCACTGCCGCCTGAACCCGCAGCAGCTCTTCCAGCACACTCTTCAACTGATCCAGCCGCAGCGCATTGGCGCCATCGCTCCTGGCCTCCGCTGGATTGTCATGCACCTCCAGGAACACTCCGTCCACCCCGGCCGCCACCGCTGCCCGCGTCAGCACCGGAATAAACTCCGGCTGGCCGCCGCTCACGCCATTCCCCGCCGAGGGCGTCTGTACCGAGTGGGTCCCGTCGAAGATCACCGGCGCAAACTCCCGCATGATCGGGAGCCCGCGCATATCCACCACCAGATTGTTATAGCCAAAGCTGGAACCCCGTTCGCACAGGCTCACCCGCTCGTTCCCGCTCTCGCGCACCTTGGCCACCGCATGCTTCATATCCGCCGGAGCCACAAACTGGCCTTTCTTGATGTTGATCGGCCGCCCGGTTTCCGCCGCTGCGATCAGCAGGTCGGTCTGCCGGCACAGAAACGCCGGAATCTGCATCATTAGCTCCACGTCCCCCACCGCGTCCGAGAGCCGCGCGCAATCCTCCGGCGTATGCACGTCGGTCAGCACCGTCAGCCCGGTATCCTGCGCGATCGCCCGCAGAATGCGTGCGCCTTCCATCAGTCCAGGCCCGCGAAAGCTCCGAATACTGGTCCGGTTCGCCTTGTCGTAGCTCGCTTTGAAGATGTAGGGCAGCTTCAACTCCGCCGCAATGCCTTGGATCGCCTCCGACATCTTCCGTGCATGGCTCTCGCTCTCCAGCACACATGGCCCCGCAATCAAGAACAGCTCACCGCCACCGACTCTAGTCTTTCCGACTTCGAAACCATGTTTTGCAGTCATCACCGTTCATTGGAACACAGCACGGTTGAGTCACTTGTCCTTCGTCTCTGGAGTCGCCCGCAGACTCTTGCCCAGTGCCACCAGCATCATCGTCATCAGCGACAAACCACGCCGTGCGTCCTCACTCGTCGATCGCCGGAAGAGCTGCCATAGCGACGGCGGCTTTACCTCCGCCCGATGCTGGCCGGTCGCCGTCACCATCGCCTTCGACACCTGATCCAGTGCATCCGGATCGAGCGCCATCAAAATCTTCGAGAGCGCCAGCAGGTTACGAATCGCAGCAATCCCGCCAGGCAGCTTCGCATACTCCGCCACTTTCGCCGCGATAATGTCCCGCCCGCCCACCAGCCCGTTTATCAGGTCCAGTGTGCCATTGGCATGCGCCGTTTTCAGAATGTCGTAAGCCACCAGCACGGCCTCCGCATTCTCCAGCGGCGCCGCATTCAACTGTCGATGAAGCTCTAACTTCGGATCAACCTTCGGCCGGAACTGCAGCGGCTTCGCCATTGAAATCTCCTCACTTAGGCCTGTAGCTCCGAGCTCCAACTCTTAGCTTCCGGCCGTTAGTTCTTAGAACTTAGCTTGTCAGCTATAGCTATCGATTGTGCAGCGATCACATTGCAGGTTTGTAGCTCTGCGTGACACACCACTCGTGACTCACTCACTCTCAACTCACGAAGTGACTACTCCCCGACTCGCTCCAAACACCACCAGCCCGCCTCATCGCTAAACTGTCGTCGACTTAATCTGCACCAGCTTATCTGCCGGCTGCGTACCCGGAACGTGATATCCCGGCTGAGCCCACTTCCGTTCCACCCCCACCCCGGTCTGCGGAGTCCGCGTCCCCCAGCGAAAGTTCGACCTCGGCAGCGGGCTCTTGCCCTGCTCGTCGAGAATCGTCATATGCACCGGGGTTTCCTTGAACGCCGGCGTATGCGTCGCCCGGTCGGTGTGCGAACTGGTCATCTTGTTCACCGGCTCCAGCACCGAGTTCATCGGCATGTAAAGCTGCTTGCCCTTCACCCGGTCCGTCACTAGCACCTGCACCTTCACGCGACCGTATGGACTCGCCAGTTGCACATACCGCCCATCCGTCAGCCCGCGCTCTGCCGCCAGCTCCGGCGATACCTCCACAAACGTCTCCGGCGCGATCTCCTTAATGCCCGGCGACCGATAGGTCATCGATCCCTGCTCGAAGTGCTCCAGCATGCGTCCGTTATTCAAATGCAAATCATAGTGCGCACTCGTCTCCTCCGATGGCGGCACATACTCCAGCGGCCAGAACCGCGCCTTTCCGTCCGGGAAGTTGAACTTCTCCACGTAGCACAGCGGGGTATCCTTGCCATCCTTATCCACCGGCCACTGCAGGCTCTTATAGCCTTCCAGCCGCTCATACGTCACGCCCGCCATAGTCGGGGTCAGCCGCGCCACCTCCACCATCACGTCTGAAGGATGCTTGTAGTCCCACTTCCCGCCCATCTTCTGCGCGATCAGCTGGATGATCTCCCAGTCCGGCTTCGATTCACCCAGCGGCTCCAGCGCCTTGTACAACCGCTGAATCCGCCGTTCCGTGTTGACGAACGTCCCATCCTTTTCAAGCGAAGGAGCGGCCGGCAAAATCAAATCCGCATACTCGCACGTCACCGAAAAATTAATATCCTGCACAATCAGAAAGTCCAGCTTGCGCAGCGCCTCGCCCACGTCGTTCGCGTTCGCGTCCGACGTGATCGTGTCCTCGCCCTTGATGTACATGGCCTTCAGCTTGCCTTCGTGGATTGCCTCGATCATCTGCCGGTTATCGAGGCCTGTCGTCGTCGGCAGCGTGCACTCCCAGTCCGCCTCAAACTTCGCCCGGATATCTGGATCGTCCACCTTCTGGTAGCCGGAAAAGATATTCGGCATCGAGCCAAAGTCGCTTGCGCCCTGCACATTGTTGTGTCCGCGCAGTGGGTAAGCCCCGGTCCCCGGACGCTTGTAGTTGCCGGTCAGCAGCAGCAGGTTGGAGATCGACGTCGACGTATCCGACCCGCCGCAGTGCTGCGTCACGCCCATCGCCCACAGCGCGCATACGCTCTTCGCCGCCGCAATCTCGTTGGCCAGCTTAATCACCGTGTCCTGCGCCAGGCCCGTCACCTCTTCCACATACTCGAGCGTGAACGGCTCCAGCGACTTCGCATACTCGTCAAACCGGTTGCACCACTGCTCGATAAACGCCTTGTCGTGCAGGTTGTGGTCGAGGATGTACTTCGCTACACCGGAAATCCACACCTCGTCGGTCGACGGCCGCGGCTGGATGAACAGATCCGCACGTTCCGCCATCTCGTGCCGGCGAATATCCGAAACAATCAGCTTCTGCCCGCGAAACTTGTGCGAGCGCTTCACCCGCGTCGCCAGCACCGGGTGCGACTCCGACGTATTCGACCCGATAATCAGCACCAGGTCCGCCATCTCGATATCCGAGATCGATCCCGAGTCCCCGCCAATCCCCACCGTCCGCTGCAGTCCCATCGAAGCCGGCGTCTGGCAGTACCGGCTACAGTTATCGATGTTGTTCGTCCCCACCACCTGCCGCGCCAGCTTCTGCATCAGGTAGCTCTCTTCGTTCGTACACTTCGAAGAGGCAATGAAGGCCAGCGCATCTGGCCCATGCTCGTCGCGGATCTTCGTCCACCTTGCATGAATCACGTCCAGCGCTTCATCCCACGTGATCGGCACAAATGTGTCGCCCTGGCGCAGCAGGGGACGCGTCAGCCGGTCGTCCGAGTTGATGAAGTCCCACGCGAACTTGCCCTTCACGCACGTCGAAACACCGTTCGCCGGCCCCGGTCCAGGCTCGATCTTGAGAATGTGCCGGTCGCGCGTCCACACATCGAAGGTGCAGCCCACGCCACAATACGTGCACACCGTCTTGGTCTTCTTCACCCGCGACTTGCGCATCTCGGCTTCCATCTCGCTCAGCGCCAGGATCGGACCATACCCGATGGGTGGCTCGATGCCTTTCACCACGTCGATCATGTCGTCCAGCGTCTTCGCCGGGATATTCGTCAGATACCCCGCATGCCCGAGCATGGACTTCTCCATCAGCGCATTGCAGGGGCACACCGTCACGCAGTGCCCGCAGCTCACGCAGGACGATCCCTCAATCTTCTCTCCGCCGTCCCAAAGCACCCGCGGGTGCGCCGACTCCCAGTCGATCGTTAGCGTCTCATTCACCTGCACGTTCTGGCATGCCTCCACGCAGCGTCCGCACAGGATGCACTGCTGCGGATCGTACCGGTAAAAAGGATTGGACATATCCTTCTCGTACGGCTTCTCCCGGTACGGCCGTGCCTGGTGCTTCACATCCAGATCCTTGGTGACGTTATGCACCGTGCAGTTCTGGTTGTTGTTGTCGCACACCGTGCAATACAGCATGTGGTTCTGCAAAATCCGGTCGAACGCCTCCCGCTGTGCCACGTCCACATCCATGCCTTCAGTCGCAACCCGCATGTTTGGCGTTACCGGGGTCGCACAGGCTCGCACCAGCTTCCCGTCCACATTCACCATGCACGTATCGCACGATTGGATCGGCGAGCCCAGCCCGCTCAGATAGCACACATGCGGAACCTGCTGCTTGTTCTCCGCAGCCGCATCCCTGTTCAACGCTTCAATCAGCCATTCTCCCTGGTGCGCCCCCACTCCCCGTCCGTTGACGGTAATGGTGGTATTCGGCGTCGTGTCCGCCGGTGTATTCAGAAGCGACTTGGTCATTGCCATAGCACCTCAGATGCAACGGAGAGTATCAGAGTCATCCGACCGGTTCAGTACACCGCCCGCCTCACCTTCGATGCCGCCAACATCCGCCGGACTCAACACATAGCGCACCTCTGGATGTGCACGGAGGCTCGCGCACAACAGCCGTCTCTATCGAGGTGAGCTCCGCTCAAGAATCTGCCGCGCCGCTCGGAGCCCCGACCCCAGTGCCGCATGCACTGTCCCCCAATGTCCCGTGGTGTCCGTATGCTCGCCGGCAAAAAACAGCACATCCCCCACCGGCACGCACATCTCCGCCGAGGCCTCCAGGCCGCCCACCGGAACCCATGAATACGCTCCCCGCGACCGGTCATCCGTGCTCCAGTTGTGCGCATAAAAGCCTCGCAGCTCCGCTCGCACCACCGCTTCCTCCACGCCCAGTGCTTTCGCCGCAGCCACCATCGCCCGCTCCCGCAGCTCCGCCGCATCCAGCCCCAGCAGCTCCGCCGCTCGCGGGCCGCCCACCCATCCCGTCAGGCTTCTTGAGTCCGCCGGCCGCGCCGTCCACCACACGCTGGGCAGCAGCTCGCGCGTCAGCAGAAAACTCATGCTTTCCGGCCAAAGCGGCCGCCCGAAGCTCATTGTGAACCGGCAAGCCTGGCCCATCCGCATCCGCCCCGCAGCCTCCATAACCCGCGAAACCTCCGGCTCGAACGCGATCGCTCCGGCCTGCAACACCCCGAGCGGGACCGTCACCACGCAACTCGTCCCTTCGAAGACCCTCCCATCCTCGACCAGAATCCGCGCACCCCTCGCGCAACCTCCGCGTTCTCCTCTCCACTCCACCCGCACCACCGTCGCTCTCATCAAAATTCTCCCGCCAAGAGCCTCTACCCGCTTTCGCAGGAATTCGGTGATCCCGTCGTAGCCCTCCACCAGCCGCCAAACCCGATCTCCCTCGATCGCGTCCTCCACCTTCTGCTGCCGCGCCAGCGCCACCGCCGAAGCCACCCGCGCATCCGCCGCGTTGAACCCCTCGACATACCCCACCGCCTCGCCACGTTCCGCTTCGGGAATCCCGATCCGGTCCAGGTATTCCGAGAAGGAACAGTCCGATCCGGAGAATTCCTTCAGACCCTCCAGCGCCTCATTCGCGTCATCCTGACCATCCTCATCCCCGCCCACCAACTCCCCACCCTCCCGACGCAAGAACTCGCCCTTCCGCTCATACGTCGCCAGTCCCGCCTCCTCAATCAACGCCCACAAGTCCGGCGACCGCCCATGCACGAACTCCGCCCCCAGCTCCACCACCGTCTCCCCATCCCGCACCGTCAGAATCCGCCCACCCACCCGCTCCGCCGCCTCGAGCACCGTTACAGAAAGCCCAGCCTCCGCCAGCGCCCGCGCCGCCGCCAGTCCCGCCATCCCCGCACCGATCACCACCACGTCGTCTGTCAACCTTCTCCCCTGCACAGCCCGCGCCCTCAGTTTCCTCAGATGCCCTCACCGCATCCAATTGCACCATGACCACTCAAACAGAATCGCAACTCGGTACGCTCCACCAGCTCGGCGACTCCGACCTCCAACTCACCTCCATCGGCTTCGGCGCCTGGGCCATCGGCGGGGGCGACTGGCAGTTCGCCTGGGGACACCAGGAAGATCAGGACTCCATCGACGCCATCCATCGCGCGCTCGACGCCGGCGTCAACTGGATCGACACCGCCGCCGTCTATGGCCTCGGCCACTCTGAAGAGGTCGTCGCCCGCGCCCTCAAATCCACCTCCCACAAGCCCTACGTCTTCACCAAATGCGGCATGGTATGGGATGAGAAGCGGCAGATCACAAACTCCCTCAAGCACATCCGCCGCGAGGTCGAAGATTCGCTCCGCCGCCTCCAGGTCGACGTCATCGACCTCTACCAGATCCACTGGCCCAAGCCCGACGACGAGGTCGAAGAAGGCTGGACCGCCATGGCCGAGCTCAAGCAGCAGGGAAAGGTCCGCTATATCGGCGCCTCCAACTTCTCCGTCGACCAGATGAAGCGCGCCCTGAAAATCGCCCCCATCACCTCGCTGCAGCCGCCTTATTCCATGATCAATCGCAGCGTCGAAGCCGAAATCCTGCCCTTCTGCCAGCAGAACCACATCGGAGTCATCAACTACTCGCCCATGCAGTCCGGCCTGCTCACCGGCGCCATGACCAAAGAACGCGTCGAGAAGATGCCTAAGGACGACTTCCGCCGCAACGCAGCCAACTTCCAGTCGCCGCGCCTCGAACGCAACCTCGCGCTGGCCGGCCTGCTGGGCGAAATCGGCAGTCGCCACGGCGTCACAGCCGGCGTGGTCGCCATCGCCTGGACCCTCCACAATCCCGCTGTCACCGCAGCCATTGTCGGCGGACGCAGCGCCAGACAGGTCGACGGAACCCTGCCCGCCGCCACCTTCCGCCTCACCGAACCCGAATTCTTGGAAATTCAAACCTTCCTGGTCGAACACCCCTGACCCGCCCTCCGTGCCATGGCGAGACGCGGCGCATTGGAGCGAAGAGATCTGCTGCTTCAGCGGATCTCTCAACCCGCCCTCCACGATTTCCCAAGGAGAACCGTGCGGGATTGTGGCCGAACGGCTTGCGCTCTTGAGACTCCTGCCTTCCTCCCGCCGGGTAAGCCCGACTCGGGCGATTACCGGCATCCCCATCCGGTGTTCGCATTGCCACCCATCCTTTCACTTCGCTACGATGACCCAGTGCCGCACCCTGCCGGAGAATACGTCTCATGAAGATTCACGAGTACCAGGCCAAGGAAATCCTGCGTAAGTACAACGTGCCCGTACCCAATGGGGAGATGGCCACCACCCTTGAGCAGGCCGACACCGCCGCCAAGGCGCTCTTCGCCGCGGGCAACACTGCCGTCGTCGTCAAGGCCCAGATCCACGCCGGCGGACGCGGCAAGGGTGGCGGCGTCAAGGTGGTCAGATCCCTCGCCGATGCTGAAGCCGCGGCCAAGGCCATCCTCGGCATGCAGCTCGTCACTCACCAGACGGGTCCCGCTGGCCAGAAGGTCTCGCGCCTGCTCATCGAAGAAGGCTCCGCCATCGATCGCGAGCTCTACCTCGGCCTCGTTCTCGATCGCGCCTCCGGCCGCATCGTCTTTATGGCCTCGCAGTCCGGCGGCATGGAGATCGAAGAAGTCGCCCACGCCACCCCCGAGCTCATCTACAAGGAGCCCATCGACCCCGCAGTCGGCTTCCAGCCCTACCAGGCCCGCAAACTCGCCTTCAAGCTCGGTCTCAAGCCCACCCAGATCGCCGCTGCCACCGGCTTCATGCTCGGCCTCTACAAGGCCTTTATCGAAACCGACTCCACCCTCATGGAGATCAATCCCTTCATCACCACCAAAGACGACAAACTCCTCGCCCTCGACTGCAAGATCAACTTCGACGACAACGCCCTCTTCCGCCACAAAGACCTCAAGGAACTTCGCGACCTCTCCGAAGAGGATCCACTCGAGGTCGAAGCCTCCCGTTTCGCCCTCAACTACATCAAGCTGGATGGCAACATCGCCTGCATGGTCAACGGCGCCGGCCTCGCCATGGCCACCATGGACATCATCCAGTACGCCGGCGGACACGCCGCCAACTTCCTCGACGTCGGCGGCGGAGCCAACCAGGAGCAGATCGAAAACGCCTTCGGCATCCTGCTCTCCGACCCCAACGTCAAGGCCATCTTCATCAACATCTTCGGCGGCATCCTGCGCGTCGACGTGCTCGCCACCGCGGTGGTCGCCGCCGCCCGCAAACTCAACGTCCAGCTCCCCATCATCCTCCGCCTGGAAGGCACCAACGTCGAAGAGGGCCGGCAAATCCTCAAGGATTCCGGCCTTAAGTTCGAAGTAGGAACCACCATGAAGGACGCCGCGGACTTAGCGGTTGCGGCGGCAAAAGGATAGAGCGTCAACGGAGTCCCAATATGCCCGCAGTATTTCGAATCTTAGGGCCCTATCGATTGAAACAAGCACTCGGTGAGCCCCCGTACGATGCGTTAGCGAGTTTGTGGCGGTCCGCTCGTCACAAAGAGGGTCATGTTCCACGGCTGGCAACAGGGGTATACCTCATGGCTGTTAGAACCGGCGACAAGCTGGTTCCTATTTATGTGGGGAAAACGGATCGGGGATTCGCCAAACGGCTCCACACCCACTCCATCTTCAAAAAGATCGGCGAACATTATCCAGATAAAGACGTCCACTTGTTTCTCATCGCTCGTGTCACACCCAAGTCCGGAAAATTCATCACGATGAAAAGACGGGTGACGTTGGCGGGAGAGCGTGGTGGAGTGAAGAAATCAACGGCGAACACAGAATTGGAATTCCTGCTTATCGGCTCCTGCTTGCGAGCTAACCCCAGCGCTGCTTAATACCCAAGAGAAATCCTTTCTAGACGGGCTTCAAGTTCCTGGCTACTTCGGGACTGAAGCGATTCCAACCAGTGCAAGCGAAAAGCTTTTTAGCGAGATGCTCAACCTAAAGTAGATGGAGAGTCCATGGCGGTCTTGGTAGATAAAAATACACGTCTGATTGTGCAAGGAATCACCGGGCGGGAAGGTACTTTTCACGCTAAGGGTTGTGCCGAGTACGGCACCAACGTCGTCGGCGGCGTGACCCCGGGTAAGGGCGGCACGACGCATGAAGGCTGGCCGGTCTTCAACACGGTTGAAGAAGCGGTCAAAGAGACCGGGGCGAACGTCTCTGTCATCTTCGTTCCGCCCCCGTTTGCCGCCGATGGCATCCTCGAAGCCACTGCCGCCGGGCTGCCGCTCGTCATCTGCATTACCGAGGGCATTCCGGTGCTCGACATGGTGAAGGCCTGGGAGGTCGTGCGTCAGTCGAACACGCGCCTCATCGGCCCGAACTGCCCCGGCGTCATCTCGCCCGGCAAGGCCAAGGTCGGCATCATGCCTGGACGCATCCACAAGGAAGGCTCAGTCGGCATCGTCTCCAAATCCGGCACCCTGACCTACGAGGCGGTCTACCAGCTCACCACCCGCGGTATCGGCCAATCCACCGCCATCGGTATCGGCGGCGACCCCATCATCGGCACCACCCACATCGACGCCCTCAAGCTGCTCAACGACGATCCGGAGACCGAAGCCATCATCATGATCGGCGAGATCGGCGGCTCCGCCGAGGAGGCTGCCGCGCGCTACATCGCCGAGCACGTTCAGAAGCCCGTGGTCGGCTTCATCGCCGGCCAGACCGCGCCTCCCGGGCGCCGTATGGGCCACGCCGGAGCCATCATCTCCGGCGGCGAAGGCACAGCCGAAGAAAAGATGAAGGCGATGTCCGCCGCCGGCATCCACGTCGTCAAGTCTCCCGCCGAAATGGGCGAAACCATGGCCCGCCTCCTAGGCAGGAGCTAAAAAGCACCCTGACGCCGGCGAGGTACTGCGTACGCCGGAGGCTTCGCGCAGTCCTCCCGGTGCCGGCACAAGCATTCACGCTGACCCACGGACTCAAGCGAAGCCCAGGACCTACCGCACGACGCGCGATCCTTTGCCCATACAGGCACAATCCAAGACATCTGTTCCTGTCCATTCAGTGCGTGCCCACCCGGGATAAGTTTTGTCCTCTTTGCCACCCGGAATACCACCTTCGGTAAACTGACAGAAGCACACTCAAGGAGACCTCGTTTGTCACAGCGCACCTTTAGCATCATCAAGCCCGACGCCGTCCGCAAAGGCTACACCGCTGCCATCCTCGCCGCCATCGAAAAGGCTGGCTTCAAGATCGTCACCATTAAGCGCATGAGTATCTCCACCGCTCAGGCCGAAGGCTTTTACCATGTCCACGCCGCTCGTCCCTTCTTCGGTGAGCTCACCCGGTTCATGTCCTCCGGGCCCATCTTCCCGATGGTCCTTGAGAAAGACAAGGCCATCGCCGACCTGCGCCTGCTGATGGGCGCGACCGATCCCGCCAAGGCCGACGAAGGCACCATCCGCAAGCAGTTCGCCAGCTCCATCGGCGAAAATGCCATCCACGGCTCCGACGCCGAAGAAACCGCCGCCTTTGAAATCGGCTACTTCTTCGCCGGCATTGAACTCCAATAACGCTCCTGGCTGTACGTTGTACGTTGTACGTTGTTCGTTTCCAAGGCCGGCCTCCAATCGGCCCTGCACTCGGTTCATCCGTGCAACGTACAACGCCCATCCCTTCATTTCCCCGCAGCAAACATCTTCAAATCAAACGCCCCCGCCATCGCCTTGAACCCCGCATCATTCGGGTGCAGGTGATCCCCGCAGTCATACTCCGGCCTCATCTTTCCGTCCGCGCTGGTCGCCTGGTCGAAGTCCACGTACCCATCCAGCACCTTGGTCGTCCGAATCCACGCATTCAACCCCTGCCGCACCTGTTCGCCCGCGGCGGACGAGTAGCCGGCGCCCACATACGGCGTCAGCGTTGCACCGTACACCAGGATGCCGTGCGCATGCGCCCGCTCCGCCATCTGCGTTATCCCAGCCGTCAGATCGTCCACTGATACCGGCGCATTGGAAGCTCCCGGCGCATAGGCCACGCCAATATCGTTGATCCCTTCCAGGATCACCAGGTACTTCACTCCTGCCAGCGCCAGCACCTCGCGGTCGAACCGCGCCAGCGCATTCGGGCCGGTGCCATCCCGCAGAATCCGGTTGCCTCCAATGCCTTCGTTCAACACCCCCAGCCCCTGTGTCTTCCTGTCCGCCTGCAGCCGCTTGCCCAGCAGGTCCGGCCATCGTTGATCCGTATTGATCGTGCTCGCATACCCATCCGTAATGCTGTCGCCGAACGCCACCACCGCGCCCGTCTCGGCGGGCGTCTTCACATCCACCGCCTTCAGAAACCACCAGCTCGTATCCTTCTGCACCGTCGCGCCTGCCGCCGCTGTCGTTAGCGACCGCTCCTGCACCAGGTTCCCCGGCACAATCTGGTTGGTCTCAAACGCCGACCCATGAATCGTGGCCACCGCAATCTGCTGCGCCGGAACATACACGCTGATCACCAGGTCCGCCTCCGCCGGCAGCTTCATCGCCACCGGGTCGGAGATCGCCTCGCCTCCCGCCGGAATCGTCACCGATCCGGCCCCGCCAAACGTCAGCGCATTCGCGCTCATCAGTTCAATATCCCCGCTCCCTGGCGTCTTCCCGTCCGCCAGCGCCACATGCACCTCGCCCAGCGTCAGCGGGTCCGTCCCCAGCGCATTGGTAAACTCCACCCGCACCAGGCCTCCGCCCAGCGACGTATGCACCGTCTGCCGGATGGTCGCACCGGCTGCCCCCGGCACAAACATCCCCGGCTTCGCCTCCGCGCTCACCCGCGCAGTGGCCGCGGTCGCCCACGTCCCCACCCAGTGATCGGGAGCCGGCTTCGGCTTCGCCGCCACCGCATTCCCAGCCACCAGCACCGCCACCACCCCAACCCAGCGCCCCAGCATCCGCCGCATAGCTCTCCTTCGTTCCGCACCATCATCATGGCCTACCCCTCTGATGCGCAAACCGGCCCCGAAATCTCACCCGCGGCCAACGGGAGCACCTTGCGAAGCAGTCACGCGCCACGAAGTGGCCGCCACGCGCACAGCGAGGGCCGTCAGGCAGGACGCGCTATGCTATTCCTCATGTCGAACACCGCGACTTCCTCGGCTGCCACCACCACGACCCTGACTCACCATCCCTTCGGCTCCCTGCCTGATGGCTCCCCAGTCGATCTCTACACTCTCTCCGACGGCCTTATCGAAGCCTCCGTCACCGCCTACGGCGCGCGCCTCACCTCGGTCAAAGCTCCCGACCGTACCGGCGCCCTCGCCGAAGTCGTGCTCGGCCACGACTCCCTGCAGGGGTTCCTCGACGACCGCAAAACCTTTGCCGGCGCCGTCGTTGGACGCTTCGGCAACCGCATCGCCCACGGCCGCTTTTCGCTCGATGGCCAGACCTTCCAGATCCCGCTCAACGACGGAGCCAACGCCCTCCACGGTGGCCCCATCGGCTTCGACCAGAAGCTCTGGCGCGCCGAACCGTCAGCCGACGCCGTCACCTTCACCCTGGTCAGCCCCGATGGCGACATGGGCTTTCCCGGCACCCTCACGCTCTCCGCCCGTTACAGCCTCTCCGCCGGCACCTTCCGCGTCGATTACACCGCCACCACGGACCAGAACACCATCGTCAACGTCACCAACCACGCCTACTTCAACCTCGCCGGCGAATCCGAAAACTCGGAGCAGCCAACCCCCACCATCCTCGACCACCTCCTCACCATTCCGGCCACGCGCTACACCCCCATCAACGAAAGCCTCATCCCCACCGGCGAACTCGCCCACGTCGCCGACACCCCCTTCGACTTCACCGCGCCCACCCTCATCGGCGAGCGCATCGGCGAGGACAACCTACAGCTTCAGCGCGCCCGCGGCTACGACCACAACTGGGTCTTCGGCGAAAAAGGCACGCTCAAGCTCACCGCCCGCCTCGAACACCCCGCCTCTGGCCGCGTCCTCACCGTCCACTCCACCGAGCCCGGCATGCAGTTTTACTCCGGCAACTTCCTCGACGGAACCGTCCCCACCCGCGACGGCGCCTCCACCGTCGCCTTCCGCTCTGGCCTCTGCCTCGAGACCCAGGGCTATCCCGACGCCCCGAACCAGCCCGGCTTCCCCTCCGTCGTCCTCCGCGCCGGCGAAACCCTCCACTCCACCACCCTCTTCACCTTCTCGGCGGAGGTGTAGCGATGCCGGAAACACCGTCCCCCGTCATCCCGCCCTCAGCCGGAACCGCCGCGCTTCGCCCGCATCGCCGCTTCAATCCGCTCCGCGGCCAGTGGGTGCTGGTCTCGCCCCAGCGCACCCAGCGTCCCTGGCAGGGCCAGACGACCAAACCCGCCGCTCCCGAAAAGATCGCCTACGATCCCACCTGCTACCTCTGCCCCGGAAATCCCCGTGCGGGCGGTGCGCAGACGCCTCCCTACGATGGCGTCTACGTCTTCGATAACGACTACCCGGCGCTGCTTCCGCCCGACTCCGCCGCACCCCCGCCGCCCTCCGCCGGACTGCTCATCGCCCAGCCCGAATCCGGACGCTGCCGCGTCGTCTGCTTCGATCCCAACCATTCCCTCACCCTCGCCGGCATGTCGCCAGAGGGCATCGCCCGCGTCATTGAAACCTGGCGGCAGGAGACCCGCGACCTCGGCGCCGACCCGCAAACCGCCTACGTTCAGGTCTTCGAGAACCGTGGCGCCATGATGGGCTCCAGCAATCCCCACCCTCATGGCCAGATCTGGGCCACCGGACATATCCCCGACGAACCCGCCGCCGAGACCCTCAACCAGCGCGCCTACCTCGCTCAGCACCAGCGCCTCCTGCTCAGCGACTACCGCGATCAGGAACTCGCCGCTCGCGCCGCCGGACAGAACGCCGAGCGGGCAGCCGGACAAGCTGCCGGCCCTTCAGCCGAAAGCCACCGCATCGTCCTCGAGAACTCCGAATTCCTCGCCGTCGTCCCCTTCTGGGCGGTCTGGCCCTTCGAAACCCTCATCCTGGCCAAACGCTCCATCCCCAGCTTCCTCGAGTTCAACTCCGCCCAGGTCGCCGGCCTCGCCGACCTGCTCAAACGCCTCACCTCCACCTACGACGCGCTCTTCTCCGTCAGCTTCCCCTACACCATGGGCTTCCACCAGCGACCCACCGACGGCGCACCCTACCCTGAGTGGGAGTGGCACGGCCACTTCTACCCGCCGCTGCTTCGCTCGGCCGAAATCCGCAAATTCATGGTCGGCTTCGAGATGCTTGGCATGCCCCAGCGCGATATCACCCCCGAGATCGCCGCCCAGATGCTCCGCGCCGCCAGCCCCAAGGAAACCGCATGACCCCCGCCTCAGATCCACACCGCTTCGAAATCCTCCGCCAAGCCCACCAGCAGCACACCGGCGACTCCACCCCGCTCGTGTTCCAGGCGCCCGGCCGCGTTAACCTCCTAGGCGAACACACCGATTACAGTGGCGGCTTCTGCATGCCGGCCGCCCTCAGCTTCAACACTCTCATCGCCGTCACCCCGCACACTGGCCGCTCGCTCCGTCTCCACTCGCTCAACTTCAACGAATCCATCGAGATTCCTCTCCACAAGCTCGAAGCCCAGCTTCAGGCCCAGTTCGGAGACCAACTCCCACCTCAGCTCGATGTGCACCTCGAAGCCTGGCGCTCCCGCCCCGGCCTTGGCCACTGGTCCGCCTACATCGCCGGAGTCGCCTGGGCGCTCGCCCAGCGCGGCATCCCCATCGCCGGCGCAAGCCTCACCCTGCTCGGCAACGTCCCTCCCGGCGCCGGCCTCAGCTCCTCCGCATCGGTCGAGGTCGCCACCGCCACCACTCTGCTCGCGCTCGCTGGCCGCAGCCTCCCGAAGCCCGAAGTCGCCCTCGCCTGCCAGCATGCGGAAAACGCTTACGTCGGCGCTCCCTGCGGCATCATGGACCAGTTCATCTCCGCCGCCGGCGTTGCCGGCAACGCCCTTGCCATCGACACCCGAGCCCTCACCGCGGAACTCGCCCCCATCCCCGCCGCGCTACGCCTGGTCGTCTGCAACTCCATGGTCACCCACTCCGTCGCTGGCCAGGAATACAGCCAGCGCCGCGCCGAAGTCGAAGAGGCCGCGGCCGCCATTGCCCGCATCAACCCGCACGTCACCCAGCTTCGCGACGCCACCCTCGCCGAACTCGAAGCCGCCCGCCCCACCATGTCGCCCGAAGCCTTCCTGCGCGGACGCCACGTCATGACCGACAGCCAGCGCGTGCTCGACGGGGTCGCCGCCCTGCGTGCCGGCGACGTCCACGCCTTCGGCCGGCTCATGAACGAAGCCCACGTCAGCTTTCGCGACGACTTCGCCGCCAGTCACCCCGACTGCGACCTCCTCGTCACCCTCGCGCAGCAATCCCCCGCCTGCCTCGGCTCCCGCCTCACCGGCGGAGGCTTCGGCGGATGCACCGTCTCGCTCGTCCACGCCAGTGCCGCGGAGGCTTTCGCCCGCGACCTCCAAAGCCGATATCTCGACGCCACCGGCAAACCCCACGCCGACGTCTTCGTCTGCGAGATCGCCGACGGCGCCGGCCCGGTCGAGTGAGCGCACTGCACCTCAAGGACTCCATGCCCGAAAAAATAGACGCCCACCATCACCTCTGGCGCTACACTCCGCAGGACTACGGCTGGATCGACGACTCCATGTCCGCCATCCGCAACGATTTCCTCCCCGCCAATCTCCGGTCCGAACTCGCCGCCGCCGGCATCGCCGGCTCCGTTGCCGTCCAGGCTCGCCAGACCCTTGAAGAGACCCGCTGGCTGCTCGATCTCGCCGAGGCCAACGACTTCATCCGCGGCGTGGTCGGCTGGGCCCCCATCGCCGGAGAAAACTTCCCCGAATGCATGGAAGAGTTCGACCTGCGCCCTAAGCTCAAGGGCCTGCGCCACGTCATCCAGGCCGAAAAAGACGAAAACTACATCCTCCGCGCAGACTTCAACTCCGGCATCACCGCCATGCAGGGCAGCGGCCTGGTCTACGACATCCTCATCTTCGAGCGTCATCTGGCCCAGACCGTCGACTTCGTCGACGAGCACCCCAAGCAGATCTTCGTCCTCGACCACATTGCCAAGCCCCGGATCGCCGCCGGCGTCTTCGAGCCCTGGGCCACCCACATCCGCGAACTAGCCCGCCGCGAGCACGTCTTCTGCAAGCTCTCCGGCCTGGTCACCGAGGCCGACTGGCAGACCCGCCCCGCCGGCTTCGCCACCTCCGCCCTGGAACCCTACCTCGACGTCGTCGTGGAAGCCTTTGGCCCCGACCGCCTCATGGCCGGCTCCGACTGGCCCGTATGCCTGCTGGCCACCGGTTACTCCGCCTGGTTCGCTACCCTCGACCACTACTTCCGCAACTTCTCCGCTCCTGAGCGCGAGTCCATCTTCGGCGAAACCGCCACCTACGTCTACGACCTCTAACGATGTTCCAGGTTGACGTTCCGCATGCTTCCTTGCATGGCTTTCGTCCTGGCTGGATGAGGGACTTCATGCAGACTGTGCTTTGCATCTGGTGCGGGCGAACCTGTAAGCCGCATAGAGGGATTTTGTATAGGTGCTCGGCTGAACAAGTCAGAATGAGAAATCTAAGTACGAAAGAAATACCGGTATGAGAAGTAACTTCTAACTCGCTTTACCCGAAAAACAAAAGTGGAGAAAAACCCAGTAAATACTGGGTTTTTTCTTGCTCGTTGGACATCGCACAGTCTCTTAAAGTTATCCAATTTTGATAGCTGATAAGTCTTGCCCGAAGGTGCCTCTCCCGCTTTTCCAGTCTGATGATCCCCCATAGAAAGTGAGAAACCATGTCTCGCTCCTCGCTTCTGCTTACCAGGCTTCTGCTCTCCAGCCTCCTTCCCTCCAGCTTTGTTCTTCTCCCCTCCCTTCATGCGCAATCGACCCAGGCGGCCTCTACCTGGAGCAGTACCGCCACGCAAGCGATCTCGGCGTCCAAGTTACTCGCGGCTACCGACCTCGGTCCTTTGCCCGCATCCACCCCGCTCACCATCCGCCTCGGCCTCGCCGTGCAGAATAAGCCGGCCCTAGAAGGCTATGTCCGCCAGGCTGCAGATCCCGCCAGTCCGCTCTACCAGACCTCGCTCACTCCGGAGCAGGTCGCACAATACTTCGCTCCGTCCACTGCCCAGGTCCAGCAGGTGGTCAGCTACCTTGAAGCGGCGGGCTTCACAAACATCACCGTGGAGCCCAACCGCCTGCTCGTCAGCGCGCAGGGCAGCGCCGCAGCGGCCTCAAAAGCCTTTCATACTCCGCTCGAGCAGTTCTCTCAGTTCGGCTCTATCGTCTTCGCCAACACCTCGCCCGCCGAGGTGCCGTCCTCGCTCGGCGGACTGGTCACTGCAGTGCTCGGCCTCAACTCCATCGGCCACATGAAGCCCACCATTGCGCTCCCCACCAGCTCGCTCCCTCAATACCTCGTCAGCTATACGCCGAGCCAGTTTCAGACCATCTACAGCGGCGCCAGCAGCCCCACGGCTTCAAAGACCTCTATCGCCGTGATGGCTGAGGGCAACGTCTCCGGCGTCGTCAGTGACCTGCGCATCGCCGAGAAAGCCTTTAAGCTCCCCGAAGTTCCGGTCAAGATCGTGCAGGTCGGTCTGGCCAGCACCGACGTCAGCGGTGCCGACGAGTGGGATCTCGACACCCAGTACTCTACCGGCCTCGCCGGCGCCGTAAAGCAGCTTTACATCTACGCCACGACATCCCTCTCGGACTCCGACCTCGCCCTCGAATTCTCCCGCTGGCAGACTGATAACCTCGCCAAGGTAGGCAGTGCCTCGCTTGGAGAGTGCGAAGTCTTCCCCTACCTCGACGGCTCGATGCTGGTTGACGACAATATCTTTCTCTCCGCCGCCGCCCAGGGGCAGACCTTCTTTGCCTCCTCAGGGGATACCGGCTCCTTCTGCCCCGCGGGTGCCGGCGAAAACGGCGTCCCGGCCGGGGCGCCGTTCGTCAACTACCCCGCCGCCTCGCCCTACGTCATCGGCGTTGGCGGCACCACCCTGCTCACCAACTCGAACGGCACCTACGACAAGGAAACGAGTTGGTACTCCGGTGGCGGCGGCATCAGCCAGTTCGAGCCCAGCCCCTTCTGGCAGAGCGCAGCCGTCTCCCTGCTCGCACAGGATGACACCCGCGGCGTCCCTGACGTCGCCTTCGACGCCGACCCGGAGTCCGGCGCGCTCGTCTACGTCAACGGTACCGCCGAAGGCGTCGGCGGCACCAGCCTCTCATCACCCTCCTGGATGGGTATCTGGGCGCGCGTCCTCACCGTCAATCCCAAAGCCGGCTTTGCCGGTCCCCAACTCTACAGCCTCTACAACGGCAGCGGAGCGCTCGGCACCTACCCCAAGGGCGGCTTCAACGACATCACCCTCGGCACCAATGGCCTCTACCCCGCCCTTCCCGGCTACGACTTAGACACCGGCCTCGGCACCCCCATCATCAGCCAGCTCCTCACCGATCTGAAGACGAAGTAAAGCGCACCGGGCCCGCAACCTCCGCGCCGAGCGTTCTCCCGTTGGCCGCCAGCATGTTCATGGCGACCAGCGGGAGCACCACACCGAGCGATTACACGTTCCGAATCGACCCAAACTCCCGGGCGACCAGCTCTAAACCCTCCTCCGCGGTCGCGATCCGCCCCTCGAGCTGCGCATCCTCCACCAGGCGCAGCATCTGCTTGAACGCCACTCCCGGCTTATACCCCGCCGCGATCAACTCCTTGCCTGTGACGAACCACTTCGGCCGCTCCGCCTCCGGAGCATCCTGCTCATACGCCTCCTTCGCATACTGCCAAAGCCGCAGGTCTCCATGCGAGCTCAGGCAATCCGCGCGATGCAGCGCCAGGTGCTCCGCAAACTTCGGCATGCGCACAAATCGTTTCAGCGTCGACTGCTTCATTGCCTTCACATCGCCAAATTGCATGTGATGCTGGATGAGCGAGAGGATCTGCGTCTGCGATTCCCGCGAAAAGCGCAGCCGCTCCAGCAGTTTGGCCGCGATCGCGACCCCCACCTCCACATGCCCGTTGAAGCGGATCCGATCCCCTGGCCGGCCCGGATCAGGCGGCTGAAAGGTCGCCGGCTTGCCCACGTCATGCAGCAGAAATCCCCATGCCAGCTCGCACGAGGCCCCCGCCGGCAGCTTCTCCAGCAGCAGCAGGGTATGCACCCACACATCGCCTTCGGGGTGATACTCCGGCGGCTGCGCCACACCCTTCATCTTCGCCACCTCGGGCAGCACCTCCGCCAGCAGCCCCGCGGCATCCAGCAGCTCGAACGCCGCGCGCGCCCGCCCCTCCGTCAGCATCCGCGTTAACTCGTCCCGCACCCGCTCCTCGGAGACCTGGCCAATCTCCCCCGCATGACGCCGCATCGCCGCCAGCGTCTGTTCCTCTACTGCAAACTCCAGCCGGGCCGCAAACCGCACCCCCCGCAGCATGCGCAGCTTATCCTCGTCGAACCGCCGGTCCGCATCCCCAATCGCGCGCACCAGTCTCGCGCTTAGGTCGGCGCGCCCCCCCACAAAATCCAGAACAGCATCCTCCGGAACCCAAACCTCCGTGGTCGTCCCTGCCTGCTCTCCGTGCTCTTCGTGTTCATCCTCTCCGCCCGCAATCCGCTGCGGATCCAGCAGCATTCCGTTGATCGTAAAATCCCGCCGCACTACATCCTCGCGCGGGTCGGTCGAAAATCGCACCGCCTCCGGCCGTCGCCCATCCCGGTAAGCTCCATCGTGGCGAAACGCCGCCACCTCCACTTCGGTGCGGGCGCCATCCCGCTCCACCACCACCAGGACCACGCCGAAGTGCGCCCCCACCTCCAGCGTCCGCATCTCTGCCGCACGAAACAGCGCCACCACCTCATCCGGCCGCGCGCTCGTCGCAACATCAAAGTCTTTTGCCGGAAGTCCCAGCAGCAAATCCCGAACGGCCCCTCCCGCAAAAAAAGCCGCGAACCCCGCCGCCCGCAGCCTGCCCGCCACCTCACGCGCCGCTCCCAGCGCTGCCGCGCTGTCGCCCCGAAGCTCCATGCCTCCAGCTTAAATGAGCGTTCCCGCGAGTAGTGTTCCCGCACCACGCGCGCACCCTACCACCCGCCCGTCCGCAGCGGACACACTTGTCATGCCACAGCACTCCACCTGCCGTGAGTTACAGCTTTACTTTTTCTCGCAGCGCAGCGAGCAGCCGGTGTGATCGCACAGCGAACTCCAGCAGCAGCTGCCCACAAAAGGCTTTCAGATGAGCTTCAGCCAAACCAGCAGTGCGTGTCCCATCCACACCGCCGGACCCAGCAGCGCCAGCGCATTTACCACAACGCTATGCTCCACCGCGAACGGCCTCGCCGGCATCACGATCACGCGAGATCGCGTCCCCACCCGCGGCACAAGGTTCGTCGAGATAGCACCAGCACCTGCGTACTGTCTCCCGCGTTCGCCGGCCGCCGTAACCGGAACGCCCGGCTTCACCAGGAACAGCGTCGGCGATCCGCCCGTTCGGGGAGTACGCACCGGCTGCATACGCCGTGCCGTCGCCCCAGCCGTCTTCAGCCGGTCATCAATCGCGCTCTGTATCGTGTTGTCGGTGCGTGAAAGCATCTGTCCTCAAATCTAGGCCTTAGCCCCGGTTCCTCGAATAGCACGGATGCACTACCCGGCCGGACACAGGGTGTAGCGAGCTCTAGCTCCTTTCTTCATCGGAGATTCCCCACCCGCCATCACCCTGGAGCTGCCCCGTCGAAGGTGCACGCCCTAAGCGTCGTCTAACCTCCCGCTCAAGCAGCCTGCGTCAGGGACCCTGCCCAGCCTCCACAGCCCGGCCCCTGCTCTGCGCGCGCCTCTCGCGATGGGAGATGGGATGCATCCGTTCGAATCTCGGACTCCCGCCGAGTCTCCGCTCTAAAATGAAGGGAATGCACCCCCCCCTCATCCTGGGTATCGAAACCTCCTGCGATGAGACCGCGGCCGCCGTCGTCGCCGGCGGCTCCCGCATCCTCTCGAATGTCGTCGCCTCCCAAGTCGCTCTCCACGCCGCTTACGGAGGAGTCGTCCCCGAACTCGCCTCGCGCGAACACCTCCGCCACATCGTTCCCGTCGTCCGGCAGGCCATCGCCCAGGCCGGCATCTCCTTCGCCCAGCTCGACGCCGTCGCGGTGACCGAAGGTCCCGGCCTCGCCGGAGCCCTGCTCGTGGGCATTCTCTACGCCAAGGCGCTCGCCTTCGGCCTCGGCAAGCCCCTGCTCGCCGTCAATCACCTCGAAGGCCACATCCACGCCGTTCTGCTCGAAGCCCGCAATCGCGGCGATCTTCCCTGCGAATTCCCCATGCTCGCCCTCGTCGTCTCCGGCGGCCATACCCACCTCTACCTCGCCACCGAGCACCGCCAGACCGGTGCCTGGACCTACCGCAACGTCGGCCGCACCGTCGACGACGCCGCCGGCGAAGCCTTCGATAAGGTCGCCAAGCTGCTCGGCCTCGGCTATCCCGGCGGAGCCTGGATCGACGCCCTCGCCCGCCACGGCGACCCCGCCGCCGTACCGTTTCACTTCAACCCCATCAAGCCCCGCACCCGGCTCCCAAACGCCAAACCCGGCTCAGACAAACCCCAACCCGGTTCCAGCCCCGAAGAACCCATTCCGGTCTCCCGCTTCGACTTCTCCTTCTCGGGCATCAAGACCGCTGTCCTCCGCTACACCCAGGCCCACCACCTCGAGGAATCCATCGCCCGCCGTCGCGCTGCACTCTCGGACCTGCTCGCCGCCCATCCCAGCCTTCCCCCCGAACAGGCCCTGCATCTCTTTGACCCGCAGACGCTCTCGCTCATCTCCTCTTTTCAGGCCGCCGTCGTCGGCAACCTCATCCGCCAGACCCTGGCCGCCGCCGAAGCCTTCGGCGCCCGCGCCTTGCTTATCTCCGGCGGAGTCGCCGCCAACCGCGAACTCCGCCAGCGCCTCACCGCCCAGGCCTCCGCCCGCGGCCTCCCCATCGCCTTCCCATCCCTCGCCCTCGCCACCGACAACGCCGCCATGATCGCCGCCGCCGCCTGGCCCCGCTACCTGCAGCACCTCCACGCGCCCGAATCCCTCACCGCCGCCCCCCAACTCAAACTCGGCTAAGCGATCTCTTCCGTGCGCCTAGCCCGAATCGACGTGTACGGATGCCGTTTTCCACCGGAGACAGACGGCACTCGCAAAAGCTGGCTATAGCTTGCTCAGGTTGACCTTCGCTGCTTCGAGCCCGGGGTCAAGCGCGATCGCGTGCTCAAAGTCGCGTTTCGCCAGCAGCTTCTTTCCGGATTGCGCCTCCAGCACCGCCAGATCGTTCCAGTCGCTGGCCGAGTCCGGCACCAGGCCGGTTGCCGCCTGCTGCTCGCGAATCGCCTCGGGCAGCCGGCCCATCTGCGCCAGCACCTGCGCCAGCGCGCGGTGCGGATCGGCAGAGGTGGGCGCGAGCGTCTGCCAGCTCCGCAGCTCGGCCAGCGCGCCGGTCAGGTTGCGCTCTCCCGCATACACGATCGCGAGCAGCCGATGCGCCTCCACATCCTGCGGCTGATGCGCTAGCCCGCCCTTCAGCAGCGGCTCTGCCTCTCGAAGACGATCGTCTTGCACCTCGAGCGCCGCCAGATCGAACGCGGCATCCGTATATCCGGGATCGATCGCCAGCGCAGACTTGAATTCGTTCTCCGCCTCACCAGTTTCACCCGCAGCTTCGAGTGCGGAGCCGAATCCGGTGAGAACGCGCGGATCGGGCTGCACGCCCGCGGGCGTGCTCGCCACCAGTTGCCGAAACAACTCGACCGCGCGCGCAGGTTTGCCGGTGGTCAGCGCGAGCGAGGCCAGGTTGTAGAGCGCGATCGTGTCCGTTGGGCTCTTCTCCAGCCGGGCCGACATCCATGCGGCCTCCAGCTCCTGCCGCGCCTCCAGTTCGGTAGTTCCTCCCGCCGGCCGCGGCAGCACCTGCAGCCAGAAGTGCGCCATCTCGTCTTCGGAGCGGTTGCCGGCGCGCACCCGGACGGGCGGTACATGCGGATTATGGATATTGTCCGCGGTGTTGTCGTAGACGTAGCGCATGTGCAGCGTGGTTCCCGCAGGCAGGCGAAGCGGCTCCGCCAGACGGTAGACGGATTGGCGATCGATGTCCCAATCGCGAATCAGGATCAGGTCGCGACGGCTGCCGTCCGGCAGCGTGGCCCATGCCTCCATGCGCCGGGCCAAATAGTGGGCGTGCGGGTAAACTCCGAGCACATCGACCGCAACCGGCAGCGTCAGCGAGTCCTCGACCGGGAATGCCGCGTCCCCGGCGGGAATGTCGAGCGCGGCGTCATGCTCCAGCTGCAGCAGCATGGGGTGTTCGGTGGCCGGCTTCGCCGCGAAGTAAAGAGCGATGCGCGCCCGCGCCGTCTCCGGCTTACCCGAGGGCTTCAGGTGCAGGTTCAACACCAGGTCGTTGCCTCCGTCGAGCCGCCACGGCATGCCCGCCGCTTCCACCATCGCGGTCGAATCCGGCTTCCAGAAGAGGAAGTGGCTGTCCGGATCGAAAGCGTCGCCCGCGTCGACGTCGATGTCCATACCCGGAATGCCGCTCTGCCAGTCCGGATGGGTTCGCCGCAGCGATGCCGTGCGATCCAGTAGTACGTTGGCGTGATGCACCACGCGCGGCGCGCCCGGCTTGATCTCCATCGCCCGCACCCAGTGCGTGCCTTTCAAAGGATTTGGCAGAATGACGTTGGTAAACAAATCCGTCCCCGAAGCCGGAATCTTGATCGGCGCCGTCATCTCCAGCACCAGGTCGGGCGGACCAAGCTGCCAGTCCGCGGCGTACTTCGGCGCAATCGGCTCCGGTCCGCTGCCCTCCGGCGTTCCGGCCGCGATCCAGCGTTCGATCAGCGAAAGATCCGCGTCCCCCAGGCGCCTGTTCCCCTGGAAGCTGCCATGCCCGGGCTCCGGCAGCCACGGCGGCATATAGCGCGTACTCACCGCCGGTCCGATCACTCCCGCGAAGCGTTTCACCTCCGCGTAGGTGGTGAGCGAAAACGGGCCGGAGCCTCCGGCGTGGTGGCAGCCCGTGCAGTTCTTGTACAGAATGGGCGCAATCTGCCGCCGCCAGGTCACGTCCTGCGACTGGCCTGAAGCGCTCACGCCGGCAGCAAGAGCGAGGGCCACAAACACGACGCCCGCCTTCATCGACCCACCGCCTTTGTCGGCAGGGCTGCTTTTGCCGGCAGGATCGTGCAGCCGACCGGCGTGCCGGTGTCCGGCGCGACCGGCTGGCCGGAGAGCAGCGCGCGCAGGGCGTTCTCGACGAAGAACTGCGTCGGCGCCGGCCGTTCCTGGCCGATGCGGACGAAGCGGTCGTCGATGCGGCCCGTGTAGACCGCCTTCCACGCGCCGCCAGGCTGCGGAACCAGGATGGCGGCCTCAGGGGTGACGAAGGCGTGCGTCAGGCGCACCAGCGCGGCGTCCGGGTCGGTGATCGCTTCGCCACCCGCGTCGTAGTCCCGCTGATGCGCCAGCACCTCGCCCCGTCTCTCCGTCGCATTCGGATAAACAAACCAGAAGCGCACTCCCTGCGCGGCGTACCTTTCACGCAGCCGCTTCATCTCGGGAAAGGTGCGGTTCGACACCGGGCAGTCCGAAGCGACGAAGAAGAGAACCACGGCGCTGGCACCGGGTGCGGCCAACTGCGGAAGCGCTCTGCCGTCGAGATGCGCGCCAAACTGCTGGGCGAGCGAAAGCACGAGAAAAAGAGCCACGCGCGGCATGGCCCATGATAGCTGGAACTCAGGTGCGACGCGATTCATGCACCTTTGCGCAAGCCGTGGCAGTCTTATGGGAGCAGAGCGAGGATTGGCGATGAAGATGACAGGGAATACGGTGTTGATCACCGGCGGCGGTTCGGGGATCGGGCGTGGTCTGGCGGAGGCGCTTCACCAGCGTGGGAACCAAGTGATCATCGCCGGACGCCGCAAGAGCCTGCTGGAACAGGTGACGGCGGCGAACCCCGGGATGGAGGCGATCGAGCTCGATATTACCGACCCGGAACGGCTGGCGCATGTCGCGAAGACCATCGTCGCCGAGCGGCCGGAGGTCAACGTACTGATCAACAACTCCGGCATCATGCAGGTGGATGATGTCTCAGGCGTGCTGGACGACAAGGTGCTGAGGTCGACAGTCGAGACCAACCTGTACGGTCCGATCCGGATGACGTCGGCCTTGGTGGAGCACCTGAAGGCGAAGCCCGAGGCTGCCGTGATCAACGTGACATCAGGCCTGGCGTTCACGCCGCTGGCCATGACCGCGGTCTACTCCGCCACCAAGGCTGCCATCCACTCGTACACGTTATCCTTGCGCTTCAAGTTGCGGAATACCAGCGTGAAGGTGCTGGAACTGGCTCCGCCGTACGTGCAGACCGAGTTGATGGGCGACCATCAGAAGCAGGATCCGCGTGCCATGCCGCTGGACGCGTTCATCGCGGAGACGATGGATCTGCTGGCAGGAGATGCCGACGAGATTCTGGTGAAGCGTGTAATTCCACTCCGCACCAGCGTTGGCCTGCATGAGGTCAAGTCGGTCACAGAGCGCAACCAGATGATGGAGGAGGCATTCAGCGGGCGGTAAAGGGAAGTGGGCGGACCGGAAGCGGCAGGGCGGGTGTTATGAGGATTTGCAATTGAACGGACGGAGGATTTGAAGATGGCGGACACGCAGGCAAGACCGAAGATTCAGAAGTCGATGGAAGAGTGGCGCAGGAAGCTGACGCCGGAGCAGTTTCACGTCATGTTTGAGAAGGGAACCGAGCGTGCCTTCACCGGCAAGCTCGTGAACAACCACGAAGACGGCATCTATCACTGCGGAGCCTGCAATGCGCCCCTGTTTACGTCTGAGACCAAGTTCGAGTCGGGTTCCGGCTGGCCGAGCTTTTATCAGCCGGTCTCCCCAGACGCCGTCATCGAGCATGAAGACCGCAGCTACGGCATGCGCCGCGTCGAGGTGACCTGCGCCACCTGCGGCGCGCACCTGGGGCACGTCTTCCCGGATGGGCCGCGCCCAACCGGAGAACGTTTCTGCATTAACTCCGCTTCGCTTCAGTTCGAGAAAAGTAGCTCTTAGCCCCTGGGCTGATCATGGTTGGCGAAGCATAGGCAGCCACACGAAAAGCCCCGGCTGCCGATGCAGCCGGGGCTTTCAATGTTCTTGCGCCAGTATCCCTACGACCAGACGACCAAAAGCTGCGCTTAGCCTTTGACGATCTTGCCGCCCTTGATGCACGACGTGCACACCCGCATGCGCTTCGAGTTGGGGCTCCCGTCGACCTTTGCCTTGACCGGCTGCAGGTTGACGCTCCAGCGGCGACGAGTCTTGTTGTTGGCGTGCGAGACGTTGTTGCCCGATTGCGGGCCTTTGCCGCAGAGTTCACATTTGGCTGCCATGTCGATGCTCCTGAATTGCTCGCAGAGGCCTGCCACCGGTACTTGAGTCGGGGCAAGTGGTAGGCACGAGCGGATTCGAACCGCTGACCTCTACCGTGTCAAGGTAGCGCTCTAACCAACTGAGCTACGCGCCTGCAGTGCGTCTCTACAGTGTAGTGGCAAACCGGTGTACGCGGCAAGTTTCCGCCTGCGGCCTCCGCGCGGCGGCGGCGAGCCCGCGCGGGCTTGTCCCGTTCTGTGGGATAGCATGAGGAGACTCCCACGTGCCTGTGCTCCGTCAATTCGCCGCCGCGCCCAACATGCTCACCATGCTGCGGTTGTTCGCATTGCCCTTCCTCGTCATCATGATCCTGGACGGGCATTGGACGGTTGCCTTTTCGCTGATGATGGTGGCGGGCATCACCGATGCGTTCGACGGCCTGCTGGCAAGATTGCTGCACCAGCACACCCGGCTCGGCCAGTATCTCGATCCCATCGCCGACAAGCTGCTGCTCAGCACGCTGTTCATGACGCTCACCCACGCGGGTCTTATTCCGCGGTACGTCACCGTCCTGGTGTTCAGCCGCGACCTCGGCATTCTGCTCATCTCGACCCTGCTTTTCGTGACCAATACGTTGAAGGATTTTCGCCCCACGCTCTTCGGCAAGGCGAATACATTTGTACAGATCGTCGCGGTGGTCGGTGTGATGGCGAGCCAGGTGTGGCCCATCCCCGGCCTGCCGCAGGTGGATCACTGGCTGTTGAAGCTCATCGCGCTGCTGGCTCCGCTCTCGGCGGCGCAGTATGCCTGGATCGTCATCCGCCGGGTGTCGACGCCGATCGAGCCGACCGTAGCCCCCTGAGCCACAGCCGGGCAGATGGCCGGGCAGCCAGCCACCAAGCCCCGGCCGCACCGATGCTACCCTTAACCTCGATGAACGACGCACCCGCCGAACTCGCCAAAGCCTACGATCCATCATCCATCGAACAAAAGTGGGCCTCCTACTGGGTCGAGCAGCACCTCTTCGATGTTCCCGCGGACTCCGCGTCCGGCGAGCCCTTTACCGTACTGCTGCCCCCGCCGAACGTCACCGGCATGCTGCACATGGGCCACATGTTCGAGCACGCGGAGTCGGACATCCTCGTCCGCTGGCATCGCATGCGGGGCGACCGCGCGCTCTGGATTCCCGGCACCGACCACGCCGGCATCGCCACCCAGATGCTGGTCGAGCGGGCACTCAAAGCCGAAGGCGTCTCCCGCGCCGAGCTCGGCCGCGAGGCCTTTACCGCCCGCGTCTGGGACTGGAAAGCGAAATACGGGTCCGCCATCAAAGACCAGATGAAGCGCCTCGGCGCCAGCGTCGATTGGTCCCGCGAGTACTTCACCATGGACGACCGGCTCTCGAAGGCCGTCGTCGAAGCCTTCGTCCGCCTGCACGAGCAGGGACTCATCTACCGCGGCGCCTACATCGTCAACTGGGACCCCATTCTGCAGACCGCCGTCTCCGACCTCGAAGTCGAATCCGAGGAGCGCCAGGGCAAGCTCTACCACATCCGCTACCCGCTCGCGGACGGCGCCAGCGGCGAACACGACTCCATCACCATCGCCACCACCCGCCCAGAGACCATGCTTGGCGACGTCGCGGTCGCGGTCAATCCCGGCGATGAGCGCTACCGGCGCCTCATCGGCAAGAGGCTTGCGCTTCCTTTGACCGGCCGTGAGATCCCCATCGTCGCCGACGACTGGGCCAACCCCGAATTCGGCACCGGCGCGGTCAAGGTCACACCCGCGCACGATCCCAACGACTTCGCCATCGGCCAGCGCCACAACCTTCCCAGCCTCTCCATCCTCGATAAGACCGCCCGCGTCGACCTTCCCGGAAGCCCGTTCCATGGCCTCGACCGCTACGACGCCCGCGAGCAGATCGTCGCCGAACTCGACGCACTTGGCTTGCTCATCGCCGTACGCGAACATGCGATGACGGTCCCGGTCTCGCAGCGCTCCGGCGCCGTCATCGAGCCGCGCCTCTCCGAGCAGTGGTTCTTGGCAGTCAACAAGACGCCCGCCGCCGGTGGCAACTCCATCGCTGCCAACGCTCTCGAAGCCGTCCGTTCCGGCGCCATCAAGATCACCCCCGGGATGTACGCCAAAACCTACAACGAGTGGATGACCAACATCCACGACTGGTGCCTCTCGCGCCAGCTCTGGTGGGGTCACCGCATCCCCGCATGGCATTGCGCGGATTGCCGTCACATCGAAGTCGCCCGCACGGCCCCGGCCGCCTGCCCGCAATGCAGCGGCACCCAGCTGACCCAGGACCCCGACGTGCTCGACACCTGGTTCTCCTCGGGCCTTCTGCCCTTCACCGTCTTCGGCTGGCCCGGCGTGCAGGACCCGGGATTCACGGCTCAGGGAGCGGCAGCGACCGGCAGCCTGAGCTCCGAGTTCTCCTTCTACCCCACCGATCTGCTCGTCACCGGCTTCGACATCCTCTTCTTTTGGGTCGCGCGCATGATCATGCTCGGCACCCACTTCATGCTCGACGTCCCCAATGCGGACGGAGCCGCCCGCACGCTCGCCCAGGCCGTCCCCTTCAAAACCGTTTACATCCACGGCCTCATCCGCGACGCCGGCGGGCAGAAGATGTCGAAGACCAAGGGAAACGTCATCGATCCCATCGACATCATCAACCGCTTCGGCACCGACGCAGTCCGCTTCACCCTCGCCAGCCAGGCCTCGCCCGGCGCCGACATCCCCCTCAACGAAGCCCGCACCGAGGGCTACCGCGCCTTCGCCAACAAGATCTGGAACTCTGCCCGTTTCCTCTTCATGAACATCGACCGTGCCCCGAACTCCAGCCTGTGGCTCGGTCCCATCGGGTGGCCAGCTACCGCAGTCGAGTTCCCAACTTTCCAACTTCACCCCGAAACACCGCTCGAATCCCGTTGGATCGTCTCCCGCCTTGCAGCAACCTGCAAGACCGTCGATCAATCCCTCCGCGACTACCGCTTCGACGAAGCCGCCAACACCATCTACCAGTTCTTCTGGGGCGAACTCTGCGACTGGTACATCGAGCTCATCAAGCTCCGCCTCACCTTCGACGAAGGTGAAAACATCCCTGGCCTCGTCACGCTCGGCACCTTCATCAACGTCTTCGGTGCCGCACTCCGCCTCCTCAGCCCGTTCATGCCGTTCATCACCGAAGAGCTCTGGCAGGCGCTCAACGAAAAGCTCGATCAGGATGGGCTGCATTCCATCGCCCTGACGCGCTACCCGCAAGCCGCCGACTACCCCTCCGACCCGGCCGCCGAGCACGACATGACGCTCCTTCAGGACCTCATCGTCACCATCCGCGGCCTGCGCAAAGAGCTCCAGGTCCCCGAAAAAGAAGCCACGCCCATCCGCATCTTCTCGCCCGACCTGACCGCCGCAACCCTCGCCACTGTGCACGCGGACATGCTGGCCAGAATGGCCCGCGTCGCCTCCGTCGAGGTCTCCTCCACTACACTCACCGGGCAAGGCTCCCGCAGTACCCCGTCCTTCGATGTCGAAGTCGTCTACGAGCGCCAGATCGACATCCACGCCGAGCGCGAGCGCCTCGTCAAAGACCTCGCCAGGTACGAAAAGGGCCTCGCCGCCGCCGAACGCCAGCTCTCGAACGAAGCCTTCACCGCCAAAGCTCCCGTCCACATCATCGAAGGCCTGCGCAAGCAATCCACCGAAACCCGCCTGCTCTACGAGAAGACCATGGCCGCCTTGAAAGCCCTGCCTTCCGCCTGAAGCGAAAAGCACTGGAACTGGAACAATTCTCCGTCGCCCGTTCGCGCCTCACCGATCGCACTCCGGTCCTGCGTGCGCTCCTGCCGGCTGGACTGCGGCGAGTGGGCACCCGCGGAGCCTGCTGGACTCCCCGATCAGCACCCCTCTCACACCTTCAGAATCGTCTCCTTCACCGCCGTCTCCGCCGCGATCTCTACATTCTCCCGCTTGATCTCCAGCCGCAGCCGGTTGAACCCGCTCATATACACATTGGCAATCCACACCAGCGCGAACCACGCCATCAAATACCCGCGCCAACCTGGATCGAGCAGCGTAAAACGCGTCAGCACCAGGAAAAAGATCGTCACATAGTGCGAAAAACAGTACTCGCACGTAAACAGGTAGAAGAACTTGCGCTCCGGCAGCGACCTGCAGTCCTGCGACTTCTTGGCACAGAACTCGCGCGGCTCGCGAAATACCTCTTCATGCGTCACAGTCCAGGAGGCGCACGCAATTGGCAGCGCAAGCAGCAGCAGGGTTCCAAACTGTTGGCTCAACGGCATCATGCTGCTTCAGATGCCATCCCCGGCCGACTCGTCCCGTAGCAGGTTTAGGATTAACTCGATAGAGGATCCGGAATGGATTGGAAGAGCAAGCGCATCCGCAGCATCATCGAAGCCGCCCTGATTGAAGACAAGGCCCCCTTCGACATCACCACCGCCCTCACCGTCGACCGTAAACTGCGCGCCACCGGGACCATCCTCGCCAAGCAGCCCTGCGTCGTCGCCGGTCTCGGCGCCATCCCCGTCATCCTCGAAACCTTCGCCGCGCTCTCGGAAAAGGCGGGGAACCCGGTTCCCAGCCGCTTCGAGGTCATCTCCCACCCCGAAATCTTCGACGGTGTGAAGGTGAAGAAGGGTCAGCCCGTCGCCGTCATCCGCGCCCAGGCCGCGACCCTCCTCTCGACCGAGCGGGTTACCCTCAACCTGCTGCAGCGCATGTCCGGCATCGCGACGCTCACGGCCGAATTCGTCAAGGCGGTCGCCGGCACCAGTTGCCGGGTCCTGGACACGCGCAAGACCATCCCCGGCCTGCGCGCGCTCGATAAGTACGCCGTCTGCTGCGGCGGCGGCTTCAACCACCGTATCGATCTCGCCGACGGCATCCTGATCAAGAACAACCACGTCGCCCTCGGCGGCGGTCTTTCGAAGGCGCTCGCGAATGCTCTCAAGTTCCGCAAAGGCAAGCAGTCCGTGCAGGTGGAAGTCCGTTCCCAGTCCGAGCTCGACGAAGCTATCGCCGGCGGCGCGGAATCCATCCTGCTCGACAACATGACGCCTGCCGCCGCCAAGAAAGCCGTCAAGCAGATCCGCGCCGCATTGCCCGGCGTGCCCATCGAGGCCTCCGGCAACATGAGCCTCGAAACCGTGCGCGACTACGCCGAAACCGGCGTCGACTTTGTCTCGGTCGGCGCACTCACCCACTCAGCCACCGCCGTCGATCTCTCCATGCGCATCGCCACCGAAGCGTAAACGCAGCGTCTCATCGCCAAGCGGCCCAAGACTCCACCAAATGGCGGCCGCCCGGCGTGAGCGCGCACTTTTGGTCTCTGTTCGTCCAAGCGTCTCCTTCTCTATGCTGCCTATCCATCTCGTCCCGCCCTCCTTCAACATCGCCGCCGTGGAAGCCGCGATCGCCGGCACCGCCTTCGCCGGCCATATCCATCACGTCGCCTCCACTCCCTCGACCAACACCCTCGCTCTCGCAGCCGCCGCCTCCGGTGCGCCCACCGGCGTCTGGGTCGCCGATGAGCAGACCGCCGGCCGCGGCCGCGGCGGCCACACCTGGCACTCCGCGCCCGGTGAGGGCCTCTACGTCAGCATCCTGGTCCGCCCTGAGCTCTCCGGCTCTGACACGCTCAAGCTTTCGTTTGCCGCGGGCCTGGCGGCAAGCCGGGCCGTCGCCGGAGTCTGCAATCACATCACCGACATCCGCTGGCCCAACGACCTGATGATCGACCAGCCGGATGGCTCCCAGCGCAAATTCGGCGGCATTCTCACCGAAAGCTCCATCGAAGGCGGCACCGGGGCGCTCGCCTATGCCGTCATCGGCATCGGCATCAACCTCAACCAGCGGGAGTTCCCGCCCGACCTCCGCAGCCTCGCTACGTCCCTCCTCATCGACTTCGGCCAGCGCGTCTCACGCGAGCGCTTCCTCGCCAAGCTGCTCACCTCGCTGCAATCCGAGCTCGACCTGCTCGACCAGGAGGTGCGCGGCACACTCTCCGACGCGCCTGTCATCATCGAACGCTTTGAAAACATCAGCTCCTGGTCGCGCAACCGGCGGGTTCATGTCGAGGAAGACGGCGGCTACAGCGGCATCACCGCCGGGCTCGACCGCAACGGCCTCCTGCTGGTGCTGCAGGATGACGGGATCGTTCGTACCGTGCGTCACGGCGGTGTCAGGAACCTCTAGTGTCCCGAGCCGGAAGTTTATTGCACTTGTTTCAGGGCCGAAAGCCCGCGACACCCAAGCCCCGGGGCGCAGCTCCAGGACGGGTCTGGCGACAATTTGCGGTCGTAAGCCTGGCACAAGGAACCACAAGGAACATAGTCCGGTAATTCGCCTTTCGCAAAACAGCGAAGGCAACGCCGCCCGCCCAGGGCGCCCGTCCGGCAGGACTCTTAGAATGTAGGCACCATGCTCTTAGCCATCGACGTCGGCAACACCAACGCGGTCCTCGGCCTCTACCGCCCCATCCCGCCAGAAGCCGGAACCGCCGCCACCCCGCACCGTTTCCATCCCGACGCCGTCGCCCACTGGCGCATCACGACCCCTGACGAGCAGACCGCCGACGAATTCGGCGTCCTGCTCCGCTCGCTCTTTGAGTCCAGCCAGCTCGCGCTCTCCGTCGTTACCGGAATCTGCATCGCCAGCGTCGTACCGCCCGCCGAAGGCACCCTGCGTCACGTCTGCGAAGCCTACTTCAACCTTCGTCCGCTGTTCATCGAGCCCGGCGTCAAGACCGGCCTGCCCATCCTTACCGATCACCCCGCCGAGGTAGGCGCCGACCGAATCGTCGATTGCGTCGCCGCCTTCGAGCGCTTCCACGCCGCCTGCATCACCGTCGATATGGGCACCGCCACCGTCTTTAACGCCATCTCCGCCCGCGGCGAATTCCTCGGCGGCGCCATCGCGCCCGGTCTCGGCATCTCCGCCGACGCGCTCTTCAGCCGCGCCGCCCGTCTTCCACGCGTCGACGTACGCAAGCCCGCCAAAGTCATCGGTACGGGCACTGTCGACAACATCCAGATCGGCCTCTACTACGGCTACATCGGCCTGGTCGACGGCATCCTGGAACGGATGCTCGAACGCATGACGGCGGACCTCGAAGCGCCCGGCCCCACCTCGAAAGGCGAAATCCCGATCATCGCCACCGGCGGCCTCGCTCCGCTCATCGCCAGCGGCTCCCGCTACCTGCACCTCGTCGACCCGCACCTGACCCTCACCGGCGTTCGCCTGGTCTACGAACGGCATCAGCAACGCGCCCGGCGTGTCACTTCGTGACTCTTAGCTGCTTCGCGTGATCCTCCCGTCGGTCGGCGACAACATGCAGCCGGCGACCAGCGGGAGCACCACGCAACGCCCTATAAAACTCACGAAGTGACCGCCGCCCCGCAGGGCACCCGTCCCAACAGAGCTTTGCTCTTATGGTAGGAAGAGTGCAGAACTACTTTAACTACTTCACCGAAATCGAACAGCGCTTTCAGCAGCGGCGCGGCTCGCTGCTCATGCTTTCGACCCTCGACTGGGCGCTGATCGAGACTTGGCGCGAAGCCGGCGTCCCCCTCGAAGCCGTGCTGCGCGGCATCGACGAGGCCTTCGACAAGCACGATGCCAAAGTGGCGCGCACGCACAAGCGCTTTAGGAAGGTCAACGGCCTGGCCTGGACCGCGCAGGCCGTCATGGCCGCCGCCGAAGCCGCGGCCGAAGCCGCCATCGGAGTGCACACGGCCAGGCCCGAAGTGGAGTTGGGCTTCGAGCCCGCGCGCGTCGCCGCCTGGCTGCGGCAGAATGCCGCCGCGGTCGAGCCGGCGGATCACGCCACCGCAGATCGTCTGCGCGAGCTTGCCGCCGCCGTGGAGGCTCAACCCACCCGCCTCGAAGACCTTGACCGCACCCTCACCGTGCTCGAAGAGAAGCTCTTTGCCGCCATCCTGGCTGCCGCGCCGGAGTCGGAGCTGGTCGAGTTGCGAGCCCAGGCCGACCGCGAACTCGCCCCCTACCGCAGCAGGATGGGAGCACTCCAGGTCCGCCAGCTCCAGCAGCAGTTCCTGCAGAAGCGCCTGCTCGAAGCGCGCCGGCTACCCCGCCTCAGCCTCTTCTACATGCCTCACACCTAGCCCGCCATGCGTTCCGGCCCGGTCCTGCCGCCGGTCCGCACGGCATTCGGCGAGCGGCCAGGGGAGCACCCCGCGAAACCGGCACAGGTCAAGCAGTGACCGCAGCGCAGGCCGCCCGTCCGGCAAGCGCCCGTCCGGCCGGACTATCGCTTGCCCAAGAACAAGAAGGGCCGGCGATTGCTCGCCAGCCCTCCGTCTCTACTTCGCCACGTCTTACCGGCGTCCGCCACCACCACCATGGAACCCGCCGCCCACGCTGCCGCCATGGAATCCGCCCGCTGCAGCCGTGTGGAAGCCACCCGCAGGAATCGGGCCGCCATGGAAGCCACCATACCCACCATGATAGCCGACGCCATAACCGTAGCCGCGATATCCATACCCGCCACGGAAGCCATACCCGCCGCGGAAGCCGTAGCCGCCGCGGAACCACGGGCCCGCGCCGATGAAGATGCCGCCCACAAAGTAGTTCGGGCCATAGTAGCCGTACGGCGCGCAGGCGTACGGATAGTAGCCGTAGTAGCCATACTCGCAGACCGGAGGTCCATAGACGTACCCTGGATAACCAATGCCAACCCCGACCGCAACCTGCGCATGTGCTGCCGACGCTGCCAGGCCAAACGGAAGAATCAAGATGCTGAGTAACGCCAGATACCTGAGATATTTCATCGTTCCCCTCCTCGAGGGCGAGCTGCCCGATTCATTCGAGCCAACGCTCTGAGCCGCCATCCGGTGTTTGCCGAATCCGATCTTTGTCTTCAGCCCCGCCCCGGTCTAACCGCCTGCACATTAGAACCCTCTCATGCCACGAAAGTTGCGCGATGAATCGCTCTCACGCTGCGCTCCCGCTAGTTGCTTCAAGAAGCCCTGCCGCTTCAACAGCGCCGGAGCCCATTGCCACTCGCGCCTCTTCCAAGGGTAGGTGGCATGGAAGACGCTCGGACGACCGCCTGCAGCCGACTGTCCAGGCTGCACGCTCCCCAAAGCTCTCCTGTTTACACTGGTGACTTGATCAACTCGCTCAGCCACAAGGAGCAACGGGAGCCGGATGTTCCCGCCCGCGTCGGCAGCCCCGTCTACGGGGGCTCCTTCACCACCAGCTCCGGCGAAACCCTCCCGTTCGTCCTGCCCGGCGAAGTGGTCCACGGCACCTCGATCCTCCAGCCGTCGCCCGCCCGCGTTCCCCCGCACTGCCAGCACTTCGGCGCCTGCGGCGGATGCCACTACCAGCACGCCGCGTACCCGGCTCAACTCAGCCTCAAGCGCGAGATCCTGCAACAGCTCTTCGCCTCAGCCGGACTCGCCATTCCAGCCCTCCAGCTCGAATCCGCCGGCCCATACCACTACCGGAACCGCATCCGGCTGCGCCTTGAACCTGACGCCACGGGAGCCCTGCAGGTCGGCTACAGCCGGCGCCAGACCAACCTCTTCCTGCCCATCCGCATGTGCCCCATCGCCGCGCCGCTGCTCTGGCGTGCCGCCGGCACCCTGCTCACCCTTGCGGCCACCGATCCCCTGGTCGCGCGCTGGCTCGCGAACACCTCCGAACTCGAACTTTTCTGCACCCCCGATGAATCCCGCCTGCAGCTGCAGTTTCTCCTGCGCTCCGCCGACGCCGCCCGCCGCGAATCGTCGAGCTTCCCTGGCTTCTGTGAGCGGCTCAACGCCGCCGTGCCCGAACTCTCCGGCGCCGGCGCGCTGCTCGACCCCGAACTCAACCGCCGCACCCGCCGCCTGTGGCCCGGAGCCGCCTGGGGTGCGGCCGGTCTCGCCTACCCCGTAGACGGACGCACCTACTGGCTGCCGCGCGGAGCGTTCTTCCAGGTCAATCGCTTCCTGGTCGATCGCCTGGTCGACCTCGTCACCTCCGGCCGCTCGGGCGTGCTCGCCTGGGATCTCTACGCCGGCGTCGGCCTCTTCACCCGCGCGCTCGCCGAACGCTTCTCCCGCGTGGTCGCGGTCGAAGGCGCCGAAGCCGCAGCCGCCAGCCTGCAGGCTCTGTCTCGGAAGCAGACGCAGGTGGAGCCCATCCATAGCAGCACCCTCGACTTCCTCCGCGCTCGCGTCATCGAGCGCGAACACCCCTCGCTTATCGTCTGCGATCCGCCGCGCGCCGGCCTCGGTGCCGAAGCCGCCCGCCTCCTCGCCCGCATCGCCGCCCCCGAAGTCGTCTACGTCTCTTGCGACCCCACCACCCTGGCGCGCGACCTCGCCCTGCTCACCGAACGCACCTACACCATCGAATCCGTCACCTTGATCGACCTCTTCCCGCAGACGTTCCATATTGAAACCATCGTGACCCTGCGTCACAATCCCGGCTGACAGCCGGGAACCCGAGGCTGCCTCTTCGGTGTACCCTGACCCAAATCATGCCGGACCGCGTCTCTGCCGAGCAGCATATAGAGCGTCTTCGCTTCCGCCGTGCGCCGCTTGCGGCCGCCGCGGCCTGGTTCGCGCTCGGCATCGTCTGCGCGCGAGCCGCCCAGCACCAGGCCCGGCTCGTGGTCGCCGCGCTCGCGCTGCTTTCGCTGCTTGCCGTCCTCGCCCTCGCGCTGCATCTGCGATCCGCCATCGTCACGGTCGCGGCGGTCTGGTTCGCCCTGGGCATCGCCGCCCTGGACTGGCAGCCCGCGCCCCCGCCGCAGGCAGCACTGCTCCGCTTCGCCGACAATCTCAGCCGCACCGTCCGCGCCCGCGTGGTCCGCGTCCGCACCCCGCCGCCGAAAGCTGCAGCCGCCGCCCTCAACGCCGCGCCCGATACCGACTCCATCCCGCCCTGGGAAGCAGCTGAAGACACCTCGCAGCAGCGCGGCCAGCCGCTCGAGCTCGACCTCGCGGTCGACCAGATCGAAGACGTCACCCCCGACACCAGCACCCTGGTCCCTATCCCCGGAGGCATTCGCGTCTCTGTCTTCCAGCCCGAAAGCCGCCCCCGGCCCGGCCCGCGCTCCCAGCCGAATCCGCGCATCGACCCCACTCCACGCTTCACCCCCGCCTGCGGAGATCGTCTCGAACTCCCCCTGCGCCTCAAGCCGCCCGACCGCTTCCGCACCCCCGGCGCCTTCGACTACGCCGCCTACCTGCTGGGGCAGGGAATCTCCGCCCACGCCAACGTCTCCGCTGCGGAGATCATCCCTCTCGGGAAATCCCCTCCAACTCCGCGCTGCCGCCTCTACGCCGCCCAGGCCTGGGCCGCCAAACGCCTCATCGAAGTCGCCGCATCCGGCGAGACCGATCCCCTGCCACCGTTTCTTCGCCTGACCCAGGCCGACGCGCTCATGCTCAACGCCATGCTCTTCGGCGATCGCACCGGCCTCAGCCGCACCCTCCGCACCGGCTTCGAGCGCACCGGAACCTTCCACCTCTTCGTCGTCTCCGGTCTGCACATCGCCTTGGTCGCGGCCGGTCTCTTCTGGCTCTTGAAGCGGCTGCGCCTCCCCGGCATCGCGCACCTGCCGGCGTGGCTGGCAACCCTCCTCACCCTCACCGGAACCAGCGCCTACGCCGCCCTCACCGGTTTCGGCCAGCCGGCGCAGCGCGCCCTGTTCATGACCGCGGTCTTCCTGCTCGCGCGCCTGCTCTCACGCCAGCGCGACTCGCTCAACGCACTCGGAGCCGCCATCCTCGCCATGCTGGTGCTCGCGCCCGCCAGCCTCTTCGACGCCAGCTTCCAGATGACGGTCCTCGTCATCCTCGCCATCGCCGGCATCGCCATCCCGCTGGCGCAGCGAACCCCCATCCGCCACGCCGCCCTCACCCGCATGATCTTCCTCCATCCCCGCCGCGTCTTCGACCTACGCCCCGCCCAGTGCATCCTGATGCTGGAACTGTGGGGCGAAACCCTCGCCGAAATCGCCCCCGCACCCACGCCCGCCCGCATCCGCCGCCTGCTCCGCGCCACCCCGGCGTTTCTCGTCCGCTCGCTCCTGCGGCTGTTCGAACTCGCCCTCATCAGCCTGGTCGCCGAGCTCGTCATGGTGCTCCCCATGGCCGTCTACTTCCATCGCCTGCCAGTCTTTGCGGTTCCAGCCAATATCCTCGTGCTGCCCGCCATCGGCCTGCTCGTCCCCGCCGCGCTCGCGACGTTCCTTACCGCGCTGCTCAGCTTCCGCCTCGCCGTCGCTCCCGCCGCGCTCACCGCCTGTCTCCTCCACAGCGTCAGCTTCGTCATTCAGCGCATCAGTGGCCTGCATGCGTCCGATACCCGCATCCCCGCGCCTGCGTGGGGGATCGGCCTGCTGGCTCTAGCAGGGTGGATCGCCTGCTGCTGGCTGGTGCGCCGCAGCCGCTTTGGCGCGGGCGTCGCAGCGCTGGCGCTGCCCGTCCTCGCCGCATGCATCCTCTGGCCTGAACCCCCGATCACCCTTCCCGGCAGTCTCGAAATCACCGCCCTCGACGTCGGCCAGGGCGACTCGATCCTCGCCATCAACCCCGAAGGCTCAACCATGCTCATCGATGCCGGCGGCCCGGTCGGCTCGCACGGCGCAGCCGAAACCATCTCTTCCTTCGACCTCGGCGAGCAGGTGGTCGCGCCCTACCTCTGGTCCCGCCGCCTGCGCAGCCTCGACCTCCTCGTGCTCACGCACGCCCACACCGATCACATGGGCGGGATGCCCGCAATCCTTGCAGACCTGCGCCCGCGCCAGCTCTGGGTCGGCATCGATCCCGCCTCCGCGCTCTACCGCGCGCTGCTCGCCCAGGCCGCGCAGCTCGGCATCCTGGTCCGCCACGTGCATGCCGGCGACCGCATCCGCTGGGGCTCGGTCGAGATCGCCGTGCTCGCCCCGGCTCCCGCCTACGCCAACCCGGCCGCGCCCCGCAACGACGATTCCGTCGTCCTGCACCTCCAGTTCGGCCAGGCCTCCGCCCTGCTCGCCGGCGACGCCGAGCGACCCAGCGAAGACGCCATGCTGGCCGCTGGCCTCATCCATCCAGTAACCCTGCTCAAGGTCGGACACCACGGCTCCCGAACCTCCTCCAACCCGGAGTTCCTCGCCGCCGCCCAGCCCCGCGAAGCAGTCATCAGCGTCGGCCGCCACAACCCCTTCGGCCACCCCCGCGGCGAGGTCGTCGAGCGCTTCGCCGGCGAGCACACCCGGCTCTTCCGCACCGATCTCTTCGGCCTCACCACCTTCCACCTCACCGCCGAAGGCCATATCTGCCCCATCGTCGCCAACCAGCCCTTACCCTGCCAGTAGGATCTCGTTTCGAAAGTAAGGATCAGACCAGCTCTGCCCTCATCCTCTCCGAGAAACTTCTCCCATAAACCCGTCTCCCGCAGCCTGTGCCCACACCGCTTCAGGGCGCCTCATCCATCGCGCTTTCAGCGGGGCGCGTGGACGTCGGCGAGGCCGACCCTTCCGAGCTTCGGCAGACACACCGATCAGAGCGAAAACTGAAGCTTCCGAAAGACCTCGCTTCGCTGCAACGACTGGTTTTCGCATGGGGCTGCCGGTGTTTGCGACGCTTTACCTGCCAGCCCGGCCCGGACCGCCGCTACGCGGCCCCACCCCGCTGAGCCTTCTCGGGCGAAATCCCCAGCGCCAGCCGAGCCTCGCGCGCCGCTTCGTCTGCCGGATAAAGCCTCGTCAACTCCCGCAGCGTCTCCGCCACCGCCTCCGCCTCAATCTCGTCCAGTTGATAACCCTCCGGAACCCCGACACGATCCTCCCCGCGAAGAATCCTCACCTGCGGCTTGCCCATCGGAAGCCACTCGTGCGGCCGCTGCCACGAAGGCCCCAGCACCACCATCGGCGTGCCCACCGCCCGCGCCACGTGCATCGTGCCCGTATCGAGCGACACCACCATATCCGCCAGCGCCAGCAACGCAGCCAGCTCGCCCACGTTC
>CAJCHN010000008.1 GCA_903970285.1 Rhodanobacteraceae bacterium | reverse complement strand
TGTTTTCCTCCGGCATCTCGATGTACGCGATGGCGCTGATGATCCAGACGCTGGGTCTGTTTCATGGCATCATCCCCGATCGGTACATCTTCCATGTGAGTGTGGTGCTTTCGGCTGTGATCGTGCTCGGCTATATCTTTCTCGGTGGGCTGACCAGCGCGATCTACAACGAGGTGCTGCAGTTCTTTCTGATCGTCGCCGGGTTCGCGCCGCTGGTGTGGATCGGGCTGCGCAATGTGGGCGGATGGCAGGGCATCAAGCACACGCTGCCGGCCACCATGACCCATTCCTGGCGCGGGATGGAGCACGCCAGCACGAACGCGCTGGGGGTTGAGTGGGTGGGGCTGGCGATGGGGCTGGGGTTTGTACTCTCGTTCGGCTACTGGTGCACGGACTTTCTGGTGATCCAGCGGGCGATGGCGGCGGACTCCGAGGTGTCGGCGCGGCGGGTGCCGCTGATCGCAGCGATTCCGAAGATGTTTTTTCCGTTTCTGGTGATTCTGCCCGGGCTGATCGCGGTTTCGGTGACCAGCCACATGACCGGCGCGGGGCAGGGCGCGGGAACGGGGCAGTATGCGACCACAACGGCGACCGGCAAGCCGCTGCCAATCGACGAGGCGCATCCGCACGGGATCATTCCGAAGAAGGTTTCGGAGATTACGGGCGAGCCGGTGCTCGGCTCCGACGGACTTCCCGTCTACAACTACGACCTGGCGATCCCGGTGATGCTGCTGCATTTCTTCCCCACCGGCATCCTGGGGCTGGGATTGACGGCGCTGCTGGCGAGCTTCATGTCGGGCATGGCGGGGAACGTGACCGCGTTCAACACGGTTTGGACCTACGACATCTACCAGGCGTACATCAACAAGCGCGCGACCGATGCGCACTACCTGTGGATGGGGCGGATGGCGACGATCGGGGGCGTGGTTCTGTCGATCGGCGCGGCGTACCTGGCGACCTCGTTCAACAACATCATGGACGCGCTGCAGTTGATCTTCTCGCTGGTGAATGCGCCGCTGTTCGCGACATTTCTGCTGGGGATGTTCTGGAAGCGGACAACCGGGCACGGCGCGTTTACCGGGTTGCTGGCGGGGACCGGAGCTGCGCTGCTGCATCATGGGCTGACGCTGCCGGCGGATGCGTCGCCGGGCATTCACGGGGCATGGATCTACCAGGTGCACAGCTATCCGAGCGACATGGCGCAGAACTTCTGGACGGCCATCTTTGCGTTCTCCGTGAACCTGATCGTGACCATCGTGGTTTCGCTGATGACGGAGGCCCGGGCGGAGACTGAGCTGGTGGGGCTGGTGTACTCGCTGACGCCGAAGCCGGTCGAAACCCATCTGACCTGGTACGAAAAGCCGGCAACGCTGGGGATCGCGGTGCTGGTGATGCTGGTGGCGTTGAACCTGGTATTCCGGTAAGACAGGCCTGGCTTACAGCGACGAGCAAAGACGAATGGATGGCTGGCTCCAGCTAGAAGTTAAGAGCCAGGAGTAAACAGCGAGGAGCTGGCATGGGATTGGATATTCGAATTCCGCTGGGGTTGATTTTTCTGATTACGGGCGGCGTGATGAGCCTGTACGGGCTGCTGACGCGATCGAGCGCGATCTATGAGCGCAGCATGGGGATCAACCTGAACCTGGGCTGGGGTGCGATCCTGTTTGTGTTCGGGCTGATCATGTTCCTGGTGGGCCGTCGGCAGAAGTGGCAGGATGACCCGGTGAACCCGCGCCCATGGGAGCATGAGCCGCCGACGAAGCGGGGGCATTAAGACTGAGGGCTTTCGGGTTTGCCTGACATTCCATCGGCGTCGTCGCTCGCGATCCTGCCGTGATCCCCGGCGTCAGGATTTGATGGCGAACGCCTGAGCCCGCTGGCCACGCACTCGCCTTGCGGCCATGTGCGAGAACATCCACACGGCGCGGCTTGCGATAATGGCGTATGAAGCGGCGGGTGATCAGTCATTACGAGCTTATACGCAGGATCGGGGCCGGTGGCTCGGGCGTGGTCTACCTGGCGACCGACACGCTGCTGCAGCGGCCGGTGGTGCTGAAGCTGCTGAAGCGCGGCGCGCTGACCATTGAACAGGTGCGCACCACGCAGCTGCGGGAGGCGCGGCTGGCGTCGGCGATCGATCATCCAAATGTCTGCGCGATCTATGACGTCGGCGAGACGCCGGACGAGGACGGCACCGCACCCGAAGCGTATATCGTGATGCAGTACATTCCGGGTAAGCCGCTGGACAAGATCATCTCGGAGGGCGCGGCGAACCTGCAGCTGGTGCTTTCGGCGGGCATCCAGATTGCGGACGGACTCTCCGCGGCGCACGCGCTGGGCATCTTTCATCGCGACCTGAAGCCGGCGAACGTGATGCTGACCGAAGGCGGGCTGATCAAGATTCTGGACTTCGGCCTGGCGCGCCGCTTGAACCTGGATGCGGTGGAGTTCGACCCCGGGGCTCCGGCTGCACCGCGAGTGGCTCCGTCGCCCTCGGCGACCTACACGGCGCGCGGCGGAACGATCGCGTACATGGCGCCCGAGCAGTTTGTCACCGGGCAATCGTCGGTGCAGTCGGACATCTTCGCGCTGGGGCTGATCCTTTACGAACTGGCGACGGGCCGGCACCCGTTTCACCGGCCGGAAGCGCCCGATTTTCAATCGATCCGGGCGATCCAGTTCGCCGATCCAACGCCGATCCGGCAGATCAATCCAAATCTTCCGCGGGAGCTGGAGTCCGTGATCTTTCGCTGTCTGGAGAAGCAGCCGGCGGCGCGATTCGCATCGGCGGCCGAACTGCGCGAGGCGCTGAAGACGATCATGATGGCGATGCACATCGATGGTGTGGGGCTGCCGGGTGAGGCGATGTCGCTGCTGCCCTCGCAGCGCGCGGCGCCGCTCGAGACGGTTGAGGAAGAGAAGCGGACCACGGGCATTCTTTCCATGCTGGCGGAACGGTTTCGGGAGTCGGGGCCATCCAACTCGGCCAAGCAGAATACGATCGTGGTGCTGCCGTTCATCAACTTTGGCACCACCAACCGGCCGGGACCGGCAGGCATGCCGGAGACCTATCTGCCGAACACGTTCCAGGAACCGAGCCCGCTGTATGGCTATGCGCTGGCCGATGCCATCGCGGCGCGCCTTGCGCGGATGCCATCGCTGGTCGTACGGCCCTCATCGTCGCTGGTCTCGGTTCCGACGCAGCAGCTTGATCCCCTGGCAATCGGGCGCAAGCTGCTGGTGCACTTTGTGCTGGCGGGGAATTTCCTGCGCTCGGAGCAGGGGTTCGATCTGAACTGGCAACTGCTCGACGTGGGCTCGCAGTCGGTGCGCGCGGGCGGCTCGATCAACGTGGCCAGCTTCGACCTGGTGGCGGTGCAGGCGGAGATCTGCAACGAGGTGTTTGCGACGCTGCAAGGGCTGGGCGGGCTGCAGGGGTTCTCGAGCCAGACCGGGGTGCAGTCCTCGTCCCTGTCGCAGGATATCTCCGAGGATTATCTGCAGGCGCGGGCGGTTTTGAGCTCGTTCGTGGCGCGGACCGGGAGCCGGGAAGATCTGGATCGGGCGCGCGAGCTGTTTACCGCGGTGACGCTGCAGGATCCGGGTTATGCGCCGGCGTGGTCCGGGCTGGGCATTACGCATCTGCAGTATGCGCGCCATGGACTGGGCGGGCAGATGCACGTACTGGAGGCGCGGCGAGCGTTCGACCGGGCGCTGGCGCTCGATCCAGGCTCGGTCGAGTCGAACCTGTACCGGGTGTATATGCTGCTTTCGCGCGGAGAAAAGGAATCGGCGCGGCATGGCATTGAATCGCTGCTGCAGACGGCGCCCAACGACTGGAACGTCCACCTGGTGGCGGGGCAGACGCTGCGCATCGACGGCATGTACAACGAGGCGCTCGAGCAGTTCAACACGTCTTTGCGGCTGAACCCGTCGAACGCGGCGTTGATCTATAACAACCGGGCGCGGGTATTTCAGTACCAGAACCAACTGGAGCTGGCGGCGGATGAGATCGAGAAGGGCTTGACTCTGGAGCCAAAGCAGCCACTGCTGAGGGTTTCACTGGGCTACCAGAAGATGCGTGAGGGCGATCTCGCGCAGGCGATCGAAACGCTGGAGGCCGTGACCAGCGAAGAGCCGTCGCTGCGTATCGTGTATCCGACGATCGCGCTGTGCTATGTCCAATTGGGAGACCGCGACAAGGCCGCGAGCTTTATCGTGGACGAGACGCTTTCGGCGGCTGAGGCGGACAGCGAGATGGCATACCGGCTGGCGACGTACTTCGCGCTGGATGGCGATGCGTCGGAGGCGCTGCACTGGCTGCGGCGGGCGATCTACCTGGGCAACGAGAATTATCCCTGGTTTTCGATCAATCCGGCATGGCGGAAGATGGGCGGGAACGCGGACTTCGAGCGGATTCTGGAAGATCTGAAGAAATCGTGGAGGAAGAACCAGAAGAACTGGCGGCGGCTGCTGGCGCAGGTTCCGAACTAGGTCGCGCAGGCTACATTGATGAGAGCGGGTGCGGCTCCTCGACGGCAGCGGCACCCGCTTTCAGCGTTCAAAGGAGAAGAACTGCGCTTAGTAGGCGCCGACGGGAACGCCGGACTGGAGGTTGACCGTATCGGCGATAGAGGTCAGAATCTCGTCCGCGTTCAGCTCTTCCTCTTCAATCGACTTGAGAACCAGGGCGTCGTTGGAGAGGCCGAGGATGGCGGCCCAGCTGCGCAGGGTGCCGTAGACAGCGATCTCGTGATGCTCGACCTGTTGGCCGGCGCCGATGAGGGCGATGTCGCGGACAGAGGGATCGGTGACATCCTTAATGGTGTCCGAGGCTTCGGTGGAGAGGCCGTTGATGACCTTGCAGGTCTCGGATTCGGCTTCGCCGGTGTGCTGGCGGAGCAGGGACTCGACCTTCACGACGTGGCCGCGGGTCTCCTGCAGGTGGGTGCTGAAGGCATTCTTCAGTTCGGGATCGGAGGAGGCTTCGATCAGGTCAGGGAGCGAGGAGGTAATCTTCTGCTCCATGTCGAGAGCTTTCTGCAGGTTCTGGATATAAAGGGACTTCAGGTCTTCGATATGTGCGGACATCAGCTTCATGGGGAGTTCTCCTGTGGTACTCGGTGGACGCTGGTTGCTGCCGCGTCCTTGCTGCCACTTCGTCGGATGACGGAAGGCGCGCAGATGCGCGGGGCATGTCGTCAGTGGCCGACGCGGAATCGTCGAAACTTTGGGCCGGGCGAGGTTAACCGGCGAGCATCTCCCTGGCTGTGAGCTTGGTCCAGTTCGGCAGGCTTCTCTCTGGCTTCTTCAAGGGTGGCAGTGTCCATGAAGGCTCCAGCATGAGGCGTTGACAGCAGTGCATACCGAAGAATCCGGATCAACGCACGAAGGCGGGTGCGGGGTATACTTCGGCATGCAAACGAGATTTTGGAGCGCCCCGCAAGACGGTGCGATGGAGGGTTCTCGATGAGTGCAAATGGCAACGGCTACAAGGTTCCGACCGGACGGGCGGAGTGGATCGTCAAGCGCAAGGCCGAGGCGGCCCGGACCGGCGACGACAACATGAGCCAGATGCACTTTGCGCGCAAGGGCCTGATTACGGAAGAGATGGCGTATGTGGCGCAGCGCGAGAAGATCTCCGCCGAGTTGGTGCGCAGCGAAGTGGCCGCGGGCACGATGATCATCCCGGCGAACATCAATCATCCGGAGCTCGAGCCGATGGCGATCGGGGTGGAGTCGCTGTGCAAGATCAATGCGAATATCGGCAACTCGGCGTTGACCTCGAATGTGGATGAGGAGCTGCGCAAGCTGCACACGGCGGTGCACTATGGCGCGGACACGGTGATGGACCTTTCGACCGGCGGGGATATCCCGATGATCCGGGAGCAGATTTTACGGCATTCGCCGGTGCCGATCGGAACGGTGCCGCTGTACGAGGCGCTGAACCGGGTGAAGCGCCTGGAGGACCTCAACATCGATCTCTACCTGGAGGTGATTGAGGAGCAGGCGCAGCAGGGGGTGGATTACTTCACCATCCACGCCGGTGTGCTGGTCGAGTATGTTCCGCTGGTGGCGAAGCGGATTACCGGGATCGTCAGCCGCGGCGGCGCGATCATGGCGCAGTGGATGACGCACCATCACAAGCAGAACTTCCTGTACGAGAACTTCGACCGGATCACCAAGGTGATGGCGAAGTACGATGTGAGCTACTCGCTGGGCGATGGGCTGCGGCCGGGATGCCTGGCGGACGCCTCCGACGCGGCGCAGTTTGCCGAGCTGAAGACGCTGGGTGAGTTGACGCGCCAAGCCTGGAAGAGCGATGTGCAGGTGATGATTGAAGGTCCGGGGCATATCCCTATGGACCAGATCAAGCTGCAGGTGGATAAGGAAGTGGAGTTGTGCGACGGCGCTCCGTTCTACGTCCTCGGGCCGCTGGTGACGGATATCGCTCCGGGGTACGATCACATCACGTCAGCGATCGGCGCGGCTATGATCGGCTGGCACGGCGCGGCGATGCTGTGCTACGTCACTCCGAAAGAGCACCTGGGGCTGCCGAACGAGAAGGATGTGAAGGACGGGATTATCGCCTACAAGATTGCGGCGCATGCGGCCGATGTGGCGCGGCACCGGCCGGGGGCACGGGATCGCGACGACGCGATCAGCCATGCGCGGTACACGTTCGACTGGGACAAGCAGTTTGCGTTGAGTCTCGATCCGGAGACGGCTCGCAGCATGCATGATGAGACGCTGCCGGACGACTACTACAAGGAAGCGGCGTTCTGCAGCATGTGCGGGCCGAAGTTCTGCAGCATGAACTGGTCCAGCAAGGTGGATAAGTTCAACGAGGCGGAGTTCGGGTTGAAAAAGCCGGACCTGACCCAGATCGTCACGGAACAGATGGCGCTGCGACAGTAGGGCGGCGGCAGATGAAGGTCGAAGGCAAGAGCCGCGTAACCGGGAGAGGTGCGCGGCTTTCTTCTTGTACAGCAGCAGGGGTGCACCGCGTCTGGGACATGGCCGCGGGCCGACGTGCTTAGAAGTCCGTGGGTTCGTTGTCCGAGCGCATGGCGACGAAGGCCGGGGCAATGATCATGGAGAGGAAGACCAGGGCGAGGAAGAGATCGTGGATCATGGTGGAGCCTCCGGAAGCGTGCGGCGCTTCGCCGTTCTTAGACTGTTCTAGAATCCCGCGGACGTGATGGCGGCGGAATCCCTCTTCGGCGCAGTAGGATTGCTCGGTCGAGGGATGCCTGCTGATGCGAAAGTTGCACGTCCAGGTTGCAGCCCGCAAAGTTGCAGATGTTGTGCAACGGCATTTCACGAACGCTGAAAGTCTACTGAACTTATCGGCGCTTGTGCGTGGCTGTGCCGGGTGGAATCTCGGGAGATACCCTCCGGGGTTCCGATACGGCACTGCCAGGCGAAGAGGGACTACTTTGCCGCTTGTTCGAGAATGGCGGAGGCGCGGTCAAGCGCCGCGCCGAGCGCGGCTATCTGTGCCTGGGTGCGGGCCGCATCCTTGGCGTCGATCCCTTCGTTGACGCCAGGGATGACGACGGCAGCATACCCGGTGAACTCGCCGGGGGCGTAGATGGTGTGCTTGTACCAGTCGCGGTGAGGTAAACCTGCGGGGTTGAGCAGCGCTTCTTCGGCGGCGCGCAGCGCGTGGTTGAGGGCAGTGGAATCGCCGGTGGGAGCGACCTGGTGAGTGCGGACTGCGGTGCCGGCCGCCGTAAATCGAGTGGATGCGGCGTCAAGGGCGGAGAAATCCAGCGTCAGGCTGGCGGTCTTGGCGTGAGCTTCGGCGGTCTTGACATAGCGTGCGATGGCTTCGCCGTAGGCCTGGTAGTCGTAGGGCAGGATGTCGGCATCCGCCATGTGCAGGATCTCGAGGCCGAAGACGCGGGCCTGCTGCTGCTCATAGACGAAGGTTGGGTCGGCATTGCGAATGAACCAGTTGTAGTTGTCGAAGACAGAGTGGTAGACACCGTAAGGTCCTCCGGAGCCGATGTCGGTGGACGGGACCCCGGCGTGCTGCAGGAAAGGGGTGAAGTCGGAGCCGGATCCGAGGACGCCGACGCGTACGTCCTTGGGATTGGCTGTGGCGGCGCCGGGTTCATCCTCTTCATCGGCGGAGGCGACGCCGCGGCGGTTGGCGTTGGTGGATTGCGTCTTCAGCCACTGATCGTAGACGGTGCCGCCGGCGGGGGATTGCACGCCTCGGGTGACATCGCGGACGAACTGCATCAGCGAGGGCACCGCGGACGCGTTGAAGTTGGGGCCGGAGACGCCGACATCGGTGTTGAAGTAGGCGACGGCGTGTTGAAGGTGGTCCATGTGCGCCTCGACCCATTCGGTTGAGCCGATGAGGCCCTCTTCTTCTGCGTCCCAGGAGCCGATGACGACGGTGCGTTTAGGTTTCCAGCCGGTCTTGAGCAGTTCGCCGAGCCCGTGGACAGTTTCGAGCATGGCCGCAGTGCCGCTGTTCGGGTCAACGGTGCCGTAGACCCACGCGTCGCGATGATTGCCGGCGACGACCCAGTCGTCTTTCTGGGCGGCGTCCGCTCCCGGGATGGTGCCGATGACGTCCCAGATGGTGCGCAGGCGGGTGTCCATCTCCAGGTGCATGTGAACCGTGACGTGTCTCTGCGGGCCGCTGGTGGCTTTGGACATATCGCCTCCGCCGGTGTGGTAGGCGAAGGGCAGCGCGCCCTGCCATTCGTGCGGAACTGAAGGCCCACCTAGGGCTTCCAGGATGGGAGACGCGTCCTGGTAGGAGAGCGGATTGACCGGGATCGAGGGCCAGTTGGCCTGGATCTTGTCCACCGCGATGCGTTTGGAGTCGGGTAGGTCGGGCGTCGCCGCGATGCCGGGAGTGGTGGCGTCGCCCGGGTAGATCGGAAGAAACTGGGTTGCCCCGCGCTGCACGGCGGAGGCGGGCCGGTAGGGTCCCCTGGGGTACAGGTCGCCGCGGAAGTAGCCGTCGTCGGCCGGGTCGGAGTAGATGAGAACGCCGGCGGCGCCGGCACGCTGCGCGTCGTAAACCTTGATGCCGCGATAGTTGGCGCCATAACGCACGAGGACGATCCTGCCCCTGACCGGAACGCCGAGGTCGGCGAGCTTCTGGAAGTCGGCCGGGGTGCCGTAGTTGGCGTAGACGACCTCGGCGGTGACGTCGCCCGATGGCGAGGCACCGTTAAAGGCGGGGGTGACGCGGGGGTCGTTCTGGAACGGATCGCCGCCGTAGGCGGTGGGGTCGACATGCTCGGGCGAGGGCCCCGTCATCAGCTTTTTGCCGCTGGCGTCGAACGCTTCTATCAGGATCTTCTTGGGTAGATTGAGCAGGACGCGGTACTCCAGGATCTGGGTGTCGATTCCGGCGGCCTTGAACTTGGAGGCGACGTACAGAGCGGTCTGGTGGTCTTCTTCGGAGCCGGCGATGTGCGGTGCTTGCGTCAGCGTTTTAAGGTGCTGGCCGGCGAGCGCGGAGTCCGGAACAGCCTGGAAGGCTGAGTCCCACTTCGCCTGCTGGGAGAAGTCGTGGTAGCCGAAGACGCTGGTGGGCGCGGTGGCGGTTTGCGCGCGTGCGGCGGCGGCAGTCATGGCGAGCAGCAGGGCGAGCGAAGGGCGAAGAGGCTGGCGGGGGTTCAAAAAGGGTGGTCTCCTGGGTGAGGGAGTTGGAGTTTGCAGGTACAGGATAAGGGAGAAATCCGGGTAGCTCAGGCTGCGGGCTTGTCTACGGGTTGGGTGCAGAACCTGCAGCGGCTGGCGGCGAGCGGAATTTCGGAGAGGCATTGCGGGCACGGTCTGGTCGTCACGGCTGCGGGGCCGTTGATGTGCGCGAGAAGCTTCTGCATGGGAAGCACGATGAGGAAGTAGATGACCGCGGCCTGCAGGACGAAGTTGATGGCGGCGTTGAGGAATTTGCCGATCTCGATGGTGCCGGGTGGGATGTAGTTGGCGGGCAGGGGGCTGGGCGGCGTGACGTGGTGCAGCACCGGCACGTGGAAGACGAGGTTGTCGAAGTTGGGCGCGCCGACGAAGGCGGAGATGAGCGGAGTGATAACGGCCGTCGTCACCGAAACGGTGATGGCGCTGAAGGCAGCCCCGATGATGACGGCGACGGCGAGATCGACGACATTGCCGCGCAGGATGAAGTCGCGGAAGCCTTTGAGCATGGAATTTTTCCTCCCACGACGCAGGTGGTTTGAAGGCGCGGAACTGATCGGAAGTATAGCTGAGGGACTTCGCGCGCTCAGGGCCTAGCTGGAGGTGGTGAGGAACTGGGCGTAGGGATACACCAGCAGAAAGAGGATCAGGAAGATCGCCATCAGGTCCATGTAGATGCAGAGCAGAACGCCGGCATGGTAGAAGCTCCAGCGTTTGCGGATGCAGCGGATGGTGTCCGCGGTGCCGGCGAAGGCGGCGAGGGTGGGCAGCAGCAGCAGCGGGGTGGCCCGGCAGTGGGGGAAGTGCGAGAGCAGCACGGCGGCGAGCAGGCTTGCCCAGACCAGGAGATTTCCGCGGGTCAGCGAGCGGAAGCGCGGATTCAGAATCTGCGGGAGATGCGCCTGCATGGGGTGGTGCGGGTTGCGCGAGTTAGAGGGCTGCGCGATGCGAAGGGCCACACCCCACGATAAACCCCGGCGGGAAGTGGACAAGCGCGGAGCGCGCAGCTGACCCGGCTATTTGGCAGGAGGTTGAGGCTGCACAGGAAGCGGCGGCAGGTTTTTGACCAGGGAAAGAGGAATTTCGGCGGAGCCGATGTGGTTGCTGGTGAGATCGTGGACGCCGGTACGCAGGCTCGTATCGCCCTTGGCGGGTGCGCTGATCTCCTGGTGGAAGGTGATGCCGCCGGTCTTCATCATGCTCAGGTAGCGCGCGGCGGGGAGCGCGAGGCTGATCTTGTTGGAGACGGAGTTGAGCACGCGACCGTCGGGGTCGTAGAGGAAGCAGTCGAAGTCGATGGCGCCGTGGTAGACGCCGTCGGGCGTGGTGGTGAAGACGATATTGCTTGGGTCGACGCCGAAATCGACGCGGTAGCGGCGGTACGGCGGCTTGATCGGGCTGAAGCCCTGGCCATTGGCGACATTGTTGGGGGCGAGGTCGTTTTCCGTGACACCGGGCGCGGCGTCGGGCAGAACGCGAACGGTGTAGACGATCTGCGTGGAGCCGGGAACGCCATGCTGCATGGCCTTCTGCATCAGGCTTTCGCCGATGAGCGCGTCGGCGTTGGCAGCGTCGGGTGCCGGAGTGGCAGAGCCCGCCGTGGTGGTCCCCGGGGTGTCCGGATCGTCGGCGTAGTAGCCGCGGCGATAGCTGAGGCTATAGCCCGGCGCGGCTAGCTTCACCTCGATGTGGCGAAAGTCGTTCTTGTAGCGGGCGTCGGTGGGGGTATAAGCGAGGGTGTAGTAGTTGGAGCCGTCTTCGATGGCGGTGCTGACCGCCTGGGAGAGTCCGTTGGTGTTGAAGAAGGCCTGGCCGCCGGTGTCGGAGGCCATGGTGGCCATGGTCTGATGCTCGGCCACATTGGCCTGGTTGAAGCGATTGACGTCGCGGGTGAAGGCGGATGGGTTGCTGTAGCGGCTGCCGGCGTTGGCGGCGTTGAAGACGGGCGAAGTCTGCAGACCGCGAGCGTCCACCGGGTAAACGGCGACCTGGGCGCGGACCAGCAGGTTGGTGGTTTCGTGGTACTCGTGCTCCATGTTGAGCTGGGATGCGAAGGGATCGCCGCCTTCGGCGGTGGGAAGAATATTGAGCGGGAACGAGCCGGAGAACCAGATCAAATTCTTGCGCCCGGGAATGTTGGAGAGGTAGCGGGCGAGCTCGTTCATGGCATCGAGCGTGTACTGGATGCGCAGGCGGTACTCGAAGGTCTGCTGCATGTCTTCAAAGGTCTTCAGGTTCGAGACGATGTCGGAGTAGGTGGGGCCGGTATTCTGCAGGCCGGCGCCGGGGCTTTGCTGCTGCAGGTCGGCAACCTGGTCGGAGAGCGCCTCGGTAGGGGCTTCGCCGCCGACCGTGTTGTCGAGGATGATGGAACCTTTGCCACCCTGCTTCTCGACCACCTGGCGAAGCTGGTTGGGGTCGGAGGTGAAACCCTGCAGCATGACGAGCTGGCTGGAGAGTCCGAAGATGGCGATGCTGGTGCCGGGCTGCTCATGCTTGAGGTAGTCCAGCAGCTGCGAACGGACATATTGCTGGTCGGAGATGGGAGTGTTCAGGGCGTCGAGCAGCAGCACGTTGACCGGGCGATCGCCGGACGGCGCGGGAACGTAGTTGGAGAAGATGCCTGGCGGCAGCTTTGGCAGCGGCGGATATTTTGCGAGTTCAGCGGCGGTGGGCGCCGAGTGCTCCTCGAAGGCCTTGATGGTCTCGGGTTTGCGATCTTCGAGCAGGGTGAACTGGTCTTTCTTGAGGCCGTGGATGGCATGATGGTTGCCGTCGGTGACAACGACGTCGACAATGACGAGCTTGGCGCGGGCCTGAAGCGTGGGCAGCGGTGCGCCGGCTGGCGTCTGGGCGGCGGACGCTGTTGACGCTGGTGGAGCTGTTGAGGCGGCGGGCGCTGTTGACGCTGAGGGCGCAGGCTGGGCTGAAGGTGGGTTCTGAGCGTCAAGGCAGGCGGGGAAGGACAGGCCGAGGGTGAGGGCAAATCCGGCGAAAAGCGCAGCGGGAACAGTCTTCATTGCGGGCGTACCTTGGGGTTCTACGGGGTTGGATGCCTCTGAAGAGGAGAACGCGCGAACCGCAGGAAAGTCTCAGGTTGAGCGAGAAAAATCGCTTTAGTTCAAATCGTCTGGGCTTCCAGAATCTCTCGCGCGGGTCTTGCGCCCTCGGCCATGCGGCGGATCGCTTCAGTAAAGGGTGCGCGCAGGATGCCGCGTTCCGTGATGATGGCGGAGATGTACCTTGCGGGCGTGACGTCGAAGGCGGGATTCTCGATGGCGACGCCGGACGGGGTCATCTGAATGCCGTTCGAATGAGTGACCTCGCGCGGGTTGCGCTGCTCGATCGGGATCAGGTCGCCGTGCGCGGTATGGATGTCAATCGTGGACCAAGGGGCGGCGACGTAAAACGGGATGCCGTGCTCCCTGGCGAGGATGGAGACACCGTAGGTGCCTATCTTGTTGGCGGTGTCGCCGTTGGCGGCGATGCGGTCGGCGCCGACGATGACGGCCTGGATGCGGCCCTGCTTCATCAGGTGGGCGGACATGTTGTCGCACAGGACGGTGGTTGGAATGTTGTCCTTCATCAGCTCCCAGGCGGTGAGGCGCGCGCCCTGGAGGTAGGGCCGGGTCTCGTCGGCAAAGACGTCGATCTGGTGTCCGCGAGCGACCGCGGAGCGGATGACGCCGAGGGCGGAGCCGTAACCGCACGCGGCGAGCGCGCCGGCGTTGCAGTGGGTGAGGACGGTGCCCTTGCGGGGGAGGAGCTCGGCGCCGAAGTCGCCAAGCTGCCTGCAGGCGGCGATGTCCTCGTCATACATCTGGCGGGCGCGGGTGACGACGGCGTCCTTGATCTCGGGGATCGGAGTGTTGGCGGCGGCGAGGGCGTCGTAGAGATCACGGATCTGCCCAATGCCCCAGAAGAGATTCACCGCGGTGGGGCGAGTGGCGGCGAGGTGATCGCAGATGGCGACGACTTCGGCGTTGAGGGTTTCGATGTCGTTGGCGGTGCTGCGCAGGATGCCGAGCGCGACGCCCATGGCTCCGGAGACGCCAATGGCCATGGCTCCGCGAACGATCATGTCGCGGATGACCGTGGCGACCTGCTTGTAATCGGTGGCGAGGACGTAAGTTTCTTCGAGGGGAAGCTTGGTCTGATCGAGGAAGGAGACGCCTTCAGGAAGCCATTCGAGGGTGGGGATCATGTGACTTCCAGTTTATCGTGGACGGGAGTTATGCTGCCTCCCCACTCCCGGCATAAAGTAGGCAAAGTATTCAAACCACGACAGTTAAGTCGGACCAGAAAAGCTTTATTTTTTCGTTGGCCATTAACGTGCACGATTTTGCGCGGCACTTTTCCGGGTGGGCAACGGATGGTCTCCAAGGAATGAAGCCGCCTGGTGAATAATGAAATCGGATGATTCTCGATTGGTTCAATGTCCCTGGCCGTTCTTCCGGGAAGGCTTTTTCTCCGGCATTCTGCTGGGCTCGCCGCCTGATCCTTGCCTGCCTGGTTCTGGTCACGGCTGCATGCCGGGGGCAGGGCGGTCCCCCGTTCCGCACGGACGACCCGGAGACGCCTGGTAACCAGCACTGGGAGATTAATTTCGGGTGGATTGGCGATCGCAATCCGGCAGCCGGGGCGTACCAGGTACCCGACTTCGACTTCAACTACGGCCTCGGCGACCGGATCCAGTTGAAGTACGAAATTCCGATTGCCATTGAGGAGACGCGTCCTCTGGCTGCGCGGCCGAATCAGCCGGCGGTGCCCGGCCAGGTGATCGGCGGCCTTGGGGAGAGTCTGCTGGGAATCAAATGGCGGTTCTACGAGCATCATCCCGATGATCCGTGGGTGAAGAATCGCTTTGGAACCGGGCTGCTCGGGGTGTTCCGTCCTTCCCGGTCGGCGGCTGCAAGTCCTGCCTCGCAGGCGGGCGATTCGCCGGCAGGGGATGAGGCAGCCGAGCCGGTCGTGAACCTGAGCGTTTCGACGTACCCGCAGCTATTTCTGGATAATCCGACGCGTGCCGTGCCGCGCGGCCTGGTCGCTCCGGGGCCCAGTTTTTTTCTGCCGCTGGAGGTGAATGCGCGCGTCGGTCCGGTGCGCTTCGACGGTGAGGTTGGCTATAACTTCGGCAACCATGCCGTGCCGCAAAGCTGGGGCCGCGGCCTGCTGGTGGGCCACGAGTTCAGTGAGCGCACCGAAGCCTACCTCGAGCTGTACGATCAGCAGGACGCCAATCGCGTCGCCGTGGGACAGGGTGTGGGCCAGTTCACCACAGGTGTTCCCAAACAGCGCCAGAGCACGCTCGGCCTGGGTGGGAGGCAGACGCTGAACCGGGCCAAGACGCTGAACCTGCTGCTGATGGGCGGCCGAAGCTTTCAGACCATCTCTGCCTTCAACAGTCAGCCGAGCTGGATTGCCTATGTGGGGCTACAGGTCTTGCTGGGTCCGAAGGAGCCGGTGACTCCGCAGGTGGAACAGAAGCTGCCGGACGAGAGCAAACCCTAGGAGTGGCACAGTGCCCGGGTGCAGGGAGACCCGCACTCATGAACGAGAAGCGAGTCGGTAGCAGTGGGAAGCGCGATTCCGCTTTCCCAAGGGGCGCCCGCTTAGGCGCGTGCTTCGTAGACGATGTTGAAAGGTGTTTCGGCGGCGCGACGGAAATGCGAGAAACCGGCTTCAAGGGCAACGCCGCGGATAGCCGCTTCTCCAGCCTGGGCACCGAGGCAAAGTCCTACTTCCTGAGAGCGCGAGCAAGGGGTGCAAAGCAGCGTGGAAAAAGAGTAGTAGACGCGGCCAACAGGGTTGAGATTATCTTTCAGTTCATCCCCGGCGTAAGGTTCTACGATCATCCATGTACCACCCGGGGCCAGTGATTTGCGGACATGCGTCGCGGCGCCGATCGGGTCTCCCATATCGTGGAGGCAATCGAAGACAGCGACGAAATCGTAGTCGTTGCCGGGGAACTCCTTCGCCTTCGCGACTTCGAACGTTACGCGATCGGAGAGACCTTCCTGCCGCGCCTTTTCGTTTGCCGCTTCGACTGACTTGTCATGGTAATCGAAGCCGAAAAACCTGGATTTCGGGAAGGCCTTCGCCATGAGCAATGTAGAGGCTCCGGTGCCGCAACCAACGTCGGCGACTCGGCCGCCGCGCTCGAGTTTCGCCTGCACATGATCGAGCGCGGGAATCCACGAAGTGACAAGGTTTGCCGCGTAACCAGGGCGAAAGAACTTTTCACATCCATGAAAGACGCCGTCTGCGTGTTCATGCCAGCCCATGCCGGCTCCGGTGCGGAACGAGTCGGCAATGCGGGGAACGGCGGCGAGGGCGCCGAGAGCGAGTTCGAATGCACCCGGCAGATACGCGGGGCTTTCTCCGTCGGCGAGGGTGAAGGCTTGTTCCGGCGTAAGAGAGAACCTGTGAGTCGAGTCGTCGTAGGTGATGTACCCGCCAGCCGCCTGAGAGGCCAGCCATTCTCGAAGATAGCGCTCGTCCATTCCGGTCTTGCGGGCGAGTTCTTTCGAAGTCATGGGATCGCCAGCCAGCGCCTTGTACAGCCCAAGCTTCTCCCCAATGACCACCATGCCGGCGTGTACTGAGGCCCCCAGATCGTTGACGAACTTTCCTAAAAAGGCGTTGAGCCGGTCCGTATCGACAGGTTGAGTCTGCATTGTGCTCATTGGAATCTCCTCGACCGGGAAAGGTGCTGGGCCTGGCGCAGCCAAAAGGGAGAGACTACCGGGATCGATGTGAGCGGCCACTATAGGGGGCGGAAACGTTGATCGTCAAGGCGAGCCCATCCTCTGCCAGGTGCGGCTCCCAGCGGAGGACCGCCATCCACCAAGAACCTGAGGCATGGCGAGGTCCGCACGCAAGACGTTAGACAACCGGAGTAGCCCAGCGTTCCGCATCATCGCCGGATGCTGGGCCGGGATTCGAGTGCAGCTTCTGCGTGGTCCGACCGGACCGGATGGGTAGAAGAAGCCCAGGAGCACATCCGCACTCCTGGCATGGCTCGATGCGCGAAGCCGGCGCAGGCCGAAGCCATCGCTTCTTTCGCCGCAGCGAACCCTTCCTTTAAACGTGCGTTGAGTGTCGTGGCCGGTTAGCGCGCCGGTCAGGGATGCCTATCGAGCCGACGCAACAAGGTTCATCGCCTAGGATTGCTCAAGCTCTTCAAGCTCTTCGATCCTTCGCAAACCGGAAAAATTCGTTATGCTTATCTGCATACAAACGAACACGAATTTGAGTCTTTGCTGACGGTGATTCGGGAGGAAGTGTGAACAAGGCGAAGTTGTCTCTTTTGTGGCTTGCGACAGGGTCGTTTCCGGTGTGGGGGCAAACTGGAACGAGCTTTTCGGGGAGTGCGGCCGCCGCCGCAGCCCTTCCCGAGGTTCCGGTGGCAACGCCGGATGTCGCGCCGGGCGCAGCCGTACCCGCGACCAACAAGAGCGCGCCAGCTGTGCACAAGTTCTCTCTGCTGGCTTCAGGGGAGGATCCGGTACAGCTGACTGCGAGCGGCTCAAGGGTCGCGAGCCCAGGGTGGGGCAGGGAAAGCTTGAGCGGGGGCGCGGAGATCGGCCAGGCGCAAGCAGCAGGGCAGGCTCCGGCGCAGCCGCAGACGAGTGAACCGGCGACCGCTCCGCAGGCTTCCGACGCGCTGACCTGGCACGGCATCACGCTGTACGGGGCGTATGACGTTGGGTTTGGGTGGGTGAGCCACGGGCTGCCGGAGAACGGCTACAACTATGAAGGCGAGTCGCTGGTGAATCGGAACGGCTATGAGCACCGCTTTCTGATTGCCCCGAACAACCTGCAGCAGACGGGCTTCGGGGTAAGGGGCAAGATCGAGGTGGCGCCGGGCTGGTTTGCCGTCTTCAACGCTTCCACCGGCATCAACCCGCAGTCCGGCCTGCTGGCGAACGCGTCCCGGACCGACATTATCAACAACGGGCTTCCACGGAGCAGCTATTCGATTGCCATCGACGGCGCACGCGCGGGCCAGCCTTTCAACGACGAATACTATGGCGGGGTTTCGTCTGAGAAGGTGGGCACGCTGACCTTCGGACGGCAGCGCTCACTGGGCACGGATGCAATGCTGCAGTACGATCCAGCCGGCGGGAGCTATGCCTTCTCCTACATTGGGTATAACGGCACCATGGCCGGCGGCGGCGACACCGAGGACAGCCGGTGGGACGACGCGGTGAAGTATCGTGTGAATTTTGGGCCGGCGCATCTGGGCGCTATGTATAAGTTCGCTGACGGAAGTGGCGGCTGCTACTCGGCCTCAGCTACCTTTACGGCGCAAAGCTGTACGCCGGAGACGGCGCATAACAATGCTTATGCGGGCGATCTGGGCGGCAGCTATCAGAAGTTCTCCGCCGACCTGGTATATCAACACTACAACCAGGCGATCAGCGTGTTGAACCCCTTGCTGGGGCCGCAGAGCGTGACCCAGTCCTTTCAGTCGACCACGGACAGCATCAACACCAACCCGATCTCGTGCGCGACCGCGGGGTGCTCTGACCCGAACCTGATTTCGACCGACGACACGGTCTATGGCATTGTGACTGATAACAACGCGTTTCTCGCGGCTGCCAAATACACGGGCGAGCAGTTCAAGTTCTTTCTCGGCTACGAGTACATCTGGCAGAATAACCCGCACGATCCATTGGGTATCGGCGCGTCGGACCAGGGCGGCTATTTCATGAGCGGTGTCGAAGACAACAATCTGGACTCTGAAAAGAGATTGCAGATCTGGTGGACGGGCGTGAAGTACGCGTACGACAGCAAGACCGACGTCACGTTTGCCTGGTATGGGCAGCTGCAGAACGACTTCCGGGTGCCGCAGACCTGCACGTCTGCGAGCTTCCGGGCCTCCTGCGCGGGCCAGTTGGACGAGGGTTCGCTCTATGCGGACCATCACTTCACCAAGCGCTTCGATGGCTTCGCCGGGCTGGCGTATTCCTTCGTGGTGGGCGGTCTGTCCATCGCCATACCGCACGGTCCGGGTGTGCCGTACCTGCACAACAGCAACTTTGCCCCGACGATCGGTGGCCGGTTCGCCTTCTGACGACTGCACCTGCATCCTCTATCTCGCACCGGTTTTGGCAGGATGTCTACTGCATGATTCGCGATCGGGCGGGGGCGGGTGCGCCATGCGTCTTCCCAGCAGGGAAAGTCCGAAGAGGATTCGGTCCAGAGAGCGATCGAAGGGCTTGTGCGCCTTGTTCTGCGCGAGACGAGCTACCTAGAAATATCTCTCTCGGGGATACCGGCTCTGGGTTCCGGGCTTTGCGGAGAGGTGGGGGTTGGTTTCCAGTAACGTCCCACCCCTCGCCGGATACGACTACCGACTGCCTCCGGGGTTGTGCGCGAGGACACAAGAACTTCCCGGGTTGATTGCCGTTGGCTGGAGTGAATCGCGGTGAGGATTCAGGCTGCTTTGTCGGCTCCGGGGTGATCGCCGGCGCGCTGGGGGAAGAGGAAGATGCAGAGGATCATGAAGACGGCTATCGCGGCCGTGGAGGTAAAGCGGCTGAGGTTGAGGCCGCCGTTGGCGTGCGGCTTGGTAAGGAGGTCGCCAAGGGTGGCACCGAGTGGGCGGGTGAGGATGAAGGCTGACCAGAAGAGCACGGTGCGGGGTGCTTTGGTGAAGAAATAGAGCGCGGCGATGATGGCAAGGGCTCCGGCGAAGATGAGCGCGCCGCCTTCGTAGCCGGGGCCGGCGTCAGCGACCCAGTCTCCGAGGGCGGTGCCGAGGGTATTGGAGAAGAGGATGGTTGTCCAATAGAAGGCTTCCACCTTAGGCGAGGTGATGTGGTTGACCGAGACTGAGCCCTGGGTGTAGCGCCAGATGCCGAGGACCATGAGGACGAGCGCGAAGAGAATGGACGCGCCGCCGGGGTAACCGATGCCGAGCGAGCGGTCGGCGAAGTCCGCCATGGTGGTGCCGGCGAGGGTGGTAGCGACGATGACCAGCCAGTAGAGAGGCGGATGAAAAGTCTTTGCGCGAATTTGAGCGGCGACGGAGACCGCGAACAGGGCGAAGAAGATTAAGGTGCTGGTGGCGTAGCCGAGGTTGAGCGACATGGAGAGGGCGTCGCCGCCGGTCTCACCGAGTGTAGTGGCGGCAATCTTGATGATCCAGAAGCCGAGCGTGACTTCAGGAACTTTGCTGACCCCGGCGGAGAGAACTCGATAGAGGCGGCTGTCGGATGGGGATTCGTGAGACGCGTAGGCAAACAGAGAGCGGCCCGGCGCCGAGGGGAGGATTTGAGCAAGGGGCATGGAGGTCTCCTGACGCAGCGGGTATGTGACGGTGTCTAGGATAGCGGAAGCCCGGCGTGGGCGCGGCGAACGTCGTTTGCGGTGAACAGGGCATGGAAGGTGGGAGTGGTTGCGTTGTCGTCGTCATCCCTTCCCAGGGGGATTTCGGCAAGGGCGCGCTCGATGTTTTCGCGGCCACCCTGCTGGCGGTCGACGAGGCAGAGGACGCCGATGACGTTCATGCCGGCGCTGCGGGTAGCCTCGATCGCGGTGGTCGTCGAGCCGCCGGTGGTGCAGACGTCGTCGACGATGACGACCGGGGCGCCGGGCTGCAGGAAGCCTTCGAGACGGCGGCCGGTGCCGTGGGTTTTTTCGGCTTTGCGGACGAGGAAGCCGTGCAGCAGCGTGGGTTCGGCGCCGTGGTCTTCTTCCGGGTCAAGCTCCAGGAATTCGCGATAGTCGGCCAACTCCCAGGCAGAGGCGGAGGCGGTGTTCGAGACCAGCGGGTCGGCGCCCATGGTGAGTCCGCCGATGGCGACGGCGGTGGGGAAGTATTCGCGGATAAGGTCGAGCAGCACGATCCCGGCGAGGCGTCCGCCTTCGGCGTGGAGCGTGGTGATGCGGCAGTCGATGTAGAAGTCCGAACGGGCGCCCGAGGCGAGAACGAAGTCGCCGGGAGTGAACGAGAGCCTGGCGATAAGGTCGAGGAGGGCTTGGCGTGGAGAAGGTTCAGGCACTATGTGAGTTCTTTCGGGGTGCGCCGGCGCGGCTGATGGGGTTTGGCGAGATCCACCATCACCTCGATCTTGATGAGGCGGCGGTCGAGGCTGCGATGCTCTTCAAGCATTTTATCGGTGCGGCTGTCCATGCGCTTGATGTCAGAAGACATGGTGGGAAGGTCTCCGGAGGTTCCGGGTCGCGGCGAGCTGCTCCAGCTTCTGCTTCTCGCTCTTTCGCAGCAGGACGACGGCGCGGTGGATTGCGGGTTCCAGTTGCGCTGCGAAGCCTGCCATGGCTGCGATGCTAGCAGATGTGCTGAGCATGTGCATGGCGCTAGAGCTTGTCCAGATGACGGTATCCGCCGGTTGAAACGAAGAGCGTAATGAAGACGGAGAGGTTGTAGCAGGCGTGGACCAGTGTAGAGGCGGCGACGGAGCCGGTACGGATGCGGATGTAGCAGAGCACCAAAGAAACCACCATCAGCAGCGCGACCGCCGGCCACGAGAAGCCTAACTGCGGGGCGTGGATAAGGGCGAAGAAGATGCTGGTGATGAGCGATGCAAAGATGAGAGCGGGCGGGGAGAAGGTGTCGGCAAGCCGCCATTCGTCCAGGGCGTCGAGCCGGCGCGGAAGGCGCAGGTAGTCCACGATGATGGCGATGGAGGGGAGCAGGAAACCGCGGAAGACGATCTCCTCGAACAGCGGGGCCACGAGCACGCCGAAGGCGGTGAGCACCCAGATGATGCCGGGCGCCTGGAACATCTTTTCTATCGGAAGCTTTTTCGGGATGGGCAGCAGGCTGGAGCCGGCCTGGGTGACGAAGCCGAGCGCGAGCCCTAGTACGGCCAGCGCGGGGCCGGCTTTTGCGGCGTTCCAGGCGATGCCGTCGGAGAAGGAACGCCGCCAGAAAAGCGGGAAGACGAGCATCGCCGCACCCAGCGCGAGCACGTAGCAGGTGATATTGGCGAAGAGCTGAAGACGCTGATTCTGCAGGGTGCCGAGGATGTCGTGCGGATGCAGAGCGGCGAGGAGAACTTCACAGAGCAGCAGGCAGAAGAAGGTGACCGCGAGGAAGGCCAGCAGGTGCAGGAGGTTGGGGATGCGCCGCGGCGTGGGCGGCGGCGGAGCGATGACGGGTGAGGTCATTGCGCCGATCTTCTCCGGGCTGCGGTCTTTTTCGCTGCGGCTTTCTTGGCCTGTGACCCTTTGGCAGCGGCTTTCGTCGCTGGGGCCTTGGCGGTGGGACGGCCGGTCTTCTTTTCGGGCGCGATGAACTTCGTCTTCGCCGCCTTGACCGGGTCGGGAGTAGAGACGATGCGCTGCGGACCGGCGCTGGGATTGTCATGCTCGATGACCTGCAGACCGGGGAAGTGCGGACGCAGGAAGTGGCCGGTGTGGCTGGCCGCCACGGAAGCGAGCTCTTCCGGAGTTCCGTGGCCGACGATGGTTCCGCCGAACTCTCCGCCTTCGGGGCCAAGGTCGAGCAGGTAGTCGGCGTTGCGGATGATGTCGAGATTGTGCTCGATGATGATGACCGTGTTGCCGAGGTCGGTGAGGCGATGGAGCACGTCGAGCAGGCGGCGGACGTCGTCGAAGTGGAGGCCGGTAGTCGGCTCGTCGAGCAGGTAGAGGGTGCGTCCGGTCTGGCGCTTGGAGAGTTCCCGGGCCAGCTTCATGCGCTGGGCTTCGCCGCCGGAGAGCGTGGTCGCGGACTGCCCGAGATGCACGTAGCCGAGGCCGACGTCGACCAGGGTCTGCAGCTTCACGGCGACGTTCGGGATGTCTCTGAGGATGGGCACGGCGTCGGCGATGGAAAGGTCGAGCAGGTCGGCGATATTGTAGCCGTTGAAGCGTACCTGCAGCGTCTCCTGGTTGTAACGGCGCCCGTTGCAGACCTCGCAGAGGACGTAGACGTCGGGCAGGAAGTTCATCTCGATGCGGCGCTGGCCTTCACCCTGGCAGGCCTCGCAGCGTCCGCCTTGCACATTGAACGAGAACCGCCCGGGCTTGTAGCCGCGCTCGCGCGCCTCGGGCAGCATGGCGAACAAGTCGCGGATGGCGCTGAAGACGCCGGTATAGGTCGCGGGATTCGAGCGCGGCGTGCGGCCGATGGGCGATTGGTCGATCTGGATGACCTTGTCGAGCTGATCGACGCCGAGAACCTTGCCGTGCTGGCCGGGTTCCTCTCTGGAGCCATACAGCTCTTTTGCCAGTGCGCGGTAGAGGATGTCATTGACAAGCGTCGACTTGCCGGAGCCGGAGACGCCGGTGACGACGGTCATGACGCCGATGGGAAAGTGGGCGGTGACGTTGCGCAGGTTGTGGGAACGGGCGTCTTCAACGGTGACCCAGCGGCCGGTGAGTGGTCGAGGACCATGATCCTGCACTTCGACGCCGTCGGCGTTGGTGGTGGCGCGCGCAGGCCGGGTGACGATATCAATGTTGCCGGCGAGATACTGACCCGTGATGCTGGCAGGATTCGCCATGATCTGGGCGGGGGTGCCGTCGGCCATGAGGAAGCCGCCGTTCTTGCCGGCGCCGGGGCCGAGGTCGAGGACGTAATCGGCTTTGCGGATGGTGTCTTCATCGTGTTCGACGACAAGCACGGTATTGCCCAGGTCGCGCAGGCGCTCGAGCGCGGAGATGAGGCGCTGATTGTCGCGCTGGTGCAGTCCGATGGAGGGTTCGTCGAGCACGTAGAGCACGCCGCGGAGGCGCGAACCGATCTGCGAGGCGAGGCGGATGCGCTGGCCTTCGCCGCCGGAGAGGGTGGCGGCGGAGCGGTCGAGCGAGAGGTATCCGAGGCCGACAGCGTTGAGGAACTCGAGCCGCTCGATGATCTCCTTCTGCAGGCGATCGGCGATGAGCTGCTCGCGGCCGGTGAAGGTCATGCTGCGTGCGCCGGTCAGGGCGCGAGCCAGTGACAGGCCGGTGAAGTCGGCGATGGACCGGGCCTCTTGACCGATGGGGATGGAGACAGCGAGCGACTCGGGGCGCAAGCGCCTGCCCTGGCATTTCGGGCAGGTGGTCGCCGACATGTACTGCATCATGTACTCGCGGTAGCCCTCGGATTTGGTCTCGTCGACATTGGCGCGCAGGTAGGCGAAGATGCCGTGGAAGCCGGTGCGGCCGGCCTCGCCGTTGGGCGGTCCGTACAGCAGCAGGTCCTGCTGCGGTTTGGGCAGGTCGGCGAAGGGGAGCTTGAGGTTGATTTTGTACTTGTCGGCAGCGAGCTTGATGAGTTTCAGGAGATACGCGGAGCCGGAGCCGGGCCCCATGGCGCCGTCGAGCAGGGGTTTGGACCAGTCGGTGATGGTCTTGGCGGGGTCGAAGTCGTAGATGCTGCCAAGGCCGTGGCACTCGGGGCAGGCGCCGTAGTTGGAGTTGAAGGAGAAGCTGCGTGGCTCGAGCTTAGCGACGTTGATGCCGCAGTCCGGGCAGGCCATGGTGCTCGAGTAGAGGGTCTCTTCCGTGGCCTTGGTGGTGGGGTTTTGCAGGCCG
>CAJCHN010000007.1 GCA_903970285.1 Rhodanobacteraceae bacterium | reverse complement strand
CCAGGAGTCGGGGACGGGCGCGCCGGTCCGGGTCAGGACAGCGGGAGCGTCGCCGGTGGGCGGCGGCAGCGTGACCGTGATCTCGCGGAAGCGGGCGGAGAGCGACCGGAGTTCCTCGGCGAAGAGCAGGCGGCCCTGGTGGAGGAAGCCGATGTGGGTGGCGAAGGACTCGATCTCGGCGAGGTCGTGCGAGGAGATGAGGATGGTGGGCCGTTCGGATTCGGGCACGCCTGCGAGAGCCTCGGTGGCGGCGAGCGAGCGCGGGCGGACGCGCGCCATGAGGGCTTCGATCAGCTCGTCCCGCACCAGCGGATCGAGCCCGGAGAAGGGCTCGTCGAGCAGGATGAGGCTGGGATTGAAGGCCAGCACGGAGGCCATTGCCGCCTTCATCAGCATGCCGCGGGAGAGATGCCTCAGCTTCCGGTCGAGCGGCAGTTCAAGCTGCTGGACCAGCTGCGCATCGTCCCATTCGGGGTAAAAGCCTTTGAGGTAGGAGAGGAACTGCCGAACCGTCATCCAGTCGGGCAGCTCCTGGTTCTCGCTGGCGTAACCGATCCGGGTGAAGTCGTCGCCGGTGAGCGAAAGGGTGGATTTGTTGAGGATGGTGGCGGAGCCGGCGGTGGGCCGGATCATGTTCATGAGCAGCTTGATGAGGGTGGTCTTGCCGGCTCCGTTGTGGCCAACGAGGGCGAAGACGGCGCCGCGCGGGATGGAGAGCGTGAGCGGGTGGAGCGCGATGGTGGTGCGGTAGCCCTTGGTGAGCTCGTGGGTCTCGATGGCGGCAGGCTGGACGACTGGATGCTGAACGACTGAAGTCATGAGGGAACGAGGCTCCAGTCTGGAGGCTAGCAGAAACGTCTGAGCGAGGGCGGGGCGGCTCGGTTTGTGGTTTGACCCTCCCCCTCCTCCACTTCTTGCCTATCTTCTTCAAAGCAAAGGATTTAGGGGTGGAACAGGAAGGTGCGCGCAGGTGCATTGCACCACATGTCATGCAAGGCTGAGGGACGAAAACGGCCTACCGCATGACCGTGTTGAGCGAGAACTCGCCGCACCGGTGAATGGCCTGCGCCTGGGCAAGTGTGGGAGCCTGCGGCGACGGGCGAACAATCTGACAGCAGTTCGAGCAGATGGACTCGGGCTTGAGGCCCAGACGGGGGATGAAATCGCGGAGAGCTGGCATGGTTCGAAAGGCTCCGGTGAGATGGGCTCGGTCGAACATGAGCACTGCCGTACTTCCCCTTTAGAGAGCCAGAGGACGGGCGCCGGTTGTCCCATTCTGGATTTCCGGCGGCGGAGGAGCGGCTGGTTCTTTCATCGCGTAAAGGTTGTTCCCCAGTTTTTGTGCTGCCAGGCGCATGCGAAGGCTCGCGGTGACCTCTCGATGGCAGGGAACACAAAGGGTGCGGAGGTTGTCGAGGTCGCACTGGCCGCCGCCTTCGGCGACCGCGAGGATGTGGTCGGCGTCCCAGAGGGAGCGGCGGCTGGAGATCGTTTTCATGCCATAAAACGAAAGTCCAGCCTGGCGAGCCCGGCCCCGGGAGCGCTTGAGCGCGGCGAAGATGGCGAGGGTGTCGGCCTGGCAGAGGGCGCAGATGCCGCGGTCGCGGGCGAAGACCTGATCGCGCAGGTAACCGGGGTCGGTGCGCAGGCGCCATTGGTGGACGCAGTAGTCGGAGCAGAAGGTGCGCCGGCGCGGAGCGAGGATCTCGAGCTCGCACCAGCGGCAGAGCGGACGTTGATTGACGCCGCGGGGCAGGGTATGCGGCGCGACGCGTCCACCGGGCAGGGTGCGGGAGACCATGACAGACACGAGGATACGTGCGGATGGTTTAGGGAAGAAGTGATGCTTCGGGTGCGAGGGATTGGCAAAGGAGATGCCCCGCTTCTGACTCGTTTCTGAAGGGCTGTGATCGGAGCGGCATACATCCTGCGTCTGGCCGGAGACTTGCGGGTTACGGGTGGGGACGCGCTCGGTTGCGTTCGGTTGAAGGTGCGGGCGGCGTAAGAATATTCCGTGCTGTCGGAATGCCTCCGCAACTTTCTGCCGAGGCTGGGTTTGTCTGCATTTACAGGCGGAACTCATTGGAGGTTGCAGAGCACCCTGTCTTGACACTCCGCAGGTGAGCGCATACAAACGAACTTACTTCGCAGTGCATTCCCGAATCAGCTTGGCATCACCTGATTTCCCCGGCCCTTGTACGTGGCAGGATTCGACCACCCGGCTTGCTGCAGGTCTGGCTTCGATCCTGCTGTCGCAGTGCATTTGCTCCTCATCAGACAGGAATCTTCCATGCGTGTTCCGGCTTTGAAGTTTGCCCTCCGCCCCTCCTCCCTTGCTGGTCTTGTTTTTTCCCTGATGATGCTGCTGATGCCGGGGTTCGGCCGCGGGCAGACGTCTGCATCGCCGGCCGTGGCGCCGGTGGCGACGCGGCTGACGCACCCGATCGACGAGGCGCAGCTGGTATCGGTGAAGGGAACGGTGCATCGTCTGGCCAATGCGGCCAATGATCGGGGCGCGGCTCCGGATGGGATGTCGCTGGGGCGAATCCACCTGGTGATGAAGCGGAGCGCGGCCCAGGAGGCGGATCTGCAGCAGTTGATCCAGGACATGCACACGCCGGGCACGGCGGCGTACCACAAGTGGCTGACGCCGGACCAGTTCGGCCAGCGTTTTGGCCCCTCCGATGCCGATGTGGCGACGCTCACGGCCTGGCTGGGGAAACACGGACTGAGCGTGAGCAAGGTGCTTGCCGGCAGGCAGGTGCTGGAGGTCACGGGCAACGTGGGGCAGTTCCGTGAGGCGTTCCACACGCAGATTCACAAGTACCAGGTCAATGGCCAGACGCGCTATGCGAATGCCACCGACCCCCAGATTCCCGCGGCTCTGGCGCCGGTGCTGGGCGGATTTTCGTCGCTGAACAACTTCCCGCTGAAGAGCGACATGAAGCTGAACGGTACGGCGATGTACGATCCGGCGACGCACAAGGCGACGCCGAACTGGACCTATACGGGCACCAGCCCCATCACCTTCCCCATCGCCCCGGGTGACTTCGCGGTGCAGTACGATCTCAATCCGCTGTACACGGCGGGAACGAAGGGTGCCGGGCAGACGATCGGGATCATCAATGAGTCGAACATCAACCCGACGCTGGTGGCGGAATATCGCTCGCTGTTCGGTTTGCCGGCAAGCACCGTGAACGTGATCATCGACGGCAACGATCCTGGGATCGATGGAGTGAACAACCCGGACGGCCCCAATGGCGCGGCGGGCGAAGCCTACCTGGACGTGGAGATTTCGGGGTCGGTTGCGCCTCTGGCGCAGATTGACCTGGTCATTGCCGGGGATACCGCGCTCGAAAATGGACTTATTCTGGCCGCTGAACATGCGGTGTACGCGGACGTCGCGCCGGTGCTGAGCTTGAGCTTCAGCGGGTGCGAAGGCGGGCAGGGAGCCTTTTTCAACGCCGAAATCAGTAATCTGTGGGAGGAGGCCGCGGCGCAGGGGCAGACGGTGATGGTGTCGTCGGGAGATTCCGGCTCAGCAGGTTGCGACAACCCCGATTCGCAGCAGTACGCGGTGTATGGGCAGGCGGTGAATGGCCTGGGTTCCACACCCTATAACGTGTCGGTTGGCGGCACGGACTTCTATTACAGCTCCTATAGCTCGGGAGATGGCACCACCATCAACAGCACGGAAAACGCGCAGATCGATCAAGCGTGGAACACCTCGGCAAGCGCCCAGACCGCTACCCCGACGACATCGCTGCAGGCTCCTCTGCCGGAGCAGCCGTGGAACGACAGCCAATACGGGCTGAATCTTCTCAATCAGTATGCCGCGGGCGACGGCACGACCATCGCGGGCGGCGGGGGAGGCGCGAGCAATTGCGCAACGGGAACTCCCGCCACGTATGAGTACACCGGCGGCAGTTGCAAGGGCTATCTCAAGCCATCGTGGCAGACCGGCGCCGGTGTTCCGAACGACAGTGTGCGCGATGTTCCCGACCTGTCGCTGTTCGCCGCCAATGGGGCCAACCTGACCTATTACCCCATCTGCGCAGCCGACGGGGACTGCAACACGGCCAACGACGGGACCGGTCCGGTGCGGATCTCGGGGGTGGGCGGTACCTCGGCATCGACCCCGGCGTTCGCGGGCATCATGGCGCTGGTGAATGAGAAGTATGGAGCCCAGGGGCAGGCCGGTTTTGTGCTCTATCCCCTGGCGACGCAGTTTCCATCCGCGTTCCACGATGTGGTGAACGGGACCAATTCGGTTCCGTGCTCCTACAATCCGGCTTCTCCCAACTGCATTGCGGTGACCGGCGCGGTAACGCTCACGGGCAGCTCAACGACGGTCGAGGGCGAGATCGGCACGGGAACCACGGCGGAGTACAACGCGACGGCGGGCTATGACCCTGCCAGCGGGCTGGGCACCATCGACGCAGCGAACCTGGTGAACAACTGGGGGAACGTGAAGTTCACCGGCTCCACGGTAACGCTGACGCCTTCGCAGACGATGTTCACGCACGGCACGGCGATCACGGTCTCCGGTGCGGTGACGCCGGGGACGGCCGCGGGTTCCGTGGCCCTGAAGACGACCAGCACGGAGCCGCTGCAGGCGGCACAGGGGGCAAGCACTCTCTACACCGGCGGCAGCCCGACGTTCACGGTCTCCGGCGGCACGTACAGCGGCACCGTGAACTCCCTGCCGGGCGGCACGTACAACATCTTCGGCGCGTACAGCGGCGATGGAACGAACGCTGCGAGCACGTCGACGCCGGTGTCGATCACGGTGGCGCCGGAGGCGAGTTCGGTCATCTTCGAGGGACTGAACCAGATCCAGCAGGCGCTGACGAGCGGCAAGAGCATTCCGTACGGAACCCAGGTCCTGCTCTCCGGGGAGGCGGTCCCGACCAGCTTTTACACGACCTGCGTCGTGTCGTCTCCGCCGAGCAGTTGCTCCACGGCGACATTCACCGAACCCACCGGGACGGTCACCTTCGCCGATAACGGAACCACCCTGAACACCGCGGCGGTCAATGCAGAGGGCGACGCGGAATACAACGCGCCATTCGCCCTGGGCAGCCACTCGGTGACGGCGAGTTACTCCGGGGACAACAGCTATAACCCGAGCACATCGTCGGCGCTGACGTTTACGGTGACTCAGGATGTTCCCGACATCAACTCTCAGACTTCCTACTCCAGCTTCGCCGCACCGGGGATGGCGCAAGCCGCGACCGGCCAGGAGACGCTGATCATTGAGGTGTCCAACTCCGCCAATGACAACACGTTGAACTATGTGAACGGAACCTTCGTACCGGTTGCGCCGCCGACGGGCACGGTCACGGTGACAGGACTGGGCTCAAGCCCGATCACGGCGACGTTGCAGCCCGCGGTGGACGCCTCTCCGATTCCGGGCAACGGGAATACCTCGCTAGAAGAAGGCATCGCCGTCATTCCTGTGCCGGCGGGGATTTCTGGAGGGAATTACACCGTTTCGATCAGCTACGCGGGAGATACCAACTACGAGGCGATTTCCACCGGCAACTTCACAGAGCAGGTCGGAACCTATAGCGGTGCATCCACGACGACCTCGGCTACGGCCAACCAGACCGCGACCAGCGCCACGACGCTCACGACCATCAGTGCGACTGTGACGGGGAGCGGAAACAACGGCTCTCCCACCGGGTTCGTGTTCCTGGTGTCACCGGGGGGATATTTTGTCACCTCGGCGGGGCTGACGGCGGGCAGCGGAAACACCTCCACAGCGACGATGGCGGTCACGAGCGAAAACCTGATTGAAGGCACGAATGAGCTGACCGTCGAGTATGCTCCGGCCCAGAACTCGCCGTATGCCCCCTCCGGCACGACGTTGACGATCCAGAACGGAGCCTACGCGGTGACCGCAACGCCGAGTATCGCGCTGACCAACAGCGGCGGCATCACGACCACGGCGGGCAGCAGCGGGATGTCGACCATCACGGTGACTCCAGCCGGCGGGTTTACGGGTGCAGTGGCGTTGACCTGCGCGGTGACTCCGACCACCGGGACCAGCGTGCCGACCTGCACGATCAGCAATGCGACCATATCGGGCACGACGGCGGCGACTTCTACGCTGACGGTGGTGACCTCGGCGACCACGACGACCGGCAACTATACCGTGACGGTGACAGGGACGGCGGCGGGCGTGACCACGGCGACGACGACGGTTCCGCTGACGGTGAATGCGGCGGCGGTGACTCCGACCATCGCGCTGAGCAACAGCGGGTCCATCACGCTGCCGGCGGCGGGCGGTTCGGGAACGTCGACGATCTCGGTGACGCCGGCGGGCGGGTTTACCGGTTCGGTGGCGCTGAGCTGCGCGGTGACGCCGACGACGGGAACCAGCGTTCCGACCTGCTCGGTGGTGACGCCGGTCTCGATTACCGGCTCGGCTCCGGCGACGGCGCTGCTGACGGTGACTTCGACATCGACCACCACGGCTGGCGCGTACATGGTGTCGGTCTCGGCCAGCGCGACGGGCGTGGCGACGCCGACGCCGACGGTGGTCTCGGTGACGGTGACGGCGCCGGCTCCGACGATCAGCCTGAGCAACAGCGGGTCGATTTCGATTGCCACCCCGGGTGGAATGGGCACGTCGACCATTACGGCAACGCTGGGCAACGGGCTGGCGGCGAGCGGCGTTTCGCTGAGCTGCGCGGTGTCTCCGACAACCGAGAATGACCCGCCGACCTGCTCCTTGAGCACGTTGACGGCGACCTCCGGGTCGAGCACGTCGGCCACAGCGACGTTGACGGTGAACACGACCGCGGCGACGACGGGAGCGATGCAGAAGCCGCGGCTGGGGCTGCTGCCGATCGGCGGCGGAGTGGCGATGGCGGGGCTGCTGTTCCTGGTGATGCCGGTTCGGCGGCGCCGGTGGACGACGCTGCTGGGTGCGATCGTGCTGATGGCGGCGGTTGGCTTCAGCGCGGGTTGCGGCGGCGGGACAGTCCAGACGCCGAGCAATCCCGGCACGACGGCCGGAACCTATACGGTGACGGTGACGGGCACGGCGAGCGGAGCCACCGCGGCGACGACCACCGTCTCGGTGACGGTGCAGTAAGACAACCGGCAGGTTCCAGAGCGTAACGCTTTGGGACCGGCTGGATGGTTGGGGCCCGGGTTCTGGGGATCGGCGAGGTGGCTGATCTTCGGAGTCCGGGCCCTGTTTGCTGCGCCAGGGCTGGGTGCAAGCCGGTGAAAGCTGGTGGTGGCTCGCTTATGATGGCGTGAGCGGGGCTGGGAGGATCTGGATGTCGAGGACGCAGTCAGCGATGGTGGAGCTGGGCACGGTGGCTCCGGCGTTCGAGCTGTTGGACGTGGTGTCGGGCCGCGCGGTGGGACGCGACGATGTGTTTGCCATGGCGTGGGACGATGCGGCTTCGGACCAGGCGAACCTGATGCCTGGCGGCGGCACATCGAGGACAGGACGGCATGGGCTGCTGGTGATGTTTGTCTGCGTGCACTGCCCCTATGTGAAGCACGTGGAGGCGGAACTGGCGCGGATCGGCAAGGACTACGAAGGGCGCATCGGCATCGTGGCAATCAGCTCGAACGATGTGGAGGCGTATCCGGAGGATGGCCCGGCGGAGATGAAGCAGCAGGCGGATCGGCTGGGGTGGCGGTTCCCCTACCTGTTCGACGAGACTCAGGAAGTGGCCCGGAGCTATGGAGCGGAGTGCACGCCGGACTTCTTTCTGTACGATGCGCAGATGCGGCTGGTCTATCGCGGGCAGCTGGATGGAAGCCGGCCGCGGCGGGGAGATTCGGGCAACGATGAGCCGGTGACGGGCGCGGACCTGCGTCGGGCGATGGACGATGTGA
>CAJCHN010000006.1 GCA_903970285.1 Rhodanobacteraceae bacterium | reverse complement strand
TGAACATCTGGCAGGAGATCGTTCGCGACGGCGCGGCCCTGGTCGGCCCCGACACCGCCGCTGGAACAGCGTTGACGCTGGAGGAGTGGATCACACTGACTCCAGAGAAGCGAACAGCCATGGGAAAGCGTGCCCTTGCGTGCTTCCATCGCCGCTACGACATGCAGGCCAACGCCAGCGGAATTATCGAGATATTGTCTCAGACGGTTTCGGTTCCGGCCGACCTTCCAGCAATACCGGTGAAGGCGAAGCTCAATAGCTTGTCGCGCTGATAAAGACCAGCCTGCTGGAGCGTCGTACGTCCCACCCATGCGTGACCGCATGGACGGGGCACGTGAGCACCCGAGCTGTTAGCTCGGTTTAAGTTCCGCCGCCGGCGCTGAGGCTGAAGATCGGCAGATAGAGCGCGATCAGGATCGTCACTACCACCAGTCCCATGAAGATCAGGATCAGCGGCTCAATCAGACTCATCGCGGCAGTCAGGTTGGTCTGAACGTCCTCCTCGAAGAACTCCGCAACCGAGTTCAGCATCTGCGGCAGAGCTCCCGTCGATTCTCCTACTTCAATCATCTCGATGGCCAGTTCGGGAAAGACCTTCGTCGCCTGCAGACTGTCCGAAAGACCCTTGCCCTCGCGGACTGTTTCTACAGAACGGGTCACGGCGATCGCGATCTGTTTGGAGTCGATCGAGCGGGCGGCCGTTTCGAGCGAGGGAACCAGCGGCAGGCCTCCGGTCAGCAGCGTCGAGAGCGTGCGCGAGAACAGGCCAACCTGATATTTGAGCCAGACGTTTCCGAAGAGCGGCAGCCGGATGCGGATCTTGTCGACGGTTGTCGCGCCCGCGTCGGTCTGAATCCAGCGATAGATGAGGAACCCCGCCACAGCCGCGACGGCGGCCACGTAGAGGCCGTAGCTTTGAGCGTAGCGGCCGAGATCGAGCAGAAAGACGGTCAACGCCGGCAGCTTAGTCCCAAGCTGGTCGTAGAGCTGCGCGAAGCGAGGTACCACGAAGGTAATCAAAAATATAAACAGGCCGGTGACCATGAGGACCAGCAGCGCGGGATAGATCAAACTCGCCTTCAGCTTCTTGCGAAAGGTGAGCGAGACACGCTGGAAGTCGAGAAAGCGCTGCAGCACCTCCTCGAGGTTGCCCGACCGCTCTCCCGCCAGCAATGTCGTCGTGTAAACAAGCGAAAAACCGCCCTGCGCCTCGAACGACTCCGAGATCGACTGGCCGGTTTTGACGCGCGCGGCGACGTCCTCCAACTGGGCGCGGAAGTGGGGCAGTTTCTGGCGACGGGCCAGCAGCTCCAGCGAGCCGAGAATGGGAAGGCCAGCTTTAATAAGCGTCAGGAACTGCTGGTTGAAGATGAGGAAGGTGTCGAGCTTGACCTTCTTCTTCGAGCTGCCGCCCAGCACGTTGCGCGACTTCACCGAATAGACGTAGTATCCCGCCTGGGTGAAGCGCGACCGCAGCTCCTCGGCCGTGGCGGCAGAGTGCGTCTGCTCCTGCACCTTGCCCCGCTCATCGGCCAGCCTGATGACAAACTCAGTCAACGTTCCGTCCCCGTATCGAAGTGCAAACCAGTTCCCCTCCATCTTAGACGGAGACCGGCTCCGCGCGTCTTGGAGATGCAAGCATTGGCGGCGGGGTTCTCATCACCGAAGCTTGGCCAAGTACACTGGGACGACCGCTCAACAAGCGCAACAAAAGGAGGAAGTCCTCGATGTTTCTCGGAATAGATGTCGGCACCGGCGGCACACGCGCCGTCCTGATCGATCGCACTGGCGTGGTTATTGCCTCGCACAGCAGCGAACATGCGGCCATCCAGTCGGAACACATCGGCTGGGCCGAACAGGACCCCGAGGACTGGTGGCGCGCCGCCAAGGTGGCCATCGCCGGGGTTCTGGTGGAGTCGGGCATAACCGGCGGGGAGATCGAGGCCGTGGGACTGACCGGTCAGATGCATGGCTGCGTCATGTTGGACAGCTACGGCGAGGTGCTGCGGCCCGCGTTGATCTGGTGCGACCAGCGCACCCAGCCGCAGTGCGACTGGCTGACGGAGACGATCGGCTTCGAGCGGCTCATCGAGCTGACCTGCAACCCGGCGCTACCGAACTTCACCCTCACCAAGCTGCTCTGGGTGCGCGAGCACCAGCCGGAGACCTTCGCCAAGATCGCCCACGTCTTGTGCCCGAAGGACTACGTTCGCTACAAGCTGACCGGCGAGTACGCGATGGACATGCAGGAGGCATCGGGAACGCTGCTGCTCGACGTGGCCAACCGCCGCTGGTCGAGCGAGATGGCCGAGACCGCCGGCATCCCGATGTCCTGGCTGCCGCGGCTATTCGAAGGGCCAGAGATCTGCGCCAAGATCTCCGACTTCGGTGCCGGAGCGACCGGCCTCGGGGCGGGGACCCCTGTGGCCGCCGGTGCGGGCGACCAGGGCGCAGGCGCCGTCGGCATGGGCATCCTGAAGCCGGGATCGGTTTCGGCGACGATCGGCACTTCAGGAGTCGTCTTTGCCTCCACCGACAAGCCGGCGATGGACCGGCTCGGCCGGCTGCACACCTTCTGCCACGCCGCTCCCGGTCTATGGCACGTCATGGGAGTGACCAACGGAGCGGGGTTGAGCTTCCGCTACTTCCGCGACACCTTCGCCCCCGCGGCCAGCTACGACGAGCTTTCGTTTCAGGCGGCGCAGGTGCCGCCGGGCAGCGACGGTCTGTTCTGGACGCCGTACCTATTTGGCGAACGCACACCGCACCTCGACGCGAAGGCGCGGGCCGTGTTCGTCGGCATCACCGCGTCGACGACGCGCGCGCACTTCGTCCGGGCGGTGCTCGAGGGAGTTGCATTCAGTCTGAAAGATACGATTTCGCTCTTCGCGGAACTCGGCATTCCCGTCACCAGCATCCGGCTCGGCGGCGGCGGCGCGCGCGGCCCGTTGTGGCGTCAGATTCAGGCCGATGTCTACGGCCATCCCGTCGATCTGCTTGAGGCCGAAGAGGGCGGTGCCTTCGGCGCCGCGCTGCTGGCGGGAACCGGCGTCGAGGCGTGGCCGTCGGTCGAGGCCGCGTGCCATGCGACAGTGCGCGTCGCGGAGTCCATCCAGCCGAAGTCAGCCAGGGTGATGGAGGCCGCCTACGCTGAGTACCGGAAGATCTACCCGGCGCTGCGGTCCATCGGGAACCACTGACCGGCAAGGGATATACAGCTATCGCGGCAGGACCACGGTGCGGTTCCGGCCGGCCTTCTTCGCCGCATAGAGCGATGCGTCCGCGCGTTTGATGAGATCGTCCGCCGTGGTCCCGTCGCCCACCACGGCGCTGGCGACTCCGACGCTCACCGTGACAATCTTCAGGCCGTCTTCCCGGTCGGCGTGTTCGATTGCCTCGCGCTCGATGGAAACGCGGATGCGTTCCGCGATGCTCTCGGTCGTTCCTCTGGAGACGTCTAGAAGCAGAGCTCCGAACTCTTCGCCCCCATAGCGGAATCCGAAGTCCTTTTTGCCGCGCATCACCCGCGTCAGCACGCTGGCAACCGACTTCAGGCAAGCGTCTCCGGCCGGGTGACCGTAGTGATCGTTGTAGCGCTTGAAGTAATCCACATCCAGCAGGACCAGGCCGATCTTGGTTCCGGTATCGATGGAGCCGCCAAAGAGAGTCTCCAATCGCCGGTCGAAGTGTCCGCGGTTCGCCACACCGGTCAGCGCGTCGGTGCTGGATATGGTTGCCAGCTGATCGCGGTCTCGATTGAGGGCAAAGAGCCGCAAGGCCTCCTTCGACGACAGAAGGTAGCCCATCCGCACGGTACGCTCCATGCGGTAGTTTGCGACAAGGCTGAAGGACGTGCCGGCCACGGCAAGAAACGCCAGCGAATCCGAAAGATCCTTGCCGATCCGTCCGCTGACAGGCACAAGAAGGACGGTTGTTACCAGGCAGACTACGCTGAAGGGAAGCGCATACCGGAAGCGCATCCGCATGGTGGTGTTGCAGTATATGACTGCAAGCATCCAGACAAAAAGGCCGTAGGGTGCCAGCGCCGCGTGGGAGATAAGCGGGATTGACGCCATGACCAGGATGGCGAGGTATAGCGCCGCGGTGAGGACAAGTTCGCGATACGACCCCGAGAGCCGGTCGAAGGAGACGACCGCGCAGATAAGGACGACCGAAGCCAACAGCCGCAGATAGAGTCCCTGCCAGCCGAGGTCCGGTACAAGTGTCGCGTCCGTCACTGTCGTGAGACACATAAACGCAATGGCGGCCGAGACCGTGATGCGCAGTTCGCGGACGCGGCTCTTGCACGTCTCGACTTCATACATCGCTTCCAGCTCTTCAGGAAACTGCAGTCCGACGGGGGTGCGGAAGAGAAACCAGTCGCCGGTGAAACGCGCAAGCGTCGTATCGATCAGCCCGGAGAGATGAGGCGCTGTCTGCGGTTCTTCTGGAGCGTCGGTGGTTCTCTTATCGGGTCTCTTCATCTGCCACTTGGAGCTCTCGTTGAGCGGTCTCAAACAAGAGTACTAGCAGACGAAGAAATTCCGCAGGCGAGGCAGTTCACAAGGGCGGCCTTAGCTGCCGCGCCATTTCGGTCTACATCATTCGTACCGTAAGGCTTCGATCGGGTTTAAGTTCGCCGCCTGGATCGCGGGGATCATTCCGCTGACCGTCCCAACCAGCACCAGAATTCCCGAGGCCATCAGCACGATGTTCGGCGCGATCCAGAGATGGATGTCGGCGGCTTCGGCGTTCGAGGCCAGGGCGCTATAGAAGGTGATGCTTCCGACGGCCTTGCTCACCGCGAAGGCGAGCACGACTCCGGCGATGCCGCCGATGCTTGAGATCACGAGTGCCTCGGCGAGAAACTGCAGCAGGATATGGCGCTTGCGCGCGCCCAGGGCCTTCTCGACCCCGATCTCTCGTGTCCTCTGCTGGACGGAGACCAGCATGATGTTCATCAGGCCGATCCCGGCGATGCCCAGCGTCAGCGCTCCGATGAAGAGCAGCAGCGCCTGCAGTCCGATGGTCACCACGCGGAACTGCGAGAGGTTCTCCATGAGATTGGCAACATGAATCGCGTTGCGGTCCGACGGACGGAAGGCGTGAGCCGCGGCGATCGTGTTGCGCAGCGCGTGCTCGACCTCCATATAGTTGCCGTTGTAGCTCATCCATATCCCGTCGATGTACTTGGTGTCTTTGAGATCGCTCATCGTCGTGAAGGGAACGTCGATGGTGCGATTGATGTTGTCGTCCCCCTCCTGCATCTTTGCCGCGAGCACGCCGATCACTTCGAACGAGATGCCGTTCAGCCGGATTTTCTGGCCGATGGGATAGAGGCCGGAAAAGAGCTTCGTCTTCGCCTCGGAGCCGATGAGCGCGACATGGCGGCGCTCAGTCAGGTCGGCCTCCGTCATGGCGCGTCCCATTTCTAGATTCATCACCTGGATCGACTGCAGCGCGGGCTCGATGCCATCGACCTCCCAGGTGAAGGTATGAAGATCGTTCTGTACGGGCACGGTCTTCCAGACCATCGCCGAGGTGTGAATGACGCCAGGCACGGTCTCCTGGATGCGTTCGACATCGTCCATGGTCAGCCGCACCGGGACACCCGCGCGCGAGCCGCCCGCCTGCTCACTCGTGGTGCCGGGAAAGACGCCCATCATATTCGTTCCGAACTGGGCGAAGATGGTCTCAAAGGCCCGACCGAAGCCCGCGCCGAAGGCCAGCAGCAGGATCACCGTCGCGATCCCCCACGCCATGCCGACGATGGTGATCGTGGTGCGGCGCATGTTGTAGCGCATCGCCTCCATCGCCTGGCCAAAGATGTCTTTAATCATTGCGCCCGCACCTCTACTCTTTCCTCAAGGCTTCGACCGGTTCGAGCATCGCCGCCCGCCGCGCGGGATAGATGCCTGCCACAACGCCGCACAGTGTGAGGCTGCCGAAGGCGATGGCCGCCGACCAAGGCACCAGCCGCGGCGGATCGAAGCCCATCTCGTTCCCTCCCAGCGCAGCTCCAAGCACTGTCATAAAGACCGCCGCTCCTGCGATGCCGATGATGCCGCTGACTCCGGTCAGCGTGAGCCCTTCAAAGAAGAACTGCAGCATGATGCTGCGGTGCGTCGCGCCGAGCGCCTTTCGCAGGCCGATCTCCTTCGTCCGCTCGCTCACCGTGACCAGCATGATGTTCACGATGCCGACCGCGCCAAGCATGAGCGTAACGATCCCCACGCCGCCGAGGAATACGTCCATCGCGGTGAAGATCACGCCCACCATGCGGTTGGACTTGATCGAGTCCCACTCCTCGAAGGCGTCGGCGAGGCTGGGATCGAAGCCGTGCCGCTGCCCGATGATGCGATGGACTTCGGCCTTGGCCGTCTCGTTCTGCTCGGGAGTGATCGGCTGATACTGGATCGAAGTGATCGCGTCCTTCGGCACGTTCCCGCCGGTGATGGGAAACAGGTCCAGCATCGTCGAAAGCGGGATGTAGACCTTCTGGTTGTCGTTGCTGTCATTGCCGCGCCCGATCTTCTTGGCGACGCCGATCACCTGAAAGCGATAGCCGTCGATGGTGAAGAACGACCCCACCGAAGGCCGGCCGGGAAAGAGCAGCATGTTGTTCTTCTGGCCTACAACGGCGAGAAGCCGGTGCTGGGCCTCGTCGTCGGCGTCGAAGAAACGACCTTCAGCGATGGGCAGGTTGCGGATCTCCGGAAAATTCTGTTCGACTCCCATCACCGGGCCGCCGGCGCTCGAATATTCGCTGACCTCCTTGAGATCGCCGCGGTTGATCAGCGCGGTCGCATTCCGAACATAGGGTGCGTGGGCCCGCACCGCCTGCGCGTCGGAGAGGGTGAGCTTATAGGGGATCATGCCCTGGTGCTGCTCGGGCAAGGCGGGTATAGTGCCGCCAAAGATCATGATGACGTCGGTGCCCAGCTCCGCGAGGCCGCGTCTCTGCCCGGAACGGAAGCCCTCGCCCAAACCAACCAGGAGCAGCAGCGATGCGACGCCCCAGGCGATGCCGAACATGGTCAGGAACGACCGCAGCTTGTTGGCCCAGATAGCCTGAAAGACCTGCTTGAAGATTTCGAAGAGACCGCGCATGAATGCCCTTAATGTTTCAGGAAGAGATACGCAGGTTAGACGCGGAGAGTTCCCTTATATCCACACTCTGATTAGCGGGTCGAAACGACCAAAGCGGAGTAGGCCGTCATTCTGAGCGAAGGCTCTCGCTCTTTGCGAGAGCCGCAGTCGAAGGATCCCGAGGCTCCTCGCGTTGCCCAGACGGCTCGAACCTTTTCGCCCCAACAGTTTCAAGCACCCGCTCTCGCGTAAGCAGGCGGAAGGCTCCAGGCGGCAATCGCAACCGTAAGCACCATCGGGTTCCTTCGACTCAGTCCGACGCAAAAGCGCGGCGGACTCGGCTCAGGATGACGGATCGGTGGAGGTCGCCGACAAGGCGAGATTCCTCAAAAGCATCGGCGCGTTCGGATCGGGCTCCGATACAACCGCGAAGCCAAGCGCGGCGAAGAACATCCGCAGGGCATCGTGGGCGGGTTCTGCCGCACAATCCGGATACATCAGACTTAGCTTGCGACCCGTGGCAAGCTCGCCGCGCAGCGCAAAGCAGCGCTCGCCGCGATAGGTGCAGGACGCAAGGTCGGTGATGCTGAGCGCCTCGCTCGGCGTGCAAACAATGGTCTTCGGCGGGGCCATGCGGTCGATGAGGCAGAAGATCTCCAGCTTCGACTCCAGCTCGTCGGGAACGAAGTCGATGGCGATGTCGGCGTCGCGGACCGCGTCTTCGACGGTGAGGGCGAAGGCCATCGAGCCACGATCCATCTTTCCATTCAAGTCAGCAAACTCCGCCTGCGCGCGCCGCAGGTTGGCGGGCATCACGTCTTCGAGCACCACATCGAAGCCCGCCCGGGCGCATCTTAAGGCGAAACGGCGACCGGCCTGTCCGGCGCCGATCACCGCTACCTTCTGTATCCGGAATTTCTTCGCCGAGGTTTCCGGCACTTCATCGGACATGCATTACTTCTTGCTCGCCACGGCCAGGATGACCGAGTCGTAGCTCGGCTCGGCCGCTTTGATATGATCAGAGACCCTCTGCCGCTCTTCGTCGGTCAACGACGGCAGCACGGTAAGGATGCGCCGCAGCGTCACCGAGATATCGTCAACGTAGTTCATGGTGCGGATTGCTTCGCCGGAAAGCGGCATCTTCGAACTCCTTCAATCTCGTTATGCGTTGGTATCTGGGCACCTGGTCAGGAATCTCGGACAGGCCCGCCTATGCAGCTCTCGATCCAGTCTAAATGCAATGTCCCGGCAGCGTTCCACCTGCCATCGCATAACGAGAAGTCAGCACCCATGCGCCTTGCGGATCGCGGCGATCTGGCGGATGTGATGGCGTCCGTGGACCAGGTGGAACCTGCGCCACTGGCGGACGCTCAAAGGCCCCAGCACCATGTGGCTGATGGCCCGCCGCCCCGCTCCAAAGAGCCTTTCGCAGTCCGAGAGCCGCTGGTCCATCTCCGCGAGGGCGTGCGCCGCCTGTTCGGCCAGCGTTTCGCCCGGGAGGGCCTTCGCTCCCGCAGGCGCGGTCACCGGCTCCGGGGCCTGACGTCCTCGCGGAAAGTACCCGATCCGGCACACGGCGAACTGACTGACACGCTGAGCGACGGTCGGCTTCGCCTTGGTCACCGCGCCTTTGGTGAGACGCGCGGCGAGCGCCGCACCTGTTGCCCCGTAGGTAAGTAGTAGGTGTCCTGCGATCTGCTGGATGCTCCACTTGCCGATGCCGGCTGGGCGCAGCTGGGTGTGACGCGTGTCGAGCCCGCCCAGGGCGGTCGCCAGTTCGTTCCGCAACTCTTCGAGGTCCCGATGCATGATCGCAACAATGTACACGCACGGACGGCGGCGCGTCGCGCGTATCCTACCGCAGTTCTTCGAGCGCCTTTTCGGCGGCCTTTGCCCGCTCCCCATCCGGAGCGAGCTTCAGGTAGGCGGTAAACTCCGCCACTGCCTCATCTTTCTTGTTCAGACGCTTCGCCGCCTCGCCCAGAACGAAGTGCGCCTCGGGATACTCTGGCTGCGTCTTGACGGCGTCCTTGGCCCGCAGGTACGCGCCAAGGGAGTTCCCGCTCTGCCCATAGAACTTCGCTACGCTGAGGTCCTCGTCGACGCGGTCGGTGTCGCTCTGCGTCTTGACCACCTTCAGGGTGCGCCTGCCGGAGCTTCCCTTGTCCTTCAGCTTTGGCAGGTCGGTATCGTCGTCATCGTCGTCGGGGTTCTTCGACGCGGAGGCGCGCGGGGCCGCGGCCGGGCTCGCGGCGGAGGCATCATCATCATCGCTCGAAGAACTGGAAGAAGACGAACTGGAAGAAGAGGAGCTGGACTGCGCCCCGGAGCTCGCTGCGTCACCCGGTTTGGCGGCATCGGTCGAGCCAGAACCGGCAGGGGCAGGCGCGGAGGGAGCGGGATCGCCGGGGAAGGGGAACTTTTGCGCCGCCGGAGTGCTCGCCGCCCGAGCTGCCGCGGCCGGATCATAGGGCGGCGCCGGGTTGTCGTGAGTATAGATGTGGGAGTGCCCCTGCGATGCGTCGGCAGGCGCGGCTGCGGGGTCGCCTGGAGCAGAACTGGCAGACGCCGGGGCGGCGGAAGCCGGAACTGGTGCGGGATCACCGGGGAAGGGAAACTTTTTGGCTGCCGAGGTATCGGCCGGCGCCGCAGCCGGTGCTGGGGCCGGATCCCCGGGAAACGGGAACCTTTGTGCGGCGGGAGTAACCGCCGGCTTCGTTGGCTCGCCGGGGAAGGGAAACTTCTCCGCCGCCGTCGCTGCGCCGGGAGCTGGAGCTGCCGCGGAGGCCGACCCTTGATCGCCAGCCTTCGCCGCCTTCGGGTCCTTTGTCTCCGGCGGATAGACTGTCGCGTCACAGGCCGGCTGATTCTTCTTAGGCTTGATGGGCTTGCCTTTTTTATCGAGCGGGCATGGAGGCAGCGTCGTCAAAGGCGGCGGAGGCGGTGTATAGGCCTGTGCCGCGCACGCCCCGGCTATCCCGCCGAGCAGGCTACAGGTTAGGGCCATGCGAAATAGAATCCGCCTCATCATCATCCTCAAGTTTACTCGTACGCGTCCTCTGCCTGAAGGCCGCACGGGCCCGGTGACAACCATTGCGCCTCCGCTTCGTGCGACGAGTGGAATCAACCCTTTGCTATAGTTCGAGAGACTCCAAAGCAAACCCTGTACCAATCTGACGCGATCGGACCCCCAAAAGTTATGCTGCCAGGCCTCATCATCCGTTCCTCGTCGATCCACGCCGCCGGCTGCTACACCATGCGGGCCATCAAGAAGGGCACCCGCATCTGCGAGTACGACGGCCCGCGCCTGACCAAAGAGGCCGCAGACGAACTCTACCAGGACCGCTTCGTCACCTACCTCTTCGGCTACGGCGACAAGGAGATGGTGATCGACGGCTTCGGCACCGGCATGTTCGTCAACCACTCCTGCGACCCCAACTGCGAGACGATCGAGGAGGACGGCCACATCTACGTGAACGCCATCCGCGACATCTCCGCCGGCGAAGAGATCCTCTACGAGTACAACCTCTACGACTCCGACGACGCGACGCAGGACTGCTACTGCGGCGCGAAAAACTGCCGGGGGACGATGTTCTCGGATCTGGAGCTGAAGAGGAGAAAGAAGCTGGCGAAGGAAAGGGCGAAAGGGACGGCGAAATGATCGAAACGACCTTCACCATCTCTCAAGACGACTTCATTGAAGCGCAAAAACCATGGTGTGCACGAGAAGTAAAGAAACTTCCCGGACGGCTCTTGTTGAGGAACGTCAGCATTGTATTTGGGGGTTTTGTCGGCTGGAGCTTCCATTACCTGCCAGTTTGGGTAGCGCTGTCCACAGCGACTTCACTGCTGGCCCTTTGCCTTGTTACACAGTGGAGGAAAAAGGCTCTTCGACGCTATCAATACGCTCGACGGATACGGATCGCCGAGACAGCTCACGTTCGAATCGACGAAACGGGCTACCACGATGACAGACCAGAGATGTGCAAGTGCTGGATGGCATGGGGCACGTTCACTGGGTGGATCGAAACCTCGCGGGTCTTCATCATGGGCAGGGATCTCACATACATAACGATTCCCAAAGCGTCACTCTCTGATGAGCAGCAGGGTGAGCTGCGTGCGCTCCTGAATCAGAAGCTTGGGCACTCGCTTTGAAACTGTAAAGATGAACTTCTCAGGACTACAATTCCACAAGGAGAACGCCGTGAATCGTCCGCTCTTTCCGACAAATACGATTGGCACGGATGCGACGCCGTGCAGTTTGATCCTGAAAAGCTAAGCGGCCGCGCGAATGTCGGAGCCACCCGAATGGACGCCGACGGCGTGCTGGAAAACTACATCGCCGGTATGACCGCGGCCGAGATCGCAGATTGCTTTGATGTCGATCCGGAAGCTGTTGAGAGCATCCTCGCGTTCGCCACTGCTAAAGGGTTGAAAGCGACTGTTTAAGAAGCAAACTTCGTTTGCCGTCATTCTGAGCGAAGCGAAGAATCCCCGAATTTCGGCCCAAGCGCCCATTCGCGGAGTCAAGGTTATGTCCGACCAGGCCTACGTCTACATCATGTCGAGCAGCTTCAAGAGGCTATACACAGGCGTAACGACACGGCTGATGCATCGCGTGGCCGAACACAAATCGGGTCGCAATCCTCAATCCTTCACCAGCCGCTACAAGATCGACAAGCTGGTCTACTACGAGTGCTACGCGACTGTTCTTGAGGCAATCGCGAGAGAGACCCAGATCAAGGGCTGGCTCAGAAGCAAGAAGATCGAGTTGATCGTTGGCCTCAATCCAGACTGGCGCGATCTGAGCCTGGACTGGAATAAACCGATTGAGCCGTTCGAGGAGAGCAAGATGCGGCCACCGGCCAGATTCGATTCGCAGCAAAAAAAAGACAGATGCGGGGATTCTTCGCTCCGCTCAGAATGACGGCGTTTTAAGGCAGAGCCGCGTTCCGTGCGGGGAATCAGTTTTCCTGCCACCCGCTTACAATAGTTGAGTGGCCTACCAAGTTCTCGCCCGCAAGTACCGCCCGCAGCGCTTCGCCGACGTCGTTGGCCAGGACCACGTCACCGTCACCCTGATGAACGCTCTGACCCAGCAGCGCATCGCGCATGGGTACATCTTCTCCGGCCACCGCGGCATCGGCAAGACGACCATCGCGCGCATCCTCGCCATGGCGCTCAACTGCCGCAACCCCATCGGCAGCAAGCTCCGCCCGACGGCCGAACCCTGCGAGGTCTGCGAGTCCTGCACCGAGATCAAGGCGGGCAACGCCGTCGACGTGATCGAGATCGACGCCGCCACCAACCGCGGCATCGACGAGATCCGCGAGTTGCGCGACGCCGCCCGCTACCGGCCGTCGCGCGACAAGTACAAGATTTACATCCTCGACGAGGCGCACCAGATCACCGACGCCGCCTTCAACGCGCTGCTGAAGACGCTCGAAGAGCCGCCCGACCACATCGTCTTCATGATGGCCACCACGCAGCCCGAGGACATCCCGCAGACCGTCCGGTCGCGCTGCCAGCACTACAGCTTTCACGCGGTCAAGCTGGTCGACATTATGGGACAGCTTCGGTTCATCGCGGCCCGGGAGAGCATCGACGCCGATGAGGCCGCGCTTGCGCTGCTCGCCGAGGCGGGCGACGGCTCTATGCGCGATGCGCTCTCCATCATGGACCAGGCCATCGCCAGCGCGCCCGTAGACTCCACGTCGGGCGATGAAACCGCCCGCCCCAGGCTGGACGCCGCGCAGATTCGCGAGCTGATGGGCACCGTCCCCAATGCCGTCTTTGAGCGCATTCTCGAGGCGGTCGACGGGAACCAGTCAGCCGAGGTCATCACGGTTGCGAACGAGCTCCTGAACGCGGGAAACTCGCCCGCGCAGCTCGCCCGGCAGTGCGTCCGCTATCTGCGCAACTGCGTCATGGCGAAGATCTCGAACCTCAACCCCGACGGCTCAAATCTTGACGGTCCCGCCGCGGAGCTCCTGCAGATCTCTGCTGACGAGCAGCGCCGTGCCGCGCGCTCAGCCGCGCTCTTCACCGAGGAGGAGCTGACGCGCTTTCTGCAGACCATGCTTCGCACCTTCGATGAACTGGGGTACAGGCAGGAGCAGCGCTTCCACTTCGAGCTCGGACTGCTGAAGCTCGTCCACCTGCGGCGCCTGCTGCCCATCGAAGAGGTGCTCAGCAAGTTCAGCGGAACTCCGGCCGCCGCGACACCGCGCGCTGCCGCCCCAAAGCCTTCAGCGGGCGTCGGCAGTCCTTCCATTGCCTCGGCATCGGTGCGTTCGGCACCGGCCTTCGCCCCGATGCAGGCGGCACCGCGCCCGGTTGCAGTTGCGCCCCCGCCTCCAATCTCCATGCTCGCGGAGACGCCGGGTGCCCCATCTTCGCGTCCGCATTTGGACAATAAGGTGGGCAATCGCGAGAGCGATCCAGCTTCTTCCGCGATGCGGGATGTTCTCGCCGACATCTACGCCGGGTCTTCCGCAGAACAGAAGCAAGCGGCGAGTCCCGACGCGGACCATCTGCAGCAAGCGGCCGTTGACGCGCTCATGTTGGCCCGGAGCCAGACCACCGCGGCGGATGCCATCGCCGATGCTGAATTCAGTCTCGGTGGAAGCGAGCTGACCGTTCAGACGACTCACTCGAAGACGATGCTGAGCACGGTCATCAACCCGGAGGCGGAAAAGATCGTCCGGTCCGCGATCCAGACCCTAGCGCCGGGCCTCAAGATCACGCTGCTTCCCAGCGCCAACACGACGAAACCGACATCGCCAAAGAAGCCTCGCGCTGCGGCGTCCGGCTCCGCGCAGGCACGCGCGATGGAGCACCCCATCGTGCAGGAGGCGCAGCGCCTCTTCAACGCCGAGATCCGCAACGTCATCGACCTGACTTCGAGCGACTAACCTTGTAAGTGGCCGTCATTCTGACCCGGAGCAACGTGAAGGGGAAGAATCCCCTTATTTATCCTTTGTCTTCACCAGCCCAGACCACTCCACGCAGGAGCACCGAATGAACCTCTCCGACCTCGCAAAGATGAAAGACATGATGGGCCAGGCCAAGCAGATGCAGGAGCAGATGGAGCGCCAGCTGGCCGAGACGGTCGTCGAGGCGACGGCTGGAGGCGGCATCGTCACCGCCCGCATGAACGGCAAGAAGGAGCTGTTGAAGCTGACCATCGACCCCAACGTAATGGGCAGCACGGCCTCCGACATCGAGCTGCTCGAAGACCTCATCACCTCCGCGGTTAACGAGGCCGGCCGCCGCGCCGAAGAGGCCATGAAGTCCAACATGCAGGGCCTGATGGGCGGCCTCAAAATTCCCGGACTGACGGACTAATCCGACAAAGCGTCATCGACCGCCGTCATTCTGAGCGCACCGAAGAATCCCCGCATTTGCACTTGCATTGTCCCTGCTTGTCACCTAAAGGACCCGTATGACCACCCGCTTCGCCGAACCCATGTCGCGCCTCATCGAAGAGCTCCGCAAGCTCCCCGGCATCGGCACCAAGTCCGCGCAGCGGCTGGCTTTTCATGTCCTGCGTTCGAGCGACGAGGACGCCCGTGCGCTCGCCCACGCCATCGAGCAGTTGAAGCGGCACCTCCGCCTCTGCTCCATCTGCAACAACATCACGGATGTGGACCCCTGCACGTATTGCACGAATCCCACGCGTAACCAGCGGCTCATATGCGTGCTCGAAGAACCGACCAACATCGCGACCATCGAGAAGACGCGCGGCTACAACGGCGTCTACCATGTGCTGCACGGGACGTTATCTCCGGTTAACGGCGTCGGGCCTGAGCAGTTGCGCATCGCCAACCTGCTTACCCGCGCCGCCGCCCTGGCCGCTGAATCTGAACCCTCCGAGATCATCCTCGCCATGTCGCCTACGACCGAAGGCGAGGCCACGGCGAACTATATAGCGCACGAGCTGCACCGCGCGCATCCGGCGCTTGCGATCACGCGCATCGCAACGGGAGTCCCCGCTGGCTCGGATATCGAGTATGCCGACGAGGTCACCATCTCGCGGGCGATGGAACACCGGCGAACACTCTAGCTCGCGACAACTCTCAGGTCCCCGCCGGTCATCTCTCCCGGCTGTTCCATCTTCAGAAGCGAAAGAATCGTCGGCGAGATGTCCCTGAGACTCCCGCCATCCCGCACTGAAACTCCCTTTTCATCTGTCACCAGAAGAAACGGCACCGGATTCGTCGTGTGCGCCGTGTGCGGGCCGCCGGTAACGGGGTCGATCAGCATCTCGGCGTTGCCGTGGTCCGCCGTGACCAGCAGGCTGCCGCCGTATTGCTTGACGGCCTGGTAGATGCGGCCCAGTTCGCGGTCGACCGTCTCGACGGCGCGGATGGTCGGCTCCAGCTTGCCGGAGTGACCGACCATGTCGGCGTTGGCGAAGTTCACGATGATCACGTCGAAAGCGGTGTCGTTGACCGCCTTGACGACGGCGTCGGCGATCCCGGCGGCCGACATCTCCGGCGCGAGGTCGTAGGTCGCGACCTTCTGCGATGCGATGAGTTCGCGGTCCTCGCCAGAGAACGGCTTCTCGATGCCGCCATTGAAGAAGTAGGTCACGTGGGCGTACTTCTCGGTCTCGGCCACACGCAGATTGCGAAGGTTTGCCTGCGCCATCAGGTTAGCCAACAGGTTGTCCATCGCCTCAGCGGGAATCACAATCGGCAGCTTGAAGTTTTTGTCGTACTGGGTCATGCAGACGTAGTGCAGCGCCTCCGGGACCAGGCCGTGCGGTATCTCCGCATCGAGTTCCGCCGCCTTCGGCAACGAGGCACCGCCATCCGCCGTCAGCCCGGAGTTTCGCGCCAGCACCCGGGTGATCTGGCGGACACGGTCGGCGCGATAGTTGAAACAGAGGACGACGTCCTCATCCTTGATCAGACCGGCCGCCTCGACGGTGAACGGCGGAATGAACTCGTCCGTTATTCCGTTGGAGTAGTGTTCCTTGATCTGCATCGCGGCTTGTTTGCAATGTCCCCCATCCGCCTGTCCCGTCACCATCGCGTCGAAAGCCTGCTTCGACTTCTCCCAGCGGAGATCGCGGTCCATGGCGAAGTAGCGACCGGAGACCGACGCAATCCTGCCTACGCCGATCTCGCGAAACTGCTGCTCCAGTTCTTCCAGATAGCCCAGGCCGGAGGTCGGCAGCGTATCGCGTCCGTCCAGAAACGCATGCACCCAGACGTTCGCCACGCCCTGCTGCTTCGCCATGCGCAGGAGCGCGTACAGGTGGCGCTGGTGGGAGTGCACGCCGCCATCGGATACGAGGCCGATCAGGTGCAGGCTGCGACCGTCGCGGGCAGCCTGGTCCATGGCATAGAGCAGCGTAGGATCGCGAAAAAAGCTGCCATCCGCGATGGCTGTGTCAATGCGCGTCATGTCCATGCGGACGATGCGGCCCGCCCCAAGATTCAGGTGGCCGACTTCGGAGTTTCCCATCTGCCCGTCCGGCAGTCCGACGAAGTGCTCGCTCGCGCGCAGCAGCGTGTTCGGATACTCGCGCAGCAGCTTGTCGTAGACCGGCTTGCGCGCTTGTGCGATTGCATTGCCGTGCGTCTCCGCGCGGTAGCCCCAGCCATCCAGAATCGTGAGAACGATAGGTCTTGCCATGAACTTCAGCATAGCAATTCCGTGCTCCGTTCCATCGCGCGAGGGCAAGCCTCTCCATTTCGGGGTTGTATGGATGCAGGCCATAGCGCTACAACTAACGATCCATTGGACAAGATGGCATCGCGCAGTACTTTGGGCACAGGACGAGTCGCGAACCACCGACTCCTAATCCCCGACACGGACTCCTGGTCCCCGACACGGACTCCATGTTCCCGACAGACAGACGGAGGACCTCGCGCCTGGACGGGCCCATGCGCAGACATCCAGGGAAGGCAAGATGACGCTACGAGTGAAGACGGTGGTGGGCGTGGTGATTGCCGGAGGCATCGTCAGCCTGTGGTCGACACTCGGCCATGGCGGCTCTCACTGGCTCTACTTCTTTGTCTACCTGACGGTGGTCCTGCTCAGCTCCGGGATGAAGGTGGCGCTGCCCAAAGCCGAAGGAACGGCCTCGGTCAACTTTCCGTTTATTCTGCTTGGCATTCTGCAGCTTTCCCCGGTGGAGACGGTGGGGCTCGCCGTCTGCAGCGTGGTGGCGCAATGTAATTTCCGGGTGATTAAACCGTTCACGCTGCTGCAGGTCTTGTTCAACATGGCTAACGTGACGACAGCCACGGTGCTTGCCTGGTTCTTGTTCTCCGGCCTCAGCCGGCATCACTGGCAGATGGCTCCGGCGCTGGGAATGGCCGGCCTGCTTTATTTCTTCGCGACCTGCCTGCCGGTGAGCTTGATCGTGGCCTGGAACTCCGAGACGCCGGTGCTGGAGCGCTGGCGCAAGGAGTTCCTGTGGTATCTGCCGTTTTACCTCGTCGGAGCCATGCTGGCTGCCGTCGCCGATCAGATCAAGACTTCGTACGGTTGGATGACGTCGCTCCTGCTGATTCCGCTGGTCTATACCATCTATCGGGCCTACACCGCGCAGCGGACCATGGCGCAGGACCGCGAGCGCCACATCCAGGAGAATGAGGCTCTGCATCTGCGCACCATCGAAGGCCTGGCCATGGCGATCGAGGCGAAGGACCAGAACACCCATGAGCATCTGTTGCGGGTCCGCGTGTACTGCACGGAGATCGGCAAGCGGATGAAGTTGGATGGTCCGACCATGCAGGCGCTGCAGACGGCGTCATTTCTGCACGATATCGGCAAGCTGGCCGTGCCGGAGCACATCATCAACAAGCCGGGCAAGCTGACCCCGGAAGAGTTCGAGAAGATGAAGATCCATCCGGTGGTGGGCGCCGACATTCTGGAGCGGGTGCGTTTTCCCTATCCCGTGGTTCCCATCGTGCGGGCTCACCACGAGGCGTGGGATGGGAGCGGGTATCCGGATGGTCTGAAGGGCGAGGAGATCCCCCTTGCGGCGCGAATTCTAACCGCCGTGGACTGCTTCGATGCGCTCGCTTCCGATCGTCCCTACCGCAAGGCGATGAGCCTGGAAGATGCGATGGCACTGGTCCTGAGCAAGGCCGGAACGCAGTTCGATCCCCAGGTTGTCGAAGTACTGGCGGAGATGTACGTGGAACTTGAAGCCAAGGCGCGCTCGCAGATGGCTTCCATGCATCCGCTCGACACCAACCTGTCCATCGCCCGCGGAGCCGCGCCGGGCGCTGGTTTTGAGGCCGAAGCGACGGCTCATGAGAGCGAGACGGCCCCGGCCATGGCCGCTTCCCTCGCATCCTCAGCGGCTGCTTACCCGCCTTTGAACCTGATCGCGGCGGCTGGGCAAGAGGCCAAGGCGGTCTTTGAGCTGAGCCAGATGCTGGGCAGTTCGCTCAGCGCACATGAGACCAGCAGCATGATGTTTCGCCGGCTTCGGTTGCTCGTTCCCTTCGATTGCATGGCGATCTACCTGAAGGCCGAAGAGACGCTGGTACCGCACTTCCTGGATGGCGAGTGCACCCAGGCGTTTTCGGCCAGCGCCATCAAGATAGGCGAGGGCCTGTCCGGCTGGGTGGCACACAGCGGGCGGCCGCTGTTGAACGGAAACCCAACGGTTGAGGAAAACTATCTGCCGCATAGCGGCCTTTTCTCCGCTTCGAGTTCCGCGCTTTCCATTCCGCTGTGCGATCTGCATGGAGTGATCTTTGGCGCACTCACCCTGTATGCGCGCTCCGCTGCGGCGTTCTCGAAAGACCACTTGCGCATTCTGCAGGCGATCGAGTCCAAGTTCTCGCTTTCGCTGCAGAATGCCCTGCGCTTCAGCCTGGCGGAGTCCGATGCCCGCACGGACAGGCTGACGCGGATGCCGAATATGCGTGGATTTCTTGAGCAGGTGGATCAGGAGCTGCAGCGTGCCAGTCTGTCGGGCGATCGGTTTGGCGTCGCAGTCTGCGATCTCAACTCGTTCAAGGCAGTGAACGACCGGCACGGGCATTTGACGGGTGACCGCCTGCTGAGCCTGATCGCCGACGCCTTTCGGCGCATCTGTGACTCTGCCGACCGGATCGGGCGTCTGGGCGGCGATGAATTCGTGTTTCTGTTCCGCGCCACGGACGTCGATTCCGCGCACCAGAGGCTTTGGCGCGTCGAAGCCGCGGTCCAGGAAGCCTGCGTGGCGCTGCAGCTCGAGATCGCCGTCTCCACCAGCGTGGGAATGGCGTTCTTTCCCGAAGACGGCACCTCCACGGAGGAGCTGCTGGGAGCCGCTGACCGCCGCATGTACCAGCAGAAGCAGAGCTTTTACGACATTGTCCAACAACGAGAGGCGAGCCGGCAGTCCGCGGGCGCGGCCGTCGCATGAGCTGGGTCAAAGCCTTCACTGCGCGGCTGGCGCGCATGATCCTGCTGCTGTTTCTCGTGCTGATCGCTTCGAGCGCGCTGGTTCGTTACGGCCCTGGGTACCTGAGCGACCCGCGGGAGATGGACCCGCGGTTTGCCGATCGCGCGAGAGCCGACCTTGCGGCGGAAGAGTCTCGCAGTGGGTCTTTCGTTTCGTTGATCCGGCGCGAAACGCTGGCCCTGCTTCAAGGGGAACTGGGCACTTCCAGGCAGTATGGAGTTCCCGTGCTGGAACTCATCCGGCCGCGCCTGGCAGTGACCACGAAGCTGATGCTTAAAGGAGTCGCACTGGCGTGGACGCTCGCCTTCAGTGGAGCCCTTCTGGCGAGCGCAAGGTGCCGGCCGTCGCCTCTCTGGAATCTTCCGGCCACAGTCCTGCTGGCCATGCCGACCGCGGTCGTTGCCACTCTGTGCATGCTGACCGAGGGCCTGGGTCCGGTGCTGGTGATGGGGCTTCTGCTGGCAGCGCGCGACTTCAAGTTTCTCCACCGCATTCTGCTGCAGGCGTGGAGTGAGCCGCATGTGCTGCAGGCGCGGGCGCAGGGCATCCGCTGGCCGCGCCTGGCCGGGACCTATGTCCTGCGGAGGGTGCGGCCGCAGTTTCTTGCCCTGGTCACGCTGTCGCTGGTCACCGCGTTGAGTGCGGTCGTGCCGGTCGAGGTAATCTTCAGCGTGCCCGGGCTGGGAGAGTTGGCCTGGAGCGCGGCGCTCAATCGCGATCTCCCGGTCCTGCTCTCAATGACAGCACTGATGGCCCTGGCCGTCACCACCGCCGGTCTGCTCAGCGAAGGACCTGCCGAGTGGAAGACAGCATGACCATGCGGCGTAGCGCGAGCCTTCTGCTGCTGGGGCTGATCGTGGCGGCAGTCCTGATCCTCCATGCATCCTCGAGCACCTACGCTGGTCAGGATCGGGAGCTGCTCTTCTCCGGAGCGACCGCGCTGCATCCGGCCGGCACGGACGCGCTGGGCCGCGACCGCATGGTGCGGACCGCGCTGGCCCTGCTGCTCAGCCTGGCGGGCTCCGTCGCCGGGGCTGCAGCCTCTACGGCGGCAGCGGCCGGCGTGGGTCTGCTCGCCGCTTTCGGCCCCGGTGCAACGGGCATGCTGGTCCTGCTGGTTTGCGATCTTTTTCTCGCTCTCCCGTGGCTGTTTCTGCTGATGATGGTCAGGGCCGCATTGCCGCTCACCGCCTCGCCGATTTACTCCGTGTCCCTCACCTTCCTGGTTCTGGCCGCGCTGGGCTGGCCGGCCTGTGCCCGCGCGGTCTACCAGGGTGTGTGCGCGTTGCGCGGCTCGGAGTGGATGCTGCAGGTGCGCGCAGGCGGCCTGGGCGACCGGCAGGTGCTGTCTCACCTGCTGCCAAACCTGGGTTCGCTCCTGTTGCCGCAGTTCCTTGTCTCCGTGCCCGCCTTTGTGATGGCCGAAGCCAACCTGGGGGCGCTGGGCATGGGAATTGGCGAGCCGCTGCCATCCTGGGGCGGCATGCTGCTCGAGCTGGAGAACTCAGCGACCCTGCTGCGGAGCGCATGGGTGTTTCTGCCGATCGCGCTGCTCATCGTCGTGCTGTTGCTGCTCGAAGCTTTGACCGTGGAGGTGTAGACATGCAGCACCGTCCTTTTGTCGCCGCCGCAGGCTGCCTGATGCTGCTGGCAGCCGCCACCTGTGCGTGGGCGCAGGTTCCGCAGCGTATGCCCGGCGAAATCGTCTGGTCGATTGGCTATGACCCTAAAACCTTCGATCCCGCACTGGTGGACGACCAGGGATCGGAGGCGGTGCGCTATCTGACGGCAGGCGTCCTGCTCCGCTTCAATCGGAAGACTCAGGCGGTGGAACCGCGGCTGGCAGAGAGCTGGTCGGTCTCTCCGGATGGCCGTACAGTCACCTTGAAGCTCCGCGCCGGGCTACAGTTCTCCGACGGGCGGCCGCTTACCGCGAAGGACGCCGCATGGTCCATCCGGAGGGTGCTGTTGCCGGCGACCCATGCTCCCACAGCCGAGGAGTTCGTGGTTCCGGCTGCCGTGACGGTGGAGGCGCCCGACGATCGCACGGTCGTGCTTCATCTCCCGCAGCGGGTGGTGGGCGTCGGCAGGATCTTCGACGAGATAGCGATCGAACCCGCGGATCATCCCAGCCAGGCCCGCATCACGTCCGGCCCGTTCGTGGTGACGGACTATCGCCGCTCGCAGTACGTGCGGCTGACCCGGAACCCGCATTACTTCGAACGCGATCAAGCGGGCGTAGCTCTGCCCTATGCCAGCGGGCTTCGCCTCGATTTTCTCGAGAATAATGAGCAGGAGATTCGCCTGTTTCAGCGTGGCGACTACGACATGATCGAAGAGCTCTCGCCGGAGTACTTCGACCTGCTGAAGCAGAAGAGCCCGTCTTCGGTGCATGATCTCGGACCCTCGCTCAACACGGAACAAATCTGGTTCAACCAGGCGCCGGGCGCGCCGCTGCCGCCGTGGGAGAAGACATGGTTCCAAAGCAAGGCGTTCCGGATGGCCGTCGCCCAGGCAATTCACCGCGACGACCTCGCCCGCATCGCTTACCAGGGCCATGCCACGCCAGCCTATACCTTCCTCTCGCCGGCCAACCAGGTCTGGTACGACCGCACGCTCTCTGCTCCGCACTTGGACTTGGCGGCAGCCAGGACGGGGTTGGCGGCAGCCGGCTTTCGCCTGCAGGCCGGCGTGCTGCAGGATGCTGCCGGGCACCCTGTGAAGTTTTCCATTGTGACCAACGCGGGCAATGCTCCGCGGCAGAAGATGGCGACGCTCATCCAGCAGGATCTCGGCGCGCTGGGCATGCAGGTGACCGTGGTGACGCTGGACTTTCCCGCGCTGATCGAGCGCCTGATGCACACGCAGAACTACGAGGCGTGCCTGCTGGGTCTGGAAAACGTCGACCTCGATCCCAACGCGATGATGAACCTCTGGCTGAGTTCCTCGCCCAATCACCAGTGGAACCCGGCGCAGACAACCCCGGCCACGCCGTGGGAGGCCGAAATTGACCATGCCATGCAGGTGCAGGCCACCAGCCCGCGCATGACGGACCGCAGGCAGGCCCTCGAACGGGTGCAGCAGATCGTAGCCGAGCAGCAGCCGTTCATCTATCTCGTCTATCCGAATGCCCTGTACGCGGTTTCGCCCAGGCTCGGAGGCGTTGAGCCGGTGGTGCTGCAGCCGGGGCTGGTGTGGAACGTGGAGCACCTGAAGCCGCAGGGCATGCGATGACCGGCGAGGTTCTGTTGCGAGTCGATCTTCAGGCCGGCTACGGAGCTGAGCCTGTGCTGAGGGATGTTCGCTTCGAGATGCGGCGAGGCGAACTGCTGGGCCTGGTTGGAAGCAGCGGCGCCGGCAAGAGCACGCTGGTCCTGTCGCTGCTGGGGCTGCTTCCCTGGCGCGGCGGCAGGGTCAGCGGAGAGGTGATTCTGGACGGCCGCGATCTGCTGAGCATGCCGGAACGAGAACTCCGCACGCTGCGCGGGAAGCGGATTTCCCTGGTTCCGCAAAGCCCCATGTCCGCACTCAACCCGGCGATCAGCTTGCAGGTCCACTTCAACGAGGCCTGGAGAGCCCATTCCAGCAGCGGCTCGGCTGCCTTGGCGGAACGTATGCGTCAGCTCCTGGCCGATGTCGAGCTGCCATCCACGGCGGAGTTTCTGCGCAGCCGGCCCGCGCAGATCAGCGTTGGCCAGGCGCAGCGCGTGCTGATCGCCCTGGCGTTGCTGCACCGGCCCGCACTGATCATCGCCGACGAGCCCACCAGCGCGCTCGATCCCGTGACCCAGAAGCAAATCGTCTCTCTGCTGCGCGACCTGAATCGCAGACATGGCGTCAGCGTTCTGTTTATCTCGCACGACCTCGTCTCGGTGCTGCAGCTGTGCGACCGGGTTGCCGTGCTGGCTGCGGGAGCCATCGTGGAGCTCATGCCGGTCAGCGAGCTGGAGACAGCAAGTCATCCCGCTGCACGCGCTCTGCTGGGCACGCTACCGGCGCCCCCTGGCGTGCTGCTGCGGTACCGGCATGCGCAGCCGCCCTATGGTTCCGCACCCCAGTCCGACACGAAAGACGAAGATGTCGAACCGATGGAACACTCGCGTACCACCACAGGGTCATTGAGCGAGGCAGGTCTCCGACACTAAAGTCGCATTCAGTCGTGTCACGCGCACCACAGACGATGTGCGGCGGACAGGATGCACTCGAGACTTACCCATCCCGTGTTTTGGAGTTTGTACATGTGTAGCTCCCGCCTCTCTGCCGCTCTCTGCCTTCTGGCGTGCTGTGCCCTTCCTGCTTTAGCCGGACCACCGGTGAAGAACCCGAAGGTCTCCCCTGACGCGATGGCGGCAGCACCGTCTTCGACCCTACCGGTCATCATCCAGTACAAGCAGAATCCGGTGAAGGCAGAACTCAGCGGACTTTCCCTGCTCGGCGGCGTCCTCAAGAGCAGTCTGCAATCGATCCATGCCGTATCGGCGACCCTGCAGCAGAACCAGCTCGAACTCTATTCACAGGATCCCAACGTCGCCTACATCTCGATCGATCGGCCCGTCCATGCGCACCAGGCGGTTACGGTCACTGGAGCAAACTACACGTCCGAACCGATCAACGCGCCCGCCGTCTGGGCCAGGGGCTACTACGGCAGCAACATCGGTGTCGCCGTGATCGACTCCGGCATAACCCCGGTGCCGGATCTTGGCTCCAACGGCTTGCAGTCGCTGCTCTCCGGCCAGCCGCTGCCGTTGATCTTCCCGCTCTCGCTCGGCCAGGTGGCACCGGGAGCGAACGGCCGCATCGTCTACAGCCAGAACTTTGTCCCGGGTCAAAACGACGCGCTCGATCACTATGGTCACGGAACGCACGTTGCGGGCCTGATAGCGGGGAATGGCGCGCAGTCCTCCGGGCCCCAGTATTTTCGCACCTTCTCTGGCGCGGCCCCCAACGCAAACCTGATCAACCTGCGCGTGCTGGATGGCAACGGAGCCGGCACCGACTCGCAGGTGATCGCCGCCATCGAGCAGGCGATCGCGCTCAAGAATACCTACAATATTCGCGTCATCAACCTCTCGCTGGGCCGTCCGGTGTGGGAAAGCTATACCCAGGATCCGCTGTGCCAGGCGGTCGAACAGGCTTATCGCGCGGGGATCGTGGTGGTCGTGGCCGCGGGCAACGACGGTCGCGACCTGAACGAGAATGCGGAAGGCTACGGGACCATCAATGCGCCGGGCAACGATCCCTACGTGGTCACCGTGGGCGCCGTCAACACGAACTATACCGCCTCCATCAACGATGATGTGATGGCGAGCTACAGTTCGAAGGGACCTTCCTTTATCGACCAGGTTGCGAAGCCGGACCTGGTCGCACCGGGCAACCTGGTCACCAGCCTTGAGTTTCCCAACGATGCGCTGGCGATCGACAATCCAAGTTTCGTCACTCTCATGTCGTGGTATCAGAAGGGAAACAACAGCAAGCCTTCCACCAGCTACTTTCCGCTCAGCGGGACCAGCATGTCCGCAGGCGTTACCAGCGGCGCCGTAGCAGACCTGTTGCAGGCCAATCCGCGCCTGACGCCGGACGAGGTGAAGGCGCTGCTGATGCTCAACGCCGACCGCAGTTACTTCCCGCAATCCAGCAGTGTGGTCGACTCCGGCATCACTTACATCGCAAACTATGACGTGTTCACCGTGGGTGCCGGCTATCTCGACATCAATGCCACGGTCAAGAGCGCGCTGGTCGGTAACGGAAACGTGCCTGCCGGAACGGCGATGTCCCCCGTCGCCTCGTTCGATCCCACTACCGGCAACACCACGCTGGTGCCTGACCCCACGTCCCTGTGGGGTGCTTCGCCGAACTGGGGTCCCGTCAACGTCTACGGCGCCAATGCCTTCATCGCTCCGGTCGATGGCTCGACCATTCTTTGGGGCAAGACCATTCTTTGGGGCAAGGGCGATCCCAACGCCTTCTCGGCGCTCTGGGGCTCAACCATCCTGTGGGGCAAGGGAACCCCGGATGCCGCAACCATCCTCTGGGGCAAGAGTGGCACGGCCGCGGATCAGGTAGACGATCCCGCGACCGCCCAATACCTGCAGTAGAGCGCAATGCTCGAAAGCAGTACTGGCGGAACTGCAGCGAGGGGACGCTTTCTGCGTCCCCTCGTCTTGTTCGATAAGCCACGGTCTTCTTCAGCGGCCGCCCTTGCTCAGGCTGTAGACCAGGATCGCCAGCACCAGCGCGCTGACGGCCACGTACAGCCGATCGCGCTGCCGGGCGAAGCCGATGACACAGAACACGACCCGCGCCACCGGGGTCGCGATCAGCAGCAGCAAGCCAAGCTGGACGATGCCTCGCGGATCCAGATGAAGCGCGCTGGCGACGATCCCCGGCAACGTACGCAGCGAAGCGCCTGCAGGCTGAAAATGCGAGTAGTCCGCCGCCCGTCTCCACGGATGCCGCAGCAACAAGGCTCCTCCGGCTAAGACCACAAGCGCTGCCGCGGTCACGCCCACGCGAAGCATCCCGGCGACGGTCTTGTCCAGGTCCTGATCTGTGGGACGATTCATGGAGGGAGGGGTCATCAGATTCTCCCGCTCAAGCCGCTATAGATCATCTCGCATCCCAGCACCACGATGACCAGCGCAAAGACGCTCTTGAGCGTCTTTACCTGCGCTCGCACCAGGATGCGCGTTCCCGCCAGCGAGCCACCCAGCACCCCAAGCATCACCGGCATGGCGATCGCAGGATCGATGTATCCGCGCGCCAGGTAGATGCCGGCGCTGGCCGCCGCCGTAACCCCAATCATGAAGTTGCTGGTGGTGGTCGAGACCTTGAACGGCAGCTTCATTGCCTGGTCCATGGCCAGCACCTTCACCGCGCCCGATCCAATCCCAAGCAGACCCGATAGCGTCCCCGCTCCGAACATGATGCCGAACCCAAGCGGAACGTGCTGCGCGGTGTAGCGTTCTCCGTTGTCGGCTCCGGGCAGGGTGCCCACAAGCTCCAGCCGTGCTGCCAGGGAGTTGGCTGTCTTCGCCTCCGACGGCACCTCGTCCGTGCGCCGGCGGAACGATGCCGCAGCCGAATACAGCAGCACCGCGCCGAAGACGATGGCGATCCAGTGACTGGAAACCCGCGCCGTCAGGTACGCTCCCAGCAGCGCCCCGAGGGTCGTCGCCACCTCCAGGAACATGCCGATGCGGATGTTCGACAGTCCTTCGCGAACATAGGCGACCGCTGCGCCGGATGAGGTTGCAATCACCGAAACCAGCGAAGCGCCGATGGCATAGCGGATGTCCACCTTGAACAGGAGCGCCAGCACCGGCACAATGACCACGCCGCCGCCCAGCCCGGTCAATGCACCCAGAAACCCGGCCAGCACGGACGTGGCAAAGAGCAGGCCCGAGAAAAGGAGGATGCTCAACAACCCCCCTGGGCGACCGCCGCGGGCTGAGTCACTTCAGGCGTGACCCGAGCGGCAGTTGATCCGCGTCGCCAAAGGTAGCGAGGGCGGGCTTGCCGCCTTCGGGGGCGCTGGCCGCCAGAAGCATGCCATGCGATTCGAGCCCGCGCATCTTGCGCGGAGCGAGGTTGGTGATCACCACGATGCGCCTCCCGATCAGGTCTTCGGGCGTGTACCACTCGGCGATGCCGGAGAGGATCTGCCGCTTCTCGAAGCCCAGGTCGACCTCCAGGCGCAGCAACTTGTCGGCCTTGGGGATGCGCTCGCACACCACCACCTGCGCCACCCGCAGCTCGACCTTGGCGAAGTCGTCGATGGTGATCTGCGGTGACGAGTCGGCCGGTTGTCCGGCGAAGATGCCGCTGGCCGGGGCCTCGGTGTGATGCGGCGTGGGCGGACGCTCGGTGGTCTCGGCCGACGAGCCGGCGACCTGCGCGCCCGGGTTGGGCTCGGAGAGCGTACTGGTGCGCGGACCAGCGGCAGGATCGTGGCTGGCTGGCTCCGGGCTCAGCGGTTCTGTGCTCGGAGGCTCGGAGGCCAGCGAAGCCACCGGCAGATCATCGACCGCGGGAGTGTGCGCGTCGTGCTGGCTGGTGATGGCGGTGAGCGATGCAGGGGATTCCATGTCGGTCATCATCTGGGCAAGTCCTTTGTCGGCGCGGGGAAAGATCGGAGCAAGCGGGCCGAGCTTGGTGCCCGGCTTCAGCCCGCCCCACTGCAGGTTGTTCAACTCGCCGTTGCGTGCGGCTTCTTCAATGTCGCCCAGCCCAAGCTGGCGCCAGACGGAGGCGGTGGAGTAAGGCAGGATGGGATAGAGAAGGGCCGTGATGATGCGGATGGATTCGGCGGCGGTGTAGAGGATCGACGCGAGCTCGCCCTTGGAATCCACTCCGCCTGAAGCGATCCGCCACGGTGCCTTCGCCGTTAAAAAGCGGTCAACTTCTCCGAGAAAAGTCGAGACCATCTCCAACGCAGCGGAGAACACCAGTCCCTCGTCTAGCCGCTCATGAAAGACGTTCAGCAACACTTCGCTGAACTGGTAAATCTGTGCGCTTCCAAGGACCTTCTTCTGGCGGACGAGTGCCGGGTTGATGGTCACGGTCCCCACCGTCTCAGGAGATGGGCTGGGGATACACCCATTGGGATAGTACTTCGAGATCATCGTAAGGGTGCGACTCGTAATATTTCCATATCCATTCGCCAGATCCGCGTTATACCGCGTGATCATTGCGTCGAACGAGAAGCTGCCATCCTGTCCAAACGGGATCTCGCGCAACAGGAAGTAGCGGAGGACGTCCGAAGCAAAAAGATCCTGGTGGTGTTTGCGCCTGGCTTCGCGGGGCAGGTTGAGAAACGCAGATTGCTCCGCTTTGCTTCGGAATGACAAAGCATCGAGATCGGCGGGCTCGGGGCAGAGCGGACCAAACCCATCCAGGATCGTCTCCGTGCGCACGATATTGCCGCGCGACTTCGACATCTTCGACTCTTCGAACAGGAGCCAGCCATGCGCCACCACCTGCTTCGGCAGCGGCAGCCCGGCCGCCAGCAGGAACGCCGGCCAGTACACGCAGTGGAAGCGGATAATCTCCTTGCCGACGATGTGCAGATCGGCTGGCCAGTAGCGCTTCCACAGCGAATCGTCCTGAGCCCCGTAGCCGAGCGCGGTCATGTAATTCGCCAGCGCATCCAGCCACACGTAGATCACGTGAGCTTCATCGCCGGGCACCGCGATGCCCCATTTGAAGCTGGTCCGCGAGATGCTGAGATCGTTCAACCCGCCGCGCAGAAAGCTCAGCACCTCGTTGCGGCGCGAGTCCGGCTGGATCAGCAACTGGTTCGACTCGATCAGCTTGAGGATCGGCTGCTGATACGCAGAAAGCTTGAAATAGTAGTTGGTCTCGGAGACGGTCTCCGTCACGCGGCCGCAGTCGGGGCACGGCGCGCCCACCGGCACATCCACAAACGCCTCGTCGGAGACACAGTACTGTCCCGTGTAGGTGTCCTTGTAGATGGCGCCGGCGGCCTGCAGCGCCAGGAACAGCTTCTGCACGCCGCGCTTATGCTCTTCGGACGTGGTGCGGATGAACTGGTCGCAGGTCAGCCCCATACGATCCCACAGCGTGCGGAATGACGCGGAGACCTCGTCGGCAAAGGCCTGCGGCGCGATTCCGGCCGCGGCCGCGGAGCGCTCGATCTTCTGTCCGTGCTCGTCGGTGCCGGTCAGGAAATAGGTGTCGTGGCCCAGCAGCCGATGCCGCCGCGCCAGCACGTCGGCGACGATGGTCGTGTACGCGTGGCCGATGTGAGGACGCGCGTTGACGTAGTAAATCGGGGTGGTGAGAAAGAATTTTTCGGGTGTTTGCGGCATGGAAGACCTAGGGTCAAGGATAGCAGGGAGAACGCGCCGTCAAACCGCCGCGGTGCATGCCGTTACGCCGAGCCGCTTACGCCAGACTCCGCGGCGCAAGCGTTCGGAAGATGGCGAAGGCCACCAGGTACGCGCACGAAGCGAGACCGAAGATAAGGATCGGATGCGAGGTCCAGGTGGCTTTCACAATGAACGTGAACACCACGCCGCCCAGCGCGCCCGACGCACCGCCGATGCCGTTGACCGTAGAGACTGCGGAGGCTGGAAACATATCGCCGGAGGTGGTGTAGAGGTTTGCCGACCAGCCCTGGTGCGCCGCCGCCGCCAGAGTCAGCAGCACGATCGGCATCCAGATGTTAGCCGGAAAGAAGGTCTTTGCCAGCGGCACCAGCACTACCGGCAGCGCCCCGCAGGCGCAGGTCAGCAGCGCGAACCGTCGCCCGGCCGCGACCGAGGCTCCGCCGCGGATGCGGAAGCCGGACAGCCAGCCGCCTCCGATTGAGCCGACCGACGAGCCGCAGTAGATGACGATCAGCGGCAGCCCGACATGCTTCAGATCCAGCCCATAATTTTCGTTGAAGTACTTGGGCAGCCAGAACAGGTAGAACCACCAGACGGGATCGGTCAGCGCCTTTGGCACCGAGAAGGCCCACAGCCTGCGCGTCCGGGCAAGCTGCGCAAACAGGTTGAAGAATCCTCCGGGCTCCGCCGCCGGGTGGGCGGTGGCCGAAGCCGGCCGCAGGCGGTCGTAAGGGAAGCAGAGCCAAAGCACCAGCCAGAGCAGGCCCATCGAGCCGGTCGTCAAGAAACCTGCCCGCCATCCATACAGCGCGGTGACGAATGGAATCAACAGCGGCGCCACCAGCGAGGCGAAGTTCGAGCCGGAGTTGAAAAGCCCGGTGGCCAGCGCGCGTTCCTCCGCCGGAAACCACTCGGCGATGGCCTTGATGGCCGCCGGAAAGTTGCCCGACTCACCCAGCCCCAGCAGAAAACGCGCCAGGCAGAAACCCGCCACCGAGTTCACGAAGACGTGACCCATAGAGGCCATCGCCCACAGCGAAATCGCGAGCGCGTAACCCAGCCTGGTGCCCAGCTTGTCGATCAGCCGCCCGGCGCAGAGGAAGCCGATCCCGTACGCCGCCTGGAAGAAGATGAGGACGTTGGCGAAGTGGTTGTTGAAGATCTGCTGGTGGGCGGCGTCCAGACTGCTCTTCCAGCCCATGAACGGCAGCTGGTGCAGCGCCGGTTCGATCAGCGAAAAGACCGACCGGTCCATGTAGTTGATCGTTGTTGCCAGGAACAGCAGCCCGCAGACCAACCAGCGCATCTTCGAGTTGCACTCGGCAGCCCGGTCGGCCGCACGTTCGGCAGTGGGGGCAAAGGGAGACATCGGCCTGCTGGAGTGTAGCAGGGCGCGGCCCGGCGGCGGCGAGTTCAGCTACGCGCAATCAGCTCAAAAGCGCGCAATCAACCACAATCCTGCGATCATCAGCGCACAGCCGGCCATCCGCTGGGGCGAGGCGGTGTGCTGTCTGAACCCGATCAGGCCGAACTGATCGAGCAGGGTGGAGGTGACCAGCGAAGCCGTGAGCGACGCACCGGTGAACAGTCCGGAGCCCATACGTTGCGCGATGGTGAGTCCGATGATGGTGGAGACGATGCTGACGATGCCGCCGAGCCACGCCCACCAGGGAGTCGCCGCCGCCTTGTCCATCGGCAACGGCTGACGGAAAATCGCCTGCACCAGCAGGATGCCCGCGAGGCCGCTCAGATAGACGACAACGGTGGTCCAGACCGGCGAGCCCAGGCGCTTGTGCAGCTCTGCATTCAGGCCGGACTGGAAGGGATTGGCAACAACGGCGCCCAGCGCGGCGAGGAAAAGAAGCCAGTTCATGACGATCTTCCTTGAGGAGTGGGATGGTTAGAGGTTCGCGCCGAGGAACCTGGCGAACTCGCCAAGCAGTTGCAGTTGTGCGCCGGCGGAGAAGAAATGACCCTCCCCCGGCAGGATTCGCAGCTCGTGCCGAACGCCGAGCCGGGTCAGGATAGCGTCGACCGCATGCGCCTGGGATACCGGAACCACCGTGTCGCGGTCGCCGTGCAGGATCAGTGTGGGCGGAAAAGCAGCGTCCGCCAGAGTGTCCCATGGAGGCGCCAGGCCACCGGAGATGGAGACGATCGTGCGGATCTTCTGCTCCGGTTCGGTGCCAAGCGCGAGCGCGAGAAAGCCGCCCAGCGAGATGCCGACCAGCGCAATCCTCTTGGAATCGACTCCCGGCAGCGTGCGCAGGTGGGCGATTGCGTCGCGCACCGTCTGCAGCCAGGCGGGCACATGAACTCCGTCGTTCAACTGTGCGGGCTCGGCGCGGCTGGTGCCGGTCGCATCGAAATAATGCACGGCGAAGAGCGCAAGGTTAAGCCCCCCGGTGAACGGTGCGATGCGGTCCAGCCAGTAGCCGCTATTGCCTCCGGAGCCGTGCAGGATCAGGATGGCGGGATGCGGGCCGGGGGCTGCCGGTACCGAGACGTCGAGTCGGATGGCGCACCCGGCGCTGAGGAAGGTCGTCTGCATGGCCTTTCAGATGCGCTTCGGAGGAGACTGCTGAGCGCAAGGACAGCGAGTCTGCTCTAACATCACCCTTGGGATGACGGCAGAGACAAAGAACGACCTGCAACCGATGATAGACCGGCTCGCCGCCGGCGACGGGCGAGCCCTGGCGCGGGCGATCTCGCTGGTGGAAGGCGGCGGCGCGTTGGCCGGAGAGATCGTCTCCGCGTGCCGGCAGGTCGCACGCCGCGGCCGCCGCATCGGGGTCACCGGCTCTGCCGGCGCGGGCAAGAGCACACTGGTCGATCAGATGATCCGGCTCCTGCGCAGCCGAGGAGAAACCGTGGGTGTGGTCGCCGTCGACCCCACCAGCCCGTATACCGGCGGGGCCCTGCTCGGCGACCGCATCCGCATGCAGGGATTTACCGGCGATGCCGGCGTGTACATCCGCAGCATGGCTTCCCGGCGGGCACAGGGAGGCTTAGCCTCCGGGGTAGAGGGTGTTGTCGCCGTCCTTGAAGCCGCCGGCTTCGGCATCGTGATCGTAGAAACAGTGGGCGTCGGGCAGGATGAAGTCTCCGTCAGCCATCTAGTCGATATCACCGTGCTGCTGCTGGTGCCGGGCATGGGCGACGACGTGCAAAGCCTCAAGGCCGGGGTCATGGAAGCCGCGGACATCTTTGTGGTCAACAAGGCGGACCTGCCCGGAGCCGATCAGGTCGAGGCCCACGTGCTGGCAATGCAGTCGCTCGCCCCGGCACATCGTGCGTGGGTTCCCCCGGTGGTGCGGACGGTCGCCAGTTCGGGCGAGGGCGTCGGCGATCTGCTCTCGGCCATCGCGGACGCCGCTGCTGCCCGGATGGAAAAGGTCGAGAGCGCCTTGCCATTGGCTCGCCTGGATCACCTCGGCGTAGCCGTACGCAGCATCTCCGCGGTGTCGGGCTTCTATGAGCGACTCGGCCTGCGGATCACCCATGAGGAGACGATCGAGCACGAGCAGGTGCGCACCGCCATGCTTCCGCTGGAGCAAAGCCGCATCGAGCTGCTGGAAGCGGTGGTCGAAGACTCGGTGATCGGGCGCTTCATCAGCCGGCGCGGCGAAGGTCTGCATCACATCGCGCTTCGGGTCGAGCGCCTGGACCAGCATTTCGCCGACCTGCAGGCCGCTGGCGTGCGCCTGGCGAGCGATGCCATCCGCGTCGGCGCGGGCGGCCATCGCTACTTCTTTGTGCATCCCGCCAGTACCGGCGGAGTGCTGCTGGAGCTGGTGGGCGAATGATGCGCTTCCTCGTCATCAACACCTGCGGAAACAACGGCGTGGCCGCGCTCACCACCGAAGCCGAAGTCATCGCGGAGGAGGCGCTGCCGGGTCGCGGCACCTCCGAAGCGCTGATGCCGGCGGTCCGTCATCTCTTTGCCGAGTCCGGCTGGACCCTGGCGGAGCTGGACGCCATCGGCGTCGTCCACGGGCCCGGCTCCTTCACCGGCGTTCGGGTCGGCCTGAGCGCGGCCAAGGGTCTTTGCGAGGCGCTCGGCGTTCCTTTGGTTGCCATGTCCCGCCTTGCGCTGCTGGCTTCGAGCGTGCCTGCGGCCCAGGCGGTCGCACTGCTCGACGCTGGCCGCGGAGAGTTCTTCTGCGGCGTCTACAAAGGCGGGGAACGGATCTCAGAGCGACTGGTCTCCGGCGCCGAGGCGCGTTCCGCGATCGCCGCGAGCAACGGGATCGCCTGTGAGCCGCGGGTCGCCGAACAACTTGGCATTGCTCTCACCCCGGAGCCCCCGGCGGAGACGATGCGCGCGATGATGCTGATCCGCGTGGAACAGAGCCAATGGAGCGATGTTGCCTCGATCGACGCCAATTACCTGCGCCGCACCGACGCGGAACTGCTCCAGGAGCGGGCGTGACTGCGGCGCCCGCATCGTGTTCGATCCGGCCGGCTGTTGCGGCTGACCTGACCGAGATCGTGACCATCGAGCGCGAAGCAGAGACCGCGCCTCATTGGGGACAAGCGGAGTATCAGCGGATCATGGCCGACACGGGCGCCGTCAGCCGCTGCCTGCTGGTCGCAGAGTGGGCGGACTCGATCGCCGGCTTTGCCGTTGGAAAAGTGGCAGGCGGCGTCGGTGAGATCGAGAGCGTCGCGGTGCGTTCTGCGGTCCGGCGCCACGGATGCGGTCGGGCACTCCTCAAGTCGATGACGGCGTGGTGCCGGCTCAATCATGCCGAGACGATCGAACTGGAAGCTCGGGCAGGCAGTACGGGAGCTTTGCAGCTCTACCGGAGCCTGGGTTTTGTGGAAGTCGGACGCCGCCGCAACTACTACATTGACCCTGCGGAAGATGCTGTCCTGATGTGCCTCTCGACCCCCCTCTCAGGCGATTTTTCCAGCCTTCCAAGAGCCTGATGGCGGCGTGACCGGGCCCCCGAACCGTCCACCCGCCGACGTTATAATCGAAGGCTATGGTTCGAGATGGATATCTGTACGGCCTGGGACTTGCCGTGGTGGCTGTCGCAGCCTGGTTCTTCACCCACGTCATCTGGTTGATCGCTCCTCCTCTCGTTCTGGCGGCCTTTTTCCTCTGGTTCTTCCGCGATCCGAACCGCAAAATCCCGCAAGACGCCGGGCTGATCGTCTCGCCGGCCGATGGACTCGTCACCGAGGCGGAGTGGGTCGAAACGACGCTGGGCAGCCGCCTCCGCGTCAGCATCTTTCTGAATGTCTTCGACGTGCATGTGAACCGCTCCCCCATCGCGGGAACGGTGAAGGTGGTCGACTACCGCGAGGGCAGCTTCATGAATGCTATGAAGCCGGAGTCCGTCATCTCAAACGAACAGACCATGATCGTCATTGAAGGCGAGCAGTGCGAGGTCGCCTTCAAGCAGATCGCCGGGCTGCTGGCGCGGCGTATCGTCTGCAACCTGAAGGTAGGCGACCGCGTCGAGCGCGGCCAGCGCATCGGCATGATCAAGTTCGGCTCGCGCTGCGACGTGCTCATGCCGGCTGAAGCCAGCCTGAAGGTGAAGCAGGGCACCCGCGTCAGCGCCGGCTCGTCTGTCCTGGGAGTCCTTGCAGCAGCATCGAGCGGCAGTCTGGACGGGCAGGTCTGATGCAGGACGGAGCAGCCGAAGCGCAGCCGCTTCAGGGTCCAGGTGCTGCAGCGCGGCGCCGTCCCAGCCGTGGCATGTATGTCCTGCCCTCGCTTTTTACGGCCGGAAACATCGCCGCCGGCTTCTACGCCATCACCGAGAGCGTTCGCGGTGCGAGCGGTGACGTGGGTGCCTTCAATCGGGCAGCGCTGGCCATCGGCTTTGCCGTCGTCTTTGATGGAGTCGACGGTCGGGTCGCCCGCATGACGCGCACCACCAGCGACTTCGGCAAGGAGCTGGATTCGCTCGCCGACGTGGTCACCTTCGGCGTGGCGCCGGCGCTGCTCGCCTGGGTCTGGGGTTTTCGCATGCTGTCGCCCGCATACCTCCCGGCGGTGCGCAACGCGGTGCTTCCGCTCGGCGTGGTGGTCTGTTTCCTGTTCCTCATCTGCGGCGCCTGCCGCCTGGCGCGCTTCAACATCAGCGTCAATCCGCAGCCGCGCAACCCTGGGCGGCCGGGCCGTAAGTACTTCGTCGGTATGCCGATCCCCGCCGGCGCCGGGGTCATCGCATCGGTCGTCCACTGCTTCGATGGCAGCCCCATCTCCGACCCGCGCGTGTCCATTGTCTGGCTGCTGCTGATCGTAGGCACCGGATTTCTGATGGTCAGCAGCTGGCGCTTCTGGAGCGGCAAGGAGATCGATTCAAACGGCCGCAAACCCTTTCAGTTTTTCGTCTGGATGGCGCTCCTGATCGCCGTGATCTGGCGCTTTTCCGAGGAGGCGCTGCTGGCCATCGCGCTCGCCTACATGGTCTCCGGAGTGCTCGCCCGGCTGGCCTACGCCTGGGGACGCAAGCGCAGGCTCGCAGCAGAAGTGAGGCAGTAGAGATGGCACAAGGCATGTACAGGATCGCTATCGTCGGAGCATCGTCGCTTGCAGGCAAAGAACTGGCGGATGAACTCGGCGAATCGCTGCTGGCGGCATCCGATGTCAGCCTGCTCGACGACGAAGAGGTTGCTGGCGAGACCGCGGGCCAGGTGGCCAGCGTCGGCGACGAGGCAACGGTGATCCACACCCTCGATGAAGCGTCCTTTGAACGCATGGACTTTGTCTTCCTCGCCGGCACGGCGGAGACCGCCCGCAGGCACTGGGAGGCAGCGCGGATGGCGGGTGCCAGCATCGTCGACATGACGTATGCCCTCGAAGGAGAGCCGGGCGTGGCCGTCCGCGCGCCGCTGGTGAGAGCCGCCATGGGCCGCAAGACCAGCGAAGCGCTCGATTTTGCTACTGTCGCCGTGGTTGCCGCAGCGCCTGCCGCGGTCATGCTGGCCCTGGTTGCGGAACGGATCGCCGCCAGGATCCCGCTCAGGTCTATCGCCGCGACGATCTTCGAGCCCGCCTCTGAGCATGGACGCGAGGCCATGGACGAGCTGCATCAGCAGACGGTCAATCTCCTCTCCTTTCAAAGCCTGCCGCGCGAGCAATACGACGCGCAACTGGCCTTCAACGTGCTGGCTGCGCTGGGAGAGGCAGCCAAGGTTGACCTCCCAGGCGCGGCGGCGCGGATTCTGCGCCATTTCGCGCTGATCACCGCTTCCAATGGCATGGCGTTGCCTCCATTGGAGGCTCAGGTGGTGCATGGTCCGGTCTTCCACGGCTACGTCGCGTCCGTGTTGGTGGAACTGGAGCAGGAGGTGGGTGTCGAAGCGGTGGAGGCGGCGCTGACGGGGGAGGGAATCGACGTGGTCGCCGCTCAAAGCGATCCGCCCAGCAATCTCAGCGCAGCCGGCCAGGAAGATGTGATGGTGCTGGTGCGTGCGACGGGAAGCGCCGCCACGAGCCGCCGCTTCTGGCTGTGGCTTGCCGCCGACAACCTGAAGCTGGGCGCGCTCAACGCGATCGCCTGCGCCAATGAACTGAAACGCCTGCGTCCCAGAGGGAGCGTACAGTAGCGCTCCCAGTTTTAGGCAGTCTGCTTGTGGGAGCGCGCCGAGACGGAATGGCGGAGGAAGAGCAGCACTTCCCCTGACTCACAGTTTTTTCACGGTTCGGACGCGAACGGCAGACATTTCGTCAGCCGCTTCGGCGGTGATGCGTCATCAAGATTCCTATGCAGGTGTGGCTTAGAAGCGGCATGGACCGATGGATGGACGGAACAGCGCGCTCACTCCCGCTGTTCGCGGGTCTTCGAGAACGCAAACTTTGAAATTGGTCGGGGCGAGAGGATTCGAACCTCCGACCCCCTGGTCCCGAACCAGGTGCGCTACCAGACTGCGCTACGCCCCGAACATGTTGCTTGGTGGGTGTCGAAAAATACACGCTTGCCCGGTGTCGCAGGAGTTTTGGGGTGGCCTGCAGGCTCGCGGATTCGACTTTTTGAGTTTAGCAGGGAATGGCTGCACGATGCGAACCAGACGCCAGAAGCATCCCATAGATGCGCAGACCGATTCAACGTCTGCAGCCACTGAGTCGAGAGATGATAGCAGGATGATGGAACGAAAGCAGATTGTGGAGCTGTGGAGACAGGCAGCCGGTTCGCCGGGCGTGCTGGTGACGCTGGTGCGTGCTGAGGGTTCGTCGTACCGGCGGCCTGGTGCACGGCTTCTGCTGAATCAGGATGTAGCGGGGCAGCCAAGACACGCGGGAACCCTGAGCGGCGGCTGCCTGGAGGCGGAGGTCATCAAGAAGGCACCCTGGATGGTTCGTGAGGGTGCCCGGGTGGAACGTTATTCGATGCTGTTTGACGACACCGCCGAGATCCCTTTCGGCCTGGGCTGCGGCGGCACCGTGGACCTGCTGTTCGAACCCGCAGACGCACCCGAGGGCAAGGCTTTGCTCCGGGCCATGGAGGATTCACTGCAGGGAGACGAATCGCGGGTTATCAGCTTTCTGCCGGGTGGCGGCCGCGGCCTGAGACGATTGGTTGTCGATGAGCAGGGAACGGTCCTTTTCAGAAGCCCGGCTCTGAGTGAGGAGAAGATCGCCTGTGCGCAACGGCTCTCACCCGGGGAAGTGTACGAAGGGCGGTTCGTGGAACGATTGGCTGCGCCGCGGCGTTTGTTTGTCCTGGGCGCGGGAGACGACGCCCGCCCGGTGGTAGACCTGGCTGCGTCGGTGGGTTTCGCGGTCACCGTGGCGGATGGGCGCTCTCAGTGGGCGAAGCCGGAACGCTTTCCCCGCGCCGCCGCAGTCGTCGCTCTGGGCGAACACCTTGCTGAGGGCTGCGAGCGGCTGGGAATTACCGCGGCGGATGCGGTCGTCCTGATGACCCATAGTTATGAGCAGGATCGGGCTCTGCTGGTGGCCACGCTTCCGTTGGCTCCGCGCTACCTCGGGCTTCTGGGTGCCCGCCACCGCAGCAGCCTGCTGGTCAGTGAAGCCGCAACTCTTCTGCGGCGCTCGGTAGAAGAGTGCTGCGCACGCTTGTTCGCGCCGGTCGGGATGGACCTGGGCGGCGATGGTCCGGAGGCTATCGCGCTGGCCATTGTGGCGGAGGTGCATGGTGTCGTGCACGGACGGCTGGGCAGCTCTCTGCGCCTGAGTGCGGACGATGTTCATGAGCAGGTGCGCCGGGGCGGAGCATCGCGATATCTTCAGACGCAGTGTGCGCTCGAGACCGTGGCGGGATGAAAGTCGCGGCCGTGGTGCTGGCGGCCGGAGCTTCAACGCGGCTCGGCGAGCCAAAGCAGCTTGTCATGCTGGGAGGCGAACGGCTTCTTGAGCGGGCGGTCCGGGTGGCGCTGGAGGCTGGGTGCACGCCGGTGATCGTGGTGCTGGGATGCCGGTCCCAGGAGATCATGGGGCTGTGCAATCTTGGCTCCGCGCGGATCATGGAGAATCCAGCGTGGGCGGAAGGCATGGCATCTTCGCTGCGCCTGGGCGTCGGAGCAGTGCCGGAGACCTGCGCAGGGGTCGTGCTGATGACGTGCGACCAGCCAGCGGTGACCGCCGATCACCTGAACCGGCTCATTGCGTTGGGACGCGACGGTGCGGCGGCGGTGCCAGTCTCGTCCAGGTATGCCGGGCGGCAGGGTGTGCCCGCCTTTTTCCCGCCAGCGCAATTCGAGGAGCTGATGCAACTCCAGGGAGACGCAGGGGCGAGATCGCTCCTGCGGCACGCTCGGGCAGTGGAACTGCCGGCCGGAGAGTTGGACATCGACACGCCGGACTCGCTGGAGGCAGCCCGCAGGCTCTTTGCCTGAAGTGCCTCCCCGGTGCGAGCCCGTACGGAAAGAGCTGGAGCAGCTTTCCTGTGTCGAGGAGCCCTCGCGTGCGACGCCGTCTCCTGGCAAGGAAACCGGCACTCGTTCACTCTTCGACTTCCTCAGCAACAGAAAAATGCTCTAAGCCTCGTCGCCCTCTTCACGCTCATTGGCGCCCATGGTAACGATGCAGGGAAGGAGGACCATCATCAGGAAGCAGGAAGCGAGGAAGAAATCATGCATGGGAAACCTCTTTCTGTCGGCGACTGGGATGCTGCCAGTAGCAGGCACTTATGAGCTTCCTCTCTGGTTGCCAGGCGAGCCATCGCACGAAAGGCTCTGGCTACGAACTATGGGTGAAGCGCACCATCATCCGTTGGTTGTAGATCGCCGCTTCGAGAGCCGTGCCCGATTCTCGCCGCGCCTGAGAAAGGATGGACTCGGAGCACCTCTCCCGCGGGTCAAAGCCGGACGTGCGGGGAGGAACGCCGTTTTCGAGCGAGGGAAGATGGCACTAGCCAGATGTGTCCAGGACGCGGCGATGCGAGAAACGATCTAGAAGTGACGCAGGGTCTCGCTTTGTTCGCGGGCGAGTGACTCCGGAGCAAATGGTCCGCGTTCGTTTCGTTCGCTGCTGCGTTCGAGGGAACGGCTTACCAGGTCGCGAGATCCCAGACCGACCGCGAGCGAGAGCGTCAGCACGATGCCGCCGAAGAGAATACCGAAGGCAAGTTCGACGATGGCGCCGCCGATCTGCAAGTGGTCGAGCACCATCGCCGCGGTGAGCACGAGCACCAGCCACTTCACGCCCATGGAAAGGAATCGCGCATACTGTAGCTGGTTGTTGACCGCGCCGATCAAAACGGTGCGGGCCAGGAAGCGGGCGATCAGGTTGCCGGCCAGGAGCAGCAGGATGGCGCCGACCGAGTGCGTGAGGTACGGCATCAGCGAGGTGGTCAGCAGCGACGACGTGGAGTAGGAGGCGTCGAAGGCGGAGATGCCGATAACCAGTCCAAGCAGCACGCATGCCCAGAAGGTAATGCGTCCGGCAAGTGCAGTCGGAGAGTGCGCCGGGCTCCAGTCGGCGATGCTGCTGGATTGATTGCGCGCCATGCGCTCGTCGAATTTCGCCGCGGTCAGCACTCTCCGCAGGAGAAAGCTGAGGAAGATGCCAAGCCCGGTGAGCAGGGCCAGCGCCAGGATGAAGGCAAGCAGTCCAGGCAGAATGGAAACCAGCAACGAGAGAACACGATTCACCGATTGCTGCAGCGCAATCGACATATGGTGAAGCACGCTGGAGTTTTCCGGGTAGACGGGGCTCGGCGAAAGGTTCTGGTATGGGTCGGGTTGGAGGGCGATGCTCATCATTCGGGGCTCCTGGTGCAGTGCGGGTGCTTCACGCGGCTGAGGAAGTTTGAAGACGTGACGATCTATGGGTTGAAGCGGTCTGGCCAGCGCCAACGCGAGACGAGATATGGCTTGTCGGCTTCAAAAGCCGCGGCGACCGCCTCAACGTGGCGCTCCGCGTCCATGCCGGCGGAGGTCTGCAGCAGGTGCGATGCGACCCACGCCAGGTAGAGCGGGGTGAGAGCGCCGAGCAGGTGGCCGCGATTGATCGTGCGCAGGCGGTAGGCGAGCACGAAATCGTAGATAATACGCGCCCAGAGACTGTCCGGCATGGCGAAGTTCGCGGGCGGCATGGCGGCCAGGCGCTTCAGGCCGAACAGCGACTGTGGCGGCAGCACCAGCGACCAGATCTCCTGCAGATTGCCGAAGGCGAGCCGGAACGACTCGATCATGGGCTGCACTTCGCTCGATGTGACCGGCTCCGAGCCGGTCTGCTGGCGCGGCAATGTCGATGGCTGGGCTACACGCGCCCGCTGCCAGAAGGCTGCCTTGGCATCGATGTCGGCGAAGAGTGAGCCGGCAACCTGGGCCAGCAGGGAGTTCAGGTCCTGCGCGGCCGGCTGCGGGATGGTGCGTGTGCCGGCCGCGACCTCTGCGATCGAGAGTCCAGCCACGGCGGCTTCGGCGACTGGCCAGATCAGAGCATCCGACTGATTCGCCGCGGTGAAGCGCTGGGCTGCAGTGGCAAGCTTTTCTGAGGCGCGCGCCGAGAGCCCCAGATCCACTGCAAGCGGAAACCGTGGACGGGCGCCGAACAGAGCGCGGGTGGTGGGATAGAGAATGGCTGAGTTCACCAGCCCGGCACGCGGCGGCAGATCGTAGCGTGGCACCGCCACGTCGTTGGTTTCATTCAGAACGGCATGCGCCAGCGCGTGCAGCGCCGCCGGCTGCAGGGACTCTGCTTCAGCACCAATCAACAGGATTGCCCGGGCCTGGTGCTGCTGGGCCAACTCGCGGGCGTTAAGAAAATCCGCCGCCGTCAAGGTCCATGAGCCGTTGGAAGGCGCGGCGGGGGTGTATCCCACCACGCGCAGGCCATTGCTTGAGGACGCGGCGGAGGTGTCCGGCGTGGCGACAATCAGGTTCTGCTCGGGAAACGCTTCGGCAATGTGTGCCAGCGTGCGTTCGAGACTGTCGTGATCGAGCGAAGCCAACGAAAGCAGCAAGGGCGCACCGGCTGCGGCGGAGGATTGCGACGGTTCGGAGGTGACGTTCGTGGTGGCCATCTATCTTGATCTCGCTTCAGTAGTTTGCGCTGCTGGCCTGCTGGACGTGAGCCCGATGAACCTCATTCGGAAGCAACCGATGCGCTCACCGGGGCCGCGCTGCGCTCGGGTGCGCCGGGAAGAGAAAGGATTCCTGCAAGCGGAATTCGGACCCAGGTGGGCCGGTTGTTGAGCTCATAGAGCAGCTCATACAGAGCCTTTTCCAACAGATACGCGTTCAGTAGAGCCTGCGCCTGGGCGGGTTCGGGCAGCAGTCCGGGGTCCGCCGCAGTGGACTGCTTGTAGGCGTTCAGAAAGGCGGTACAGGCGGCATTCTGCCACATACGTGCCCACGGTTCGAGTGTTCTCTGGCTGTCGGGACGCCGCTGCACCACGGCGTCGAGACCGGAGTAAGCCGCGTAGGAGAAGCTGCGCAGCATCCCGGCAACATCCTTCAGCGGCGATTGCTTGCGGCGGCGTTCCTCGAGCGATCGGGCGGGTTCGCCTTCGAAGTCGAGGATGACGAAGTCGTTCTTCGCCCGCAGCACCTGCCCGAGGTGATAGTCGCCGTGGATGCGGATGCGCTTGCCGGAAGCTTTCGCCTCGGTGATGGCGTGGGCGCGGCGAAACAGCTCGATGCGCCGACTCAGGATGGTCGCGGCGTCGTCGGCGGTCAGATCGCGGAGGTGCGACATCCCGGCACGCAGGGCATCAAGCGTCCGGTGAATCTGGCTGTCGATGCGGCGGGCGTCGAGGGCGAGATCCGCAGCCGTGAAGGGCTCGGCCTGGAACGCCTCATCGTGCGTCTCGATGGCGAGCGCGAGGTGCAATTCGGCGGTGCGGCGGCCCAGCAGCGCCGCCGCTTCCAG
>CAJCHN010000005.1 GCA_903970285.1 Rhodanobacteraceae bacterium | reverse complement strand
ATGAGGCGGGGCCGTTTGCCTTCCGGATGTGTTCATTCCCAAACCTGTCCGGCCAACGGAGTCGAACTCAAGCCTGGCCGGCCTTATCTGTAAAGTCAAAAAGTCTGAAAACCTAAGATTCTGAACGATCAAAATGCGCGGGTGCAAAACCTAAGATCTTGTTGCCGCTTCCCGGCGCCAAGCGCCAGTCGGGAGCGGGGTGGAGCGCTGCGCGGCATCTGGCCGCGCAGTCGATAACTCTAGTATGCACTACCCGGGGACGACTGGGGAACGCCCACGGCAGCAATTTGTAACCGGAGACTTACCGGCAGCATCATTTCTCAACGACTTTTCAGTTGACGAAACGCCGCATGCGGATATTCATCACGATGCCGATCGCGAGGAAGGTAAACAGCACCGACGATCCGCCATAGCTCAGCAACGGCAGCGGAATGCCGGTCACCGGCATCAATCCCACTACCATGCCGACGTTGACCGCGATCTGAAAGACCAGCACCGCGACGATGCCCATGATGATGAAGCTGCCGGGCAGGTCCTTGGCGGTCTGCGCATTCTGGATCAGCCGCATCAGCACCAGGAAGTAGAGCAGCAGCACCAGCACCGCGCCGATGAAGCCGTGCTCCTCGCTGAGCGCGGCAAAGATAAAGTCCGTATAGGGAATGGGCAGGAAGTCGCCCTGGGTCTGGGTTCCGCGGTTGGTGCCCTTGCCCCAGATCCCGCCGGAGCCGACCGCGATCTTCGATTGCAGGATCTGGTAGCCGGCCCCGCGAGGATCATTGCCGGGATCCATGAAGCTGGTCAGGCGAGCGACCTGGTACGGCTTCAGCACCTTGTGCGACTTGAGGACGGCCGTTCCCAGCAGACCGAAGGTGACGACGAGGATCGTAGCCTGGCGCCAGCTGATGCCCCCCAGAAACAGGCCGCAGAGCAGCACCGGCACGTAGGTCAGGGAGGTTCCCAGGTCCGGTTGCGAGAGCACCAGCAGCATCGGCACGCCGATGAGAGCGAAGACCTTGAAGATATCGTTCCAGGTCAGCTCGCGGCCGGCCCGGCTCCAGAAGAAGCGGGCCACCGCCAGGATCAGGATCAGCTTGACCCACTCCGACGGCTGAAAGTGGATGCCGCCGGGCAGTTTAATCCAGCGCCTCGCCCCGAGAACCTTCGTGCCTACGGCCTTTACCGCCACCAGCGACACCAGCGAGATCGCGTAAGCCCAGGTGCTGATGTCGAGCAGCCGGTGATAATCGATGGCCGAGATGATAAACATGAGAGCCATGCCGCCCAGCAGAAACAGGATCTGCTTGTGGTCGAAGCCGTGAAACTTGGTCATCGCGGTGGCCGACCGAATCTCAAGCACGCTGATGACCGAGAGAATGCCGACGAGCGAGAGCAGGGTCCAGTCGAAGTCCCGGTATGAGGAGAAACGTTGCATCGCGGTATGAATCCCAGTCTACTGTTCCGGGCGGTATGCACCGGCACCGCCCCGCCGGCTTACCCCATGTACATGCCGCCATTCACGTCCAGGGTATGCCCCGTGATATACGCCGCATCCTCCGACGCAAGGAAGGCCACGGCGGCGGCGATCTCGGCGTCGGTTCCCGCCCGGCCCATCGGAATCTGTGCGGCCATCGCCGCTTTCTGCTCGTCGGTGAGGACCGCCGTCATGGCAGTCTCAATCATGCCCGGTGCGACGGCGTTGACCGTGATGTTGCGGCCGGCGAGTTCGCGGGCCAGCGACTTGGTGAGTCCGATCAGACCGGCCTTCGAGGCGGCGTAGTTTGCCTGGCCGGCCTGGCCAGTCTCGCCCACCACCGACGTGATGTTGATCATGCGTCCCCAGCGCGCCTTCAACATGGACTGCATACATGCCTGCGAAAGCAGGAAGGCGCCGGTCAGATTGGTGGTGAGCACATCGTCCCAGTCGTGGCGCTTCATGCGCAGAGCCAGGATGTCGCGGGTGATGCCGGCGTTGTTGACCAGGATCTCGACGCGGCCGAAGTGGGCGAGCACCGTCTTTACGCAGGCCTTGATGGACTCTTCGCTCGCAACATCGAGAGCGAAGGTCTTGGCCGAGCCTCCGGCCGCGGAGATCTCCGCTTCGACTTCAGCAAGCTTTTCGAGATTGCGGGCGGCGAGTGCGACGTGGGCGCCGGCGGCGGCGAGACGGAGGGCGGTGGCGCGTCCAATACCTTGCGAGGCTCCGGTAACCAGGGCGACGCGGCTTTCATGAGGAGACAACGTGGGCGAACTCCTTGACAGGTGGCGGCTGCGAGTTCCATGGCCGAGCAGCCGGAACCGCAACGTTAACCATACGATGAAACGCCTCCGGCGTCAGTCTCCAAACCCCACAGCAGAACCTCAAGCTCGCGGGAAAAGTGCAGCACTGGCGCGGTGTCCGGCAGGCCAATCCCCTGTGCGGCAGGGATTTCGTTGCGGCGAATCTCCGCCTGGGCCGGCTCAAGCGGCCACGGACGATGATGGATATGGCCAACCAGCATGCGGCCGAAGGATCGTGTGAACAGGCAGTAGCGCTCGGTCAAGAAGGCGGTGAGATCCGTTGCTGCTGAGGCCGCGCGAGCGCCTTCCTGCAGGGCTGAGCTGAATTCCTGCGGCCCGTAAGCCGCTTCATAACCGGCGGATTTCGCGGTCAGTTGACGTCGGCTCCGGTAGAGAATCTGGCCCTTCGACAGGGAAGTGCGCGCCATCCGCGCAGGGAAGTAAGGCAGGTGGAAGAGCGTGCGCGCTCCGAAGACCGCCAGCGGGCTCGAGCAGTCCAGTGAGAAGAAGTACACGCCGGCCATCCCGGAGACGCGCGAGCGCACATACGTTCTCAGATTCAACTCGGCGAAGGTTGAAGTGGATGGAAAGGCAAGCGTGCGGTGCCCGATCACCCGTGTCTTCACGTCGCTCATCCAGAAGGGGATCACGCCAATCCACGCGGAACCGTCGAAAGTGTCAATCTCCAGTCCGGGCGGCAAACGCTGCTGCAGGTCCGGCGCGGGAACCGGCCAGTGGCAGAAAAGCAGATCGCGCCACGTCTGGCGCAGACGCCACGGCCGGTCTGGCAGCGGAAAGGGGCGATGCGCGGTGATCCTGAGCAGGGAATTGACGTCGTTCGCCATGCGCTCTTATATGCTGTTTGGATTACGAGCGACAAGCGATGAGCCGCGAACGATGAGCGATGAATTATGAATGACGAAAAACGAGCCCGGAACAATCAGACGGATGTTTATGCCGTCCACGGGGCGGACCCTGAGGTGCTGGCGTATGCGATGGCGAAGTATTCGCGGTCGGCGCTGACCCTGAAGGAGTCGCTTTGCGAGATCAACGCGCAGCGCGCGGAGCAGTTTCTCAACACTTTCTACTTTCAGTATGGACACCGGTCCATCGCCGATCTGGCGCACATCCCTTTCGCCATCGAGCGCCTGAGCCTGCTGGCGGCGATCGCGCTGGTCGACGAACAGCGCTGGGACGGGCAGGAGCGGTCCACGCGCTACCAGGACTTTCGCAAATCGGGCTGGTACACGCCGGAACTGGGCGAGTTCGAGCCAGCCTACACCGCCGGTATGCAGGCGCTTTTCGCTACCTACGACTCCGTCAGCCTGGGCATGCTGCAGGAGTTGAAGCGGTCCATCGCCAGGCCGGACGAGATGAAGGAGGATACCTACGAGCGGACGCTGAAGGCGCGCGCCTTCGATATGGCGCGCTATCTGCTGCCGCTGGCAACCAACACATCGCTCGGGCAGATCGTGAATGCGCGGACGCTCGAGACCCAGGTCTCACGTCTGCTCAGCAGCGAGTTCGCGGAGATCCGCATGCTGGGCGAGAAGCTGCGCAAGGCGGCTGTGACGCCGGCGTTCGGCGTCAACGAGGCGATCGGCCACTTCGTTCTGGCGGAGATGGATGCCGCCGAGGGTGAGCGGCATCCGCTGCTGGAGAATTTGCTGGTGCGCCCGGTAAAGGCGGCGCCGACGCTCTTAAAGTATGCGGCAGCCAACGAATATCAGCGGGAGACTCGCGCGCTGCTGACCCAGGCGGCAGAGGAGTTGATGGGCGCGGCGGCCATCGAACCCGCCCCGTTGGTGGACCTGCTCGACGGTGAGGAGCCCCTGGAGGTGGAACTGGCGACCTCTTTGCTCTACCCCCACACGCATTACGCGTACCGGCAGCTCCGCGACGCGGTTGCGGCGCTTCCGGGCGCGCGCCTCGCCGAGTTGATCGAGCTCGGAACGCGGCACCGCGGGGAGCACGATGAGCTGCTTCGGTCGTTTCATGCGGGAGCGGAGTTGCGCTTCGACATCCTCATGGATATCGGAGGCTTTCGTGACATGCATCGGCATAGGCGCTGCACGCAGTTGCTGCAGGGATTCACCGACCTGCACGGGTATGAGGTTCCCGATGCGCCAGGGCAGCCGACGCTCGCCGAGGCCGGGCTCGACCGGGCCTATGCGGCGTCGATCGAAGGGGCATTCGCCGCCTTCCGGACCCTAAGGGAGAGCGGCATCGCGGAGGCTGCCGAGTCTGCTCAGTATTGTCTGCCCCTGGCCACGCGCTGTCGATCCATGTTCAAGATGGATCTGGCGGAGGCGGTGTACATCGCGGAACTGCGCAGCGGCGTCGCCGGGCACTATAGCTATCGGCGGGTCGCCTGGGAGATGTTCGAAGCCGTCAGGCGGAAGCATCCAGGCCTGGCCGGGATGTTCCGGATCGCGGACGTGCGGGAGCCGGTCGACCTCCTGAAGCGGTAAAGGTCGTTCTGAATTGGAACGAGGTCGCTCCAGTATTCGCCTTTTCTTTGCTATTTCGCGATTTGGTGCTAGACTTCGTCTGGGCTGGTTTGCGATGGTTCGCTAGGCCCATTCAGGGGAGATCACTTGGTAGACGAGCGCGGTAAGGCGGTAGAGGCGGCAATCTCGCAGTTGGAGAAGCAATTTGGCAAGGGTTCGATCATGCGCCTGGGATCGAAGGAAGCCATTGTGCCAATCTCCGTGATCTCGACCGGCTCGATCTCGTTTGATGCGGCACTGGGAGTGGGTGGCGTGCCGCGCGGCCGAGTGATTGAAATCTTTGGCCCGGAGTCCTCGGGTAAGACCACCATCACGCTGCAGGTGATCGCCGAAGCGCAGAAGGCCGGTGGTCTGGCGGCCTTTGTCGATGCCGAACACGCGCTCGATCCGGCCTACGCGAAGAAACTGGGCGTCGACGTGGACAACCTGCTGGTTTCGCAGCCGGATTATGGCGAGCAGGCGCTCGAAATTGTGGAGGCGCTGGTACGGTCGGGAGCGATCGACGTGCTGGTGGTGGACTCGGTGGCCGCGCTTGTTCCCAAAGCGGAACTGGACGGCGAGATGGGTGACTCGCACATGGGATTGCAGGCACGGCTGATGAGCCAGGCGCTGCGCAAATTGACCGGCACAGTCGCGAAGTCGCGGACCTCGCTCATCTTTATCAATCAGATCCGCGACAAGATCGGTGTGATGTTCGGCAATCCGGAGACGACAACCGGCGGCCGTGCGCTGAAGTTCTATGCTTCGGTGCGCATCGACATCCGGCGGATCGGAGCGGTTAAGGAAGGCGACGTGGTTGTCGGCTCGCGCACCAAGGTAAAGATCGTCAAGAACAAGGTCGCTGCGCCGTTCCGCGACGCCGAGTTCGACATCCTGTACGGCGAGGGCATCTCGCGCGAGGGCGACACGCTGGACCTCGCTGTGGTGCATGGAATCGTCGACAAGAGCGGGGCATGGTACAGCTTCCAGGGAGAGCGCATCGGGCAGGGCCGGGAGAATGTGCGTAATTTCCTCAAGGAAAACCGCGAAGTATTCGGCCGGATCGACGGCGAACTCCGCAAGAAGATGGGGATTGCCGCGTCGAACCTGCCGGTTCCGCCGGTGCCCGAAGATGGCTTGGAAGTCGCTGCCGTCGCGGTGAAGGCAAGACGCTAGAGGACACGAGGATTACGAACGAAAGAAGGAGCCCGGGTTCGAGGCTCCTTCGTGGGTTTCTCATCCGCCAGCTTGCTGCAGCCCTACTCAAGTCCTGCGCCCGGTCCCGCGGGTGCGCCGGCTGGCTTTGGCGGACCATCCGGCCCGCGGCGTCCTCTGAAGCCGTCTTGCGAGTCGCGGTGCAGAGACCGATCCGTCTGCAGCTTGGTCCACTGGTCGGCGTTCAGCACTCCGCGCAGGGATAGAAGCATTCTGGCATCGGCTTTTTCGAGGTTCGCGCGCATGTCGGCGATGCGGGAGATTTCCGCGAACGCGGCGGACTGGTCAAGTGGGTTCGCTTTCAGAAGCGGCTCAAGCTTCAGCTGCTCTTCTTCGAGCGACGCCCTCATCTGGATGAGTTGCGTGCGATTTTCCAGGAAGATACTGTCCATCTGCTTCTGCTGGTCGGCCGAGAGGCTGATGGCTTTCACCGTATCGGGATTACGCCAGAAGGTGCCGCGCGGGAGGATGCCCAGTCCCTGTCCGTGAAAACCTTCCGGGCCGGGGCCGTGGTGCAGGCCGGCGGGGCCGCCGGGTGGTGGTCCGTTCGGGCCCGGACCGTCGGGAGTCTGGGCGAGGGCGAGTGGCGCAAGAAGCAGGAGAGAGCAGGCGAGCGGGAACGCACGATTGCGGATCATGGATTTTCCTCGGAGGAAGTGGGCTAGTTCTGACTGGAGGTTGAGGTTGCATCGCCTGCCGCGGGCGTGTCGAGCGGCTCGAGCGACGGGGGAACGGAAGTCGAAAGGTCGTTGTCAATCCCTTCCAGCAGCGCGTTGTCTGAAAGCGTGTTCGGCGCCGGGGATGTGGACGCGGACGTGGACATGACAGGTTGAATAGGTCCTCTTGCTCCCGGCTGATGGAGATGAGCCACGCTGGCCGTGCACAGAGCCATGGCGGCGGCGAGGCCGAGTGCCCAGACAGCACGCGGCACCGTGAACCAGGGGCCCAGGCTGCTGCGCTGAATCCTTGGAAGAAGCATGGGAGAAGCCTGCGCGAAACCGTCCGCGGCGAGATGAAAGTTGGCCAGGCCGTCTCGAATCAGAGTGAATTCCGCGCGGCACCTGGAGCAGGCCTGGAGGTGCTGCTCGGCCGCCGCGCGTTCTGCTTGCGTGCCGAAGAAGCCGGCTTGCTGTTGGAGCGGCTGTGCTTCAATCTCGGCGCGCGGAGCGTCAGCGAGCAGGTTGAAGAGCTGGGTTTCAGTCAGATGGGGGTTCATACTTTTTCCTTTCCGGCGGTACCGGCGGCGTGACGGGCACGAATGGCTGTGAGGCCGCGGTAGAGGTGAGTCTTGACGGTGCTGATGGGAAGGCCGGTGACCTCGGCGATGGTCGCCAGATCAAGCTCCTCGACGAAGCGAAGGAGGAAGATGGTGCGTTGCCGCTCGGTCAGGGTGGCGACGGTATCCCAGATGAGCGCGACCTGCTGCTGGGCGATCAGGGCGGACTCCGCCGAGGAGCCGCGATCGGGCAGGAAGCCGGCGAACTCGGATGCGTCGACCGCAGTGTTGGCGACCTGCTTCCAGAAGCGGAAGCGGTTGGTGCGGGTGTGGTCGCGCAGCAGGTTGAGAGCGATGCGGGTCAGCCAGGTGGCGGGAGCGCAGTCGCCGCGGAACTGGGCGCGCGCAGTCCAGGCGCGCAGGAAGGTCTCCTGGGTAAGCGTCTCGGCAAGGTCGCGGTCGCGCAGGCTGGTGAGCAGGAAGCGGAAGATGCGCCGGGCGTGCAGCTTGTGCAGGGTATCGATGGAGTCGAGAGTCGCGGTGCGGGTGGCCGCGTCACCTGCGGGAAGAACCTGCGGATTGGGGAGGGCGGAAGTCGCTGAGAGCATCGGTCGTCGCAAGGGAGTGCACTTCAATGGACGAGGCGGATGTTGCGAAGACTACAGAACGGGTGAAGATTTCGCGGCCGGGACGGGCTGGTATCCTCGTGGGGTCATGCATACGGTAAAGGCGATCTATCCTGGCACGTTCGACCCGCTCACCAACGGGCATCTGGACCTGATTGCGCGCGGCGCCAAGATCGTGGATGAACTGGTGGTGGCGATTCTACGCAATTCGGACAAGGGGACGCCGCTGTTTTCGGTGGCGGAGCGGCTGGAGATGATCAGCGAAGCAGTGGCGCCGATGGAGAATGTCTCGGTCACGACGTTCGATGGGCTGCTGGTGGACTTTGCACGGCAGCAGGGTGCGAAGGCGGTGCTGCGCGGGATTCGCGCGATCTCGGATTACGAGTACGAGTTTCAGATGGCGATGATGAATCGCAAGCTGGATCCCGAGCTCGAAACGCTTTTCATGATGCCGGCGGAGAAGTATACGTATGTGAGCTCGCGGCTGATCAAGGGGGTGTTTCGGCTGGGCGCGGATGTGAGCGCGCTGGTGCCTCCGCTGGTGGTCGAGCGATTGAAGCGGAAGACGGCTGCGGGCGGGTAGCGCGCCACCCGGAGATTTGATGCAAAGTATTCATAAGATGGCACTTACGGTCTAACCTGCACGGACCCTCAAGGTGCAATGTACTGATTGCAGGCCACTTAGCTTTTTGGGTTCGGGTAAAGTATTCGTTCTGCTGAAGTTGGAGTATTTTGCACCATTTCCGGGCAGGGGGTTTCTGGAAGACGTGCAAACACTTCTGAAGCGAGTGAGGTGAGCCATGCTCTCGCTGCACGGCTATTCCGGGCAGTTTTGGATGGCCCGGCTGCTGCTGCAGCGGGGCATGGCGGCGATTTACCTGTTGGCTTTCCTATCCGTCATCAGGCAGTTCAAGCCGCTGCTGGGGCGGCGTGGGCTGCTGCCGGTGCCCGACTTTCTTGAGCGGGTGAGCTTCCGGCAGGCGCCGAGCCTCTTCTGCTGGAGGTACTCGGACGGGCTGGCGGGTGCCGTCGGGTGGACCGGGCTGGTGGTCTCGGCGTGCGCGTTGTGCGGACTGACGGAGGTAGGGCCGCTGTGGGTCTCGGTCGCAGCCTGGCTGCTGCTCTGGGGGCTGTATCTCTCCATCGTCAATGTGGGGCAGAGCTTCTATGGGTTTGGGTGGGAGTCGATGCTGCTGGAGGCGGGTTTCTTTACCGCATTCCTGGGGCCGACGTGGATGGAGCCTTCGCTGCTGCCGGTGCTGATGCTGCGCTGGATTCTGTTTCGGACGGAGTTGGGAGCGGGGTTGATCAAGCTGCGGCACGACTCGTGCTGGCGCGATCTGACGTGCCTCTACTTTCATTATGAGACGCAGCCGCTGCCCAACCCGCTGAGCTGGTACTTTCACCGGATGCCGCGGGCGGTGCACCGGTCCGGCGTGGTGTTCAGCCATTTCGTGCAGCTGGTTGTGCCGTTCGGGCTGTTTGCGCCGCAGCCGGTGGCGTCGTGCGCGGCGGGTCTGCTGGGGTTGCAGCAGGCGTGGCTGATCGTGAGCGGAAACTACTCTTGGCTGAACTGGCTGACGGCTCTGCTGGGGGTGGCGGGCGTGAGCGACGGCGTCTTGCGCGCGGTATTGCCGCTGCACGAGCCGGTTCTGGCTGCCCGTCCGATGGCGTTCGAGGTGCTGCTGTATGGACTGAGCGCGGCGACGGTGCTGCTGAGCGTGCAGCCGGTACTGAACCTCTTGTCGAAGCACCAGAAGATGAACTTCAGCTATAACCGCTTCCACCTGGTGAATACGTATGGAGCTTTCGGCAGCGTGGGGCGAGAGCGCTACGAGATTGTGATTGAAGGGACGGCGGACGGGTTGGTGACGCCGGCGACGGAATGGAAGGAGTACGGTTTTCGGGCCAAACCGGGCGACGTGCGACGGCGGCCGCCGCAGGTGGCGCCTTACCATCTGCGGCTGGACTGGCTGATCTGGTTTCTGCCGTTTTCGGTGGTGGTGACCGGGCGAGGCATCCACGTGCGCGGGTACGAGCGGTGGTTTCTGCGATTTCTCTTCCGATTGCTGAGGGGCGACGCTGAACTGCTGCGGCTGATGGGCAGGAATCCGTTTCCGGAGCAGCCGCCGCGGCTGGTGCGGGCGCTGTTCTATCGCTACCGGTATACGGATTGGAGGACGAAGGCGGAGACCGGGGCCTGGTGGACCCGGGAACTGCTGGGGTCTTATGCGGCACCGGTGTCGCTGAAAGACCTGGAGCAGTTTGGTGGGTGAAGTGAACTCACTCTTCAGGGTTGGCCTATGGCCGTTCACGTAAAGCTAGCCCGTTCAGGCCTGCGATAGACCCTTCCTCGCCACTTTCCTGCGTCCCGGCGTGGGTGCCTGTCGGATGAGCAGGTCCGCAGAGATGCCCAATCCCTGCTTGATGCTTCGGATCATCCCCAACGTGAGGGGACGTTTCCGGTTGAGCATCTCGGAGATGCGGGCGCGACTCCCGATGATGGGCTCCAGGTCCTTGCGGCTTAGCTGCTGCTGTTCCACGCGGATCTAGTTTGTCGAAAAGACTGCGTGAAATGTGAGATCGACCTGAAATGCCGGTCAGTGCGCGAAGCGGAAGCGCACGAACGCGACGGCTCCGAAGGGGTCGCGGCCATAGGTGGAGACCAGCGAACCTGGTGTGCGATAGAGCGTGAACTGCGCGCCCGGCGCGGCGAGGAGACGCGGCAGGATGCGGTAGTCGCGGTCGTAGCCGAGGGTGTAAGCCTGCACATGGCCGATGGCGGTTTCGGGTGCGGCAGGGTTCAGCAGCTCGGTGGTGCGGGCGGCCGATTCGACACGGGTCCAGAGGTGGTTGCGGCGGCGGAGTTGGAGGAGCGATTCGAGCAGGTAGCTGTTCTCGAGGTTTCCGGTGGTCTGGTTGCGGGTCTGGCCCCAGAGCAGCGTGGAGGCCCAGTTGCCGGTGGCGGGAGAGTCGCCGGGCATGGCCATTCCGGCCATCTGCTGGCGCGCGCCGAAGCTGCGGTTGAGCATGACGGAGGCGGTCTGGCGGCGCTGGTTCTGGCCGGGTGAGAGCGCTTCCGGGCTGGCGATCTGGGCGATGCTGTACTGGGCGGACAGGCTTGGGGCCGGGGACCAGGTGAGGCGGGTGGAGGCGCTATCGATGGCGAGGCCGTTGGGCGAGGGCTGGACCTGCCAGCGGGCTTCGGTGGGCTCGGCTCCGTGGAAGCCTGAGGTCTCGATGCGCAGGGTGCGCCAGGTGAAGCCGGCGGTGAGTACGTTGAAGGCGATGTGTGTGGAATCCTGCTGGTGGTGGCCGAGCGCGGCGATGGGGTCTTCGGAGGCGGACTGCCGGTGCGGATAGGCGGTGGGGCCGATGGCCGGGTCACCGACGGGCGCGGCGTAGAGGCTGAGGAGCGTGCGCTCGGAGGTGCGGAGGTCGAAGAGCGCGGCGAGCTCCATGACGAAGTCGTGGGGGTGCTGGCCGTCGACGATGGGGTGGCCGAATGCGGTCTCGCCCTGCTGAAAGAGCTCGGGATAGAAGCGACCGGTGATGGTCGCGGGCTCAAGCGAAAGCATGGTGCGCAGGGTGAGCTGGCCGCGTGAGCCGAGGCGGCGCCGGGCCATGGGCATGATCCAGTTGGTAGAGAGGAGCTTGTCGGCTCCGCGCTGGTGGGCGGCCTGCTGCTGGGTGTCGGCTGCGAAGGCGACGCCGTGCAGCATGAGCGTCCAGCCACCTTCGCGATGCATGAGCATCTGCATGGGCGTGGACGCGGGTTCGATCGAGGTGCCGGAGGCGGTGTGCTGGAGTTCGGTGTCGATGAGGGTGGCGGCCTGGGGCATGCCGGGCATGTCCGGGCTCGGCACCTGGGCGTGGGCGACGGACGGCCCGAGTGCGGCGAGGGCGCTGAGCAGCAGGATGCGGCGAGAGCAGTTCGCCTGTGGGTTCAATCCGGAGCCACGGGAAGGGAAGCAGCTTTCAATCACAGAAAGCGGCATTCGCCGGAGTTTTCGAAGACACAGCAACAGGAGAAAGGATCTAGGCATGAAGCGGTCCGTGAAGGCGGGTGCGGCGTGGGGATCGTCGTTCGATCGGCGAGGAAGAATGTGCAGACACTTCCTTTAGACTAGCTTCGTTCGAGGTCACAAGGTGATTGAAATCGTTCGTCCTCGGGCTGGACAGGGGACGTGGAATACGTGACGTTGCAGGAAGAGTTTGGGCAGATCGATATTTACGTGTTCGACCAGATCCTGCGGGGCAACATCGCGGGCGGGATGCGGGTGCTGGACGCTGGCTGTGGGTATGGCCGGAACCTGGTGTATCTGTTGCGTGCGGGCGCGGAGGTTTGGGCGCTCGACGCGAACGCGGAGGGGGTGGCGCACGTGCGGGCGCTGGCGCGCGAGCTGCGGCCGGAGCTGCCGGAGAGCAACTTCAGGGTGGGGCTGATCGAGGCGATGCCGTTCGCGAATGGGTTTGCGGATGTGGTGATGTGCAGTTCGGTGCTGCACTTCGCGCGGGATGAGCAGCACTTTCTGGCCATGGTGGCGGAGTTGTGGCGGGTGCTGCGGCCGGGAGGGATGCTGTTCTGCCGACTGGGCAGCCGGATCGGCATGGAGTTCGAGCAGGTGCGCGGGAACATCTACCGGGTGGGCGATGGGTCGGAGTGGCTGCTGGTGGATGAGCGGATGTTGCTGCAGATGACGCGGCAGATGGACGCGGTATTGGTGGATCCGCTGAAGACGACGGTGGTGCAGGATTACCGGTGCATGACGACGTGGGTGGTGCGGAAGCGGTAGTGTCCGCCTGCTGCGAAACGGAGCGAGGATGCTGTGGGCGAGCAGGTGAAGGATAGCGCCGCTTTCCTTTCGTAGAGAACGGCGTTATTCGCGAAGCGGCCCGCAGACCTGCAGAAGATTTGGTCCGGGGGCTGGTTTCTGAAAGGATAGGAGCATGAGCACAGCGACTGCGACGAAGATTCTGACCGACCGGATCAACCGGATTGAAGTATCGGCAACCATGGCGATTACGGCCGAGGCCCTGCGGCTGAAGGCAACGGGGATCAAGCTGGCGGACTTTGGCGCGGGCGAGCCGCACTTCGAGACGCCGCAAAACATCAAGGACGCGGCGATCGAGGCGATTCAGAAGGGGTTCACGCGGTATACGGCAGTGGCCGGGACGCCGGACGTGCGCAAGGCGATCGTCGCGCGGCACGCGGCGGATTTCGGTACGGACTACACGGTGGATGAGTGCGTGTTTTCGACCGGCGGAAAGCTGGCGCTGTTCAATGCGATCCAGGTGCTGGTGGACCACGGCGACGAGGTGGTGCTGCCGGTCCCGTACTGGGTCTCGTACAAGGACATCATCCAGTATGCGGGCGGAGTGGTGAAGTATGTGGAGAGCCGCGAGGAGGAGAATTTTCGGGTGACCGCGGCGATGATCGAGCGGGCGATGACGGAGAAGACCAAGGCGATCATTCTGTGCTCGCCGTCGAACCCGTCGGGCGCCGTGATGGAGCAGAGCGATGTTGAGGCTATTGTGCGGCTGGCGCATGCGCGCGGCGTGTACGTGCTGCTGGACGAGTGCTATGCGTATCTGAACTTTGCCGGCAGTCCGGTGAGCGGGGCTTCGGTGACGGAGTGCAAGGAGCACGTGGTGGTGCTGGGGTCGTTGTCGAAGACGTATGCGATGACGGGCTGGCGGGCGGGCTTTGCGCTGGGTCCGAAGGTGGTGATCTCGGCGATTTCGAAGCTGCAGTCGCAGAGTACGTCGAACGCGGCGAGCATGGTGCAGAAGGCGAGCATCGCCGCGGTGACCGGATCGCAGGCTTGTGTGGCGGAGATGAAGGCGGATTACATCCGGCTGCGCGACCGGATCCTTGAAGGATTCAAGACGATTCCCGGGCTGACGTGCACGGTACCGCAAGGTGCGTTTTATGTGTATCCGAACGTGTCGGCGTTCCTGGGCAAGGGCGGCGCGAAGACCACCACGGAGCTGGCGGCGAAGCTGCTGAACGAGGCGCACGTGGTGGTGGTGCCGGGCGAGGCGTTCGGCACGGCGGAGCATATCCGGCTGTCGTATGCGGTGTCGGCGGAGGTGATTGACGAAGGTGTGGCGCGGATGGGGAGATATTTGAAGCAGCTTTCAGCGGCCAGTTCTTAGTCCGGAGCGGCGCCGGTCCTGCGGTTAGCGGTGCGTCGGAGGTGATACCTGGTTGCATGCGGCTCGAAGCGGCGGGGGCACGATCCGCTTTTCTTTAGTGCGCGGCTGCTTGCTAGGATAGGAGGATATGAGTCAACTGGACGTTCGGTTTGCCCCGGTGATCCTGGCAGGCGGGAGTGGGACGAGGTTCTGGCCGCGGAGCCGGCGGGCGCGGGCCAAGCAGGTGCTGGCGCTCGATGGCGACGAGACCATGATTCAGCAGACGCTGACGCGGCTGCTGCCGGTGGCGCAGGTCGAAGATGTGTGGGTGGTGACCAACCACTGGCTGGCGGGGACGATCGCGGAACAGATGCCGACGCTCAAGCCGGACCACCTGCTGAGCGAGCCGGTGGCGCGGAATACGGCGCCAGCGTGTGCGCTCACGGCCTTCATGCTGGAGAAGACGGAGCCTGAGACGGTCATCGGGGTTTTTCCGTCCGACCATGTGGTGAAGAGCATTCAGCGCTTTGCCAAGGTGCTGACGGCGGGCATTAAGGTGGCGGCGGCGGGCGAGAATATCGTGGTGCTGGGGGTTCCGCCGACGCGCCCGGAGACGGGCTACGGGTACATCGAACAGGGAAGTGAAGCGCCGGAGTTCACGGAGGTTCCGGTGCACCGGGTGAAGCGCTTTCGCGAGAAGCCGGATCGGCATACGGCCGAGCGGTTCCTGGCCGCGGGAAACTTCGCCTGGAACGGCGGTATCTTCCTGTGGCAGGCGAAGACCCTGACGAATGCCATCCGCGAGCATGTGCCGGATATGGCGGCGATTCTCGAGAAGATTGCGGCGGCGCATGGAACAGATTCGTTCGAAAACGTGTTTGCTGAGCAGTATCCGCAGTGCGAGAACATCTCGATCGACTATGCGGTGCTGGAGCGGCGTTCGGCGAAGGGCGAGACGCGTTCCGGGATCTACTGCCTGCCGGCGGATTTCGGATGGAACGACCTGGGATCGTGGGCGTCGCTCCATGAACACCTGGGATCGCACGAGGATGACAATGTGCTGGACGGGCCGACCAACGGGCTGGTGACGATCGAGTCGGAAGGCAACTACGTGTATGCGCCGGGCAAGATGGTGGCGCTGCTGGGGGTTGATGGGTTGGTCGTGGTCGAGACCGACGATGCGCTGCTGATTACGACCCGCGAGCGATCGCAGGATGTGAGCAAGATTGTGCGGCAGGTGCATGAGGGGTTGAAGCGGGACGACCTCATATGAGGCAGCTACCAGTTCTTAGCTTCCAGCTATCGCTCCTCGTCTTAGCTTCTAGCGATAGTTCCTCGCTTCGGTTGCTGCCGGTGAACGTTTTAGAAGCTCGGCCGGTTTACCTCAGGTGGGTCAAGGTCGTAAACCTGGCCGGGCAGAGCTGCAAGCCAGGAGCAAGAGGGTAAGAGCGAGAAGCTAGGAGCGGTTTTGATGGCTGCAGTCAAGTTTGGGACCGATGGCTGGCGCGGGATTATTGCCGATGACTTTACCTATGCGAATGTGCGCGTGGCGGCGCGGGCGATTGCCATCTACGTGCTGCGGCATGAGGATGCGGCCAGGGGTGTGTGCGTCGCCTGGGACACGCGGTTCGGCTCGCAGGCGTTCGCGGGAGTCGTGGCGGAGGTGCTTGCCCAAGCCGGCATTCCGGTGTGGCTTGCGGATCGCGTGACGCCGACTCCGGCGCTAAGCTTTGCGGTGCGGGCGCGAGGCGCGGCGGGCGGAGTGATGATTACGTCCAGCCACAATCCGGCCGAGTGGAACGGCGTGAAGTACAAGGCGAGCTATGGGGGTTCGGGAAAGCCGTCGATCATTGCACAGATTGAAGGGTATCTCGATGAGCCGCTCATCGAAAATGGAACGCGCGGCCTCATTGAAGAGGTGGATTTCAATCCGGCTTACATCGCTGCCATTGAAAAGTTTGCCGATCTTGAAGCGATCAGGGCTTCGGGGTACAAGTTCCTCATCGACGTGATGTATGGTGCAGGTCGGGGAGTGGTGGCGGGGATTTTTGGCCGGGCCGGCATCCCGTTTGTGGAGATGCGGGGGGAGATCAATCCGGCGTTTCCGGGCATCAATCCCGAACCCATTCTGCCGCATATCGCCGAGACCCAGCGGCGGGTGGTGGAAGAGAAGTGCGATGCTGGACTGGTGACCGATGGCGATGCGGACCGCATCGGGGCGGTGGATGAGCATGGCAACGTGGTCGACGCGCACAAGATCTTCGCGATCATTCTGAAGTGGCTGCTGGAACGGAAGGGCTGGCCGGGCGATGTGACGCGGGCGTTCAACACCACGCTGATGCTGGACCGGATTGCGGCCAAGCATGGACGCCGTCTGCATGAACATGGAATCGGCTTCAAGTACGTGTGCGACCTGATGCTGACGGAAGACATCCTGATCGGCGGCGAAGAATCGGGCGGGGTGGGGATCAGCAGGCACCTGCCGGAGCGCGACGGGATGCTGAACTCGCTGCTGCTGGCGCAGGTGATGGCGGACGAGAAGAAGACGCTGGGCGAACTGGTGGCGGCGCTGCAGGCCGAGTTTGGCGAGCACCAGTATGGGCGTATCGACATGCATATCGACGAGGAGTTGAAGCAGGCGGCGATCGCGCGGGCGAAGACCATCCAGGCCGGGGCCGAGTTTGCCGGGCTGAAGGTGCTGCGGGTGGAGACCCTGGACGGCATCAAGTTCTTCCTGGAGAACGATGCGTGCAAGGGCCGCGAGAAGGCGGCCGAGACCTGGCTGCTGCTGCGCGCTTCCGGCACCGAGCCGCTGCTGCGGGTGTATTGCGAAAGCTGCTCGGTGGAGAGCGTGAATGCGGTGCTGAAGGCGGCGGAGAGCTTCGTGCTGGGCGGTTGATCGACAGGATGAGGTCGGGATCATAGCGTTGCCGTGATGCGGATGGTGTACAAGCAAGGCAGGCTGCACGAAATGGGAGACCAGGTGGACGTTCAAGCGAAAGGCCTGTTGTTTGACATGGACGGGGTACTGATCAGCTCGATCGCCTCGGCGAACCGGTGCTGGCGGCGCTGGGCGGCGCACTATAGCGTTCCGAATGCCGACCAGACGCAGATCGCGCATGGGACGCGAGCGACCGACATCATGCTGAAGCTGCGGCCAGACTGGGTGAATGCCCCGGACCGCGAGGAGTTGGTGAAGACCGGGCTGCGCCTGATCGAGGATATGGAGATTGAAGATGTCGCCGATCTGAAGGTGCTGGCGGGGGTGCGGGAGCTGCTTGCTTCGCTGCCGCCCGAGCGCTGGACCATCGTGACCTCGGCCACGCGGCGGCTGCTGCTGGGACGGATGAAGGCTGCGGGCCTGCCGTATCCGGACAAGCTGATTGCGGGCGATGATGTGAAGAACGGCAAGCCGCATCCGGAGCCGTATATGACCGGCGCGAAGCTGCTGGGGTTCGCGTCGGCGGAGTGCGTGGTGGTGGAGGACGCGCCGTCGGGCGTGGGCTCCGGCAAGGCGGCGGGCAGCCGGGTGCTGGGCGTGCTGGGAACGCATGCGGCTGAGGATCTGTATGGCGCGGGCGCGGATTGGGTGGTCGCGTCGCTCGCCGGGGTGAAGGTGACTACGGGCGCCGACGGGCTGACGCTGAATTTTGACAAGGTTTGACGTGGTTGGATGAGCCAGGGCGAGGCCCTATCCTGAAGTGCGACTCGCATTGAGGATCTGTTCGACACGCCGCAGATCGTCTTCGGTATCGACCCCGATGGTGTCGTGTGGGACGGGCATCACGTGGACAGGAATGCCATTTTCGAGGAAGCGAAGCTGTTCCAGACGTTCGGTGACTTCGAGCGGGCTGGGCCCGAGGGCGTGGAAGCGCGCCAGCGCCGAGGCGCGATAGGCATAAAGCCCGAGGTGCTTCCAGACCGGGGCGCCGGTCTGGTCGCGGTCGAAGGGGATGGTTGAGCGCGAGAAGTAAAGCGCACGGTTGTTGCAATCGCAGACGACCTTGACCGCGTGTGGGTTCGAGAGATCCTCGGGCGCACAGAGAACCCTCAGGCTTGTGACCTGCACCTCAGGATCGGCGAAGGGCGCGATCAGGGCGGAGAGGTGTTCGGAGCGGAGCAGCGGCTCGTCGGCCTGGATATTCACATAAATGCCGGCAGGATAGAGTCGGGCCGCGGCATGGACCCGGTCGGAGCCGCTGGCGAGCGCCGGGCTGGTGAGGACGGCAGGCCAGGCGTTGGTTTCGCACAGGCGCATCACCTCCTCGGAGTCCGTGGCGATCAGCACCTGGTCCAGTTGCGGGCAGGCACTCGCCGCTTCGAACACCCACGCGAGCATGGGACGTCCGGCGATCTCCCGCAGCACCTTGCGCGGCAGGCGCGTGGAGGCAAGACGGGCAGGTATGACAGCAAGGGTTCGGAGGGGCGGCATGCGCGGCTGGTTTGACCTTGTCTGGAGCGGGACTTATCATCATTTTAGCGGCCCTCGCGATGCGACGCCTTCGCGCGGCGATCGAGGTGCGGCTTCCTTTCATTCACCCATGGCGGTGTAGCTCAGATGGTTAGAGCGACGGACTCATAACCCGTAGGTCGACAGTTCGATTCTGTCCACCGCCACCAAAAGTATGGTTTCGGCGAGAAACGGGTACAGAGTTGGTTGCGCGGGATTGTAGTGAGGAGAGTGCGCTGCGCGTACCACTCCCTGAATGCTGACCAACCTGTGTGTGCTATTCTTCTCGGGCTTACAAAGCCTTCTTGTCGATGCTACTCCCCGTGTAGCTGCAGGCATCTTTGTGTCCGGACGATCTCGGGGTAGGCGTCCCATAGCCCGCTTGACTTCAGTTCTGAGAATTTACCTATGTCTGCTGGTTACGGGTCTGCCTTCGTGTGTGGTTCCGATGTTTCCTTTCAACCTTTTGTAAGGCCGTTTCGGATGATGGCGTTTCTTGCCGCCGTGGCAGGGATGCTCTTCGGGGCGTGTTCGCCCGCGCCGGCACAGACGGCGTCTGCGACCGCGACAACGCTCATGGTGCAATCCGGAAGCGGCGTGGTGACGACCGCGTCATCGGGCACGGTGATCACGCTGGTCGCCCAGCTGCAGGCGGGATTGGCGAGTGTTACGCGTGGCCAGGTGAAGTTCTGCGATGTGTCGGTGAGCTATTGCGCGGACATCCATCTGCTGGGAGTGGCGCAGTTGACCAGCGCCGGAACGGCGACGCTGAAGTTCCGGCCGGGGCTGGGGACGCACAGCTACAAGGCTGTTTTTGCAGGGACCAAGACGGATGCTGGAAGCTCCTCGGCAGCAGTTTCAGCTATCAACTTTCGTCCGCTGTCGGAGACTTGAACGGCGACGGCCGGACGGATCTGCTGGTTGGGATCAACGGGGACGGCCAGGTTTACCTCACGCAGCCGTCCGAGACGGCAACGGCGACGGCGAATGTTGCGCCGGTTGCCGTGGGTTCTCACCTGGTGGATGCGAGCTATGCGGGAGACAACCATTACAACTCCAGCACCTCTGCGACGATTCCGCTGTGGGGACAGTTGCCGGCAACGAGCACGAGCCTTACGCTGACGAGCCAGGGTACAGCGGTGACGTCGGTGCCGTCGGCGACGGCCGTGACGCTGACGGCGAAGGTGCTGGTTGGCGCAAACGCGATGACGAACGGGCAGGTGAACTTCTGCGACGCGTCCGCGAGTACCTGCAGCGACATCCACCTGCTGATGACGGCGCAGTTGACCAGTGCTGGAACAGCGACGTACACGTTTGTGCCGAGCCCGGGCACGCACAGCTACAAGGCTGAGTTTGTGCAGGATGGCTTCGGGCTTGCCAGTTCCTCCGCTGCTTTGAGCCTGAGCGTGGGACCCGCGCCGAGCGTGGTCTATTCCGACGCTGTGACGATCTCGAACGGCGGCGACCCCGGCAACTACTCTTTGACCGGCACGGTGGTGGGTTTCGGCGGCTCGGCTGCGCCTACGGGAACGATCTCGTTCGTGGATACGAGCTTCGGCAACACGTCTCTGGCGTCCGCGGCGCTGGGAGCCGCGACGCCGGGGCTTGGCTTGCTTACGTCATCGATTGCGGTATCTAGCGGCAGCCCATACTCGCAGGTGGTTGGAGACTTCAACGGAGATGGTATTCCGGACCTGGCCATGATCTCAGGCGATCAGTATTCTTGTTCGAGGGGCCGTTTACGATTTCGGTCGAGCTCGGCAACGGCGATGGAAGTTTCAGAGCCGGCCCGACGTTTACCCCGAGCGGATTGCAGCAGTATCCGCTGCTGATCGCGGGAGACTTCAACCCAGGACGGCAAAACCGACCTGGGTGTGCTCAGCTACGACGGCTACTCGACCAGCTACATCACGACTCTCCCGGGCAATGGCGATGGCAGTTTTGGAGCGCCGCAGACAGGCGTGGCGTACAACCAGGGTCCGTTAGGTGGCGATGTCGTTCCGGGTAGCGTGCTCGCGGCCGACTTCAACGGTGATGGCAAGCTGGATCTTGCCGTGGCGGGCGACTACGCGAATTCCGGCGGGATCTCGGTGCTGCTCGGGAAGGGCGACGGTACGTTTACGGCCGAGCCGCAAATTGCCACGAACCTGGACTTCGGCGCGATTGTTACTGGGGACTTTAACGGAGACGGCATACCGGACCTGGTTGGGTTTGGATACTTCACCGGCGGAAGTACCGTTCTTCTTGGAAACGGCGACGGAAGCTTTCGCATCGCCTCGCCATCTGCTGGTGTCGATACCTTCGTCCGCTCTGCGGTCGCAGGCGACTTCAACGGGGATGGAAAGCAGGACTTCGCTGTTGGCTACCTCGATGATGTGGCAGTCTACCTGGGTAATGGCGACGGCACCTTTCAGCTTGGCCCGGGTGGCTCGATCGGCGGGTCAGGACAGGGCCTTGTGGCGGGAGACTTTGACCATGATGGAGTGCTCGATCTGGCAGCGGACGGTGGCGGCAACGGTGCGATCCAGCTCCTACTAGGGAAGGGCAATGGCAACTTCACCGTTGTGGTTCCGACCCTTGAATCCAGCGTGGAGTACACCGAACCTGTGCAATTAGTCTCAGCCGACTTCAATCACGACGGTTACTCCGACCTGGCCCTGCTTCAAAACTTTGTCAGTAATGCCTCGGTCATGCTGACGAAACCTACGGAGACCGCCAGCGCCACGGTAAACGGCATAGCTCCGGTGGGTGCTGGCAACCATCTTGTGGATGCGAGCTATGGCGGGGACGGCAACTACCCGGCTGGTGTCTCAGCGACTTTATCCTTAA
>CAJCHN010000004.1 GCA_903970285.1 Rhodanobacteraceae bacterium | reverse complement strand
TCGAGGGATCGGCGTAGTCTCCGTCGACGTAGCGTAGGAGGGAGCTCAGCTTCTCCCATGCGGGCTGGTCCACACCGCCGTAGTGGGTCAGGCCGTCGAGCGCGCGCTCCTTCAACTGGTCGAGATTCCAGCCGGCCTTGGCGACGCCAATCACCGGCACATCCAACGTGCCGCGCTTGATCATCGCCTGCAAGGCCGGAAAGATCTTCTTATGGGCCAGGTCGCCCGTGGCGCCATAGAAGACGAGTGCATCCGCGTGACAGGGACTCATCGATTCTCCCTTTACAAGGTACGACTACTTCGAAGGCTTTTCGAGGTGCCCGCCGAAGGCAAAACGCATCGCGGAGAGGACCTTGTTGGAGTAATCGGCTTCGCCGCGGGAGCTGAAGCGGGAGTAGAGCGACGCGGTGAGCACCGGGGTGGGCACACCTTCGTCGATGGCGGCCTTGATGGTCCAGCGTCCTTCGCCCGAGTCGGAGACGCGCCCGCCGAACTGCGACAGTTCAGGATCGGAGGCCAGGGCGCCGGCAGTCAGATCGAGCAGCCAGGAGGCGATGACCGACCCGCGCCGCCAAACCTCGGTGATGTTGGGCAGGTCGAAGTCGTACATATAGTGCTCGGGGTCGCGCAGCGGCGTGGTTTCCGCGTCAATTTCGCCGGTGTGCTTGCCGACTCCGGCAGCCTTGAGCACGCCCAGACCCTCGGCGTAGGCCGCCATCATGCCGTATTCGATGCCGTTGTGGACCATCTTCACGAAGTGGCCGGCGCCGTTCGAACCGCAGTGCAGATAGCCTTCCTCCGAGGTAGTGCCGAGCTTCTCCCGGCCGGCGGTCTTGGGCACGTCTCCCACGCCTGGCGCGATGGTCTTGAAGATTGGATCAAGCAGTTTCACCGCCGCGTCCGGGCCGCCGATCATCATGCAGTAGCCGCGCTGCAGTCCCCATACGCCGCCGCTGGTGCCCACGTCGACATAGTGAATGCCTTTTGGAGTCAGCTCCTTGGCCCGCCGGATGTCGTCGATATAGTAGGAGTTTCCGCCATCGATCAGGATGTCGTCAGCCTCCAAGTGGGGGACGATCTTGGCGATGGTGTCGTCGACATAGCCGGCCGGGATCATGAGCCAGATGGCACGTGGCTTAGAGAGCTTCGAGACGAAATCCTCAATCGAGGAGCCGCCCGTGATGTGGTCTTCCTTGGCGAGCTCTTCGACCGTCTTTTGCGAGTGGTCGAAGACGACGCAATCGTGTCCATGAGCGGCGAGGCGTTTGACCATATTTCCGCCCATCCGTCCCAGTCCAATCATTCCAAGCTGCATAGCGGCTCCTTGGGAATCTCTCGATTCCAGAATTCCTGCGCCCTCTGTTTGCGGCGACGCTCACTAGAGTATCCCTTTGTTCCGAAGAGTCAAATGAAGGATTTGTGAGGACCGGAAAAAGCTCGACAACCCGGATCGCCGGATTGGAATCCGACTGGATATGAAACCGTTTGTGTACGGTCTGCTCGCTCTTGTTTTGGCTCTCCCGTTTGCTCAGCCTGCGAAGGCCCAGGTGGTGGTCCGGGTGGGACCACGCCACCATCATCATCGTCATTGGCATCATCATCACCACTACTACCGTCACTAAGCCTTATCTTTCACGCAAGGAAGCATCGGCAGGATATGAGAAGATGCGCAGATGATGCGCACGTTCCAGCTCGCGATTCGCCGAACCTTTTTGGGCGGCCTCGTCCTTTCAGCCTGCTCTGCCTTCCCGCAGAGCGGGCCTTCGTCTCTTTCGGCCATGTACAAACCAGCCGCCGATCAGTTGATCGCAGGCTCGCTGGCCGACGAACAGGGTTACGCCGATCTGACTTACCTGTGCGACCACATCGGCAAACGAATTTCAGGCTCCGAGCCGCTGCTGCGGGCGATCGCCTGGGCTAGCGACACCATGAAGCAGGAAGGGCTGGTGAACGTTCATACCCAGCCTGCGACAGTGCCGCACTGGGTGCGCGGAGAAGAATCCGGAGAGATCGTTGCCCCGGTCACCAGGAAGCTTCACCTTCTGGGCCTGGGCATGAGCGTAGCGACACCGCCGGCTGGATTGACCGCCGATGCGGTAGTCGTTCCCGACTTCGACGCGCTGCAGAAGCTGGGACGCGCCGGCGTCGAGGGCAAAATCGTCGTCTTCAACGCGCCCTACAAGGGCTACGGGCAAACCGTAATGTACAGGGTCGCGGGAGCATCGCAGGCGGCGGCGCTGGGTGCGGTCGGCGTCCTGGTTCGATCGATCACTCCGCTCGCGGCGCAGCTTCCGCACACCGGTACGCTGCAATATGACGCGAAGCAGCCAAAGATTCCGGCGGCCGCGATCTCTATTGAGGATGCCTTGATGCTGGCCCGGCTGCAGGCTGAGGGCAAGCCCGTCCGCGTGCATTTCCAGATGCAGGCGCACCTGGAAGCGCCGGTGCCGGCGGCCAACGTGATCGGCGAGCTGGTAGGTTCGGAGCACCCCGAGCAGGTGGTGGTGATCGGCGGCCACATCGACTCGTGGGACGTGGGCCAGGGGGCGCAGGACGATGGGTCGGGCATCATGGCGACGCTGGCCGCGATGCACATGATCCAGAAGTCCGGGTTGAAGCCTAAGCGAACGATTCGGCTGGTCTTTTGGGTGAACGAGGAAAACGGCGGCGCTGGCGGCACGGCGTATGCGGCCGCGCTCACTCCGGAGCAGTTGCGAAACCATGTTGCAGCGCTGGAGATGGATGGGGGAGCCGAGGCACCGGTTGGCTACGGCTATGGCGCGAGCTCGGGCGGAAGCGGCTTCCGCCGGGCGCGTCCGGGCGTGCAACCTCCCCCGCCGGCGCCGCTGAGCGAAGGCGAAGTTCATTCGCTGGCGCTGCTACAGGAGATCGCTTCCCTGCTGGGCCCGGTGGGCGCGACCACGGTGAAGCCAGGCGGAGGAGGATCGGATATATCGCCCCTGATGGCGGCTGGAGTTCCCGGTCTGGGCGAGATGACGACCGTCGCGCACTACTTCGACTGGCATCACACGGAAGCCGATACGCTCGACAAGGTTGACCCCGTGGAGTTTCGCAAGAACGTGGCCAGCGTGGCCGTGATGACCTATGTTCTGGCAGATATGCCGGAGACGCTGGCCGGGCATAAGGGCGCCGGGGAAGAGTGATGGAGCGAGGCGGCGGGAGTCAAATCGAAGAGCCCATGAGAGAAACGGCAGCAGTCTGGTGGCGCAACGGCGTGATCTACCAGGTCTATCCGCGTTCGTTTCAGGATTCGAACGCGGATGGGGTGGGCGATCTGCGCGGCATCCTGGCTCGACTGGATTATCTCGCCGGCCTGGGCGTCGATGCCGTCTGGGTCTCGCCGTTCTATCCCTCGCCGATGGCGGACTTCGGCTACGACGTGGCCGATTACACGGGTGTCGACCCGCTCTTCGGCACGCTTGCGGACTTTGACGAGCTGCTGGCCGGTATCCACCAGCGCGGGCTGAAGCTGATTTGTGATTTTGTGCCGAATCACACCTCGGATCAGCACCCTTGGTTTCTGGAGTCGCGCAGTTCGCGAACCAACCCGAAGCGGAACTGGTATTTGTGGCGCGATTCGGCTCCCGATGGTTCGGTGCCGAACAACTGGATGTCGAACTTCGGCGGGACCGCGTGGACCTGGGATGAAGCCACCGGCCAGTTCTACTACCACTCTTTTCTGCGGCAGCAGCCAGACCTGAACTGGCGCAATCCCGAGGTGCGCGCGGCCATGTACGACGCCATGCGCTTCTGGCTCGACAAGGGCGTCGACGGCTTTCGCATGGACGTCCTCTGGCTGCTGATCAAGGACGATCAATTCCGGTCCAACCCGGTCAATCCGCACTATAGAGGCGGCAACACCTTTTGGTCGGTAGAGGCGAAGTACACCGCCGACCAGCCGGAGACGCAGGAGATCGTGCGCGAGATGCGATCGCTGCTCGACAGCTATGGCGATCGCGTGCTGATTGGCGAGATCTATCTGCCAATTCCGGAGTTGGTCCGCTACTACGGGGCCGCGCCCGCGGAAAGTGGGGTGACCCCGCACTTGTTGGGCGCGCAGATGCCGTTCAACTTCCACCTGATCCAGACGCAATGGCAGGCAGAGCTGATTGCGGACCTGATCCGCCGCTATGAGGCCGCGCTGCCGGCCGGCGCCTGGCCTAACTGGGTGCTGGGCAATCATGATCAGAAGCGGCTCGCGTCGCGGATTGGCGCGGCGCAGGCTCGCGTGGCAGCAGTCCTGCTGCTGACGCTGCGGGGCACGCCGACCATGTACTACGGCGACGAACTCGGCATGCCGGACGCGCGGATTGCGCCGGAGGACGTGCAGGATCCGGCCGAGAAGAACCAGCCGGGCATCGGTCAGGGACGCGATCCGGAGCGCTCCCCCATGCTGTGGCAGAACCAGGAGAATGCCGGCTTTACCGCTCACGGCGTGAAGACTTGGCTCCCACTCGTCTGGGACTGGCCGAGGTTCACGGTAGAGACCGAGGATACCGACCCCCGTTCCCTGCTGGCGCTCTACCGCCGTCTGCTCAGGATGCGTCGCACCTCGCAGACCCTGGTCTCGGGTAGCGTCGCCAATGTCCGGGCCGAGGACGGTGTGCTCAGTTATGTGCGGACATACGAAGCCGACCGCATTGAGGTTCATCTGAACCTTACCGACGAGGTTCGCTGGGTCGAGGCGCTGCCCGGCAGGGTGCTGCTCAGTTCCTTTCTCGACACCGAGGGCATGGTGCTGGATGGCTGGAGAAGCCTGCGCGGGAATGAAGCGCTGGTGGTAGAAGCTTTCCACGCGTAAGCACCATCGAGTGCGCGGATGCAGCAGCGCGTTGCGCGGTCCGCTCCGCGACTTACGCCGATTTCCGAATCCGGTCATGATTCGCCCGCACCAGACGCAGGAAATCTCGAACCACCGGGCTTTCGTTCTGCGGATGCCACGCCATGGACAAACCCACATGCGTGGTTCGCGGCAGGATATCGACAAACGCCAGCCCCGGCGTGCGTAAGTGATGCACCCCTGCCGGCACCAGCGCCACGCCCTCGCCCGAGGCCACCAGGGTAAGCACGCCCGGCCAGCTGGGCGAGGTGTTGACGATATTGGGACTGAACCCCGCGGACGAGCAAAGCGCGACCACCGAGTCGAACAGCACCGGGGTAATCGCCCTCTCGCACATGACAAAGCGCTCTCCGGCCAGTGCGGAAAGCTGTACCGGCCCCCGAGTGAGCGGGTGATCCTTCGGCAACAACGCGACGACGGGATCGTTGTAGAGCAGTTCGGCCCTCAGAATGGTGTCGTAGGGTGGCTCCAGCGGCCGTGTAAAACCCACGTCGATGCGGTGGTCGAGCAGCGCCGGCATCTGCACCTGTGCGTGCATCTCGAACAGGGTCAGCTTCACCTCCGGATGCAGCTTGCGGTACTCCCGGATGATGGAAGCGAAGAAGTTTCCCGCACCCCACAGAAAGAATCCAATGGCTAGCGAGCCCTCCTGTCCGGCCATGGAACGGCGCATCATGTCGGCTGCCCGTTCGGCCTGTGCTAACGTCTTCTTCGCTTCTTCGAGAAAGACCCGGCCCGGCGCAGTCAGGCGCGTGCTGCGCTGGCCGCGTTCGAGCAGCGAGCCGCCGAGTTCACCTTCAAGGTCCGCAATCTGTTCTGAAATGGCCGATTGCGAAACGTGCAGATGCCGGCTGGCCTCGCGAAATGTTCCATACTCCGCGACCGCACAGAGGTATCGTAGATGGCGTAGCTCCATTCCCTGCGCCCCCAGAAGCTTTCAAAGGATTGTCTCGCAATCGGAATTTCCGTTCAATGCAGTCGGAAATACCTGTGAAACCTGAAGGCTACGCGCGCTGTCCAACAGTTACGGCGCATCGGATCGGCATCCTATGGTGTACGCACGCCGCCCAATGAGGAGTTTCGCCCATGTGGATCGTAAGACTTGCGCTGAACCGTCCTTACACGTTTATCGTGCTGGCCATTCTGATCCTGATCGCGGCTCCGGTCGTCATCCTGCGCACGCCGACGGACATTTTCCCGAATATCAATATTCCGGTGGTGTCGATCGCCTGGCAGTACACGGGTCTTGAGCCCGAGGAGTTGGAAGGCCGGCTCACCACGCCGTTCGAGAAGACGTTGACCACCCTGGTCGACAACATTCAGCACGTCGAATCGACGACCTATCGCGGGCAGTCCATCATCAAGGTGTATCTGCAACCCGGTGCTTCGCTCGACACGGCCAACTCGCAGGTCTCCGCCGCCTCCGAGTTCATGCTGCGCCAGTTGCCGCCTGGCACGCTGCCCCCGCAGATTATCAACTTTTCGGCATCCTCGGTGCCGATTATTCAGCTCGGACTGTCGGGCCAAGGGCTCAGCGAACAGCAACTGAACGACTTCGGACTGAACGTCATCCGTTCGGAGCTCGTTACCGTGCCCGGTGCCGTGGTTCCAAACGTTTACGGCGGCAAGCAGCGTTCGATCATGGTCAATCTTGATCCCAAGCTGATGCAGTCTACCGGGCTCGCTCCGTCGGACATCATCAACGCGCTGGGGAATCAGAATGTCGTCCAGCCGGGCGGCACCGCGAAGATCGGCAGCGATGAGTACGACATCCTGGTCAACTCCTCGCCGCAGACGCTGCAGGGACTCGCCAACCTGCCGGTCAAGAAGGTTGGCAACACCATCATCTATCTGCGCGATGTCGCCACCGTGGCCGACGGCAGCATCCCCCAGACCAACATCGTGCGCCAGGACGGTCAACGCGCCGTCTTGCTGGTAGTGCTGAAGTCCGGCACGGCATCCACTCTTTCGGTCGTCAGCGGCGTGCTGGACCGACTGCCCCGCATCAAGGCCATCCTTTCGCAGGCGCCCACGCTCAAGATGACGCCGCTGGCGAATCAGGCCATCTTTGTAAAGGCGTCGGTGCAGGGCGTCATTCGCGAAGCCATCATAGCCGCCGTGCTCACCGGCCTGATGATCCTGCTGTTTCTCGGCAGCTGGCGCGCCACCCTCATCATCGCCATCTCGATCCCGCTCTCCATCCTGACCTCGATCATCGTGCTCGGGCTGCTCGGCGAAACCATTAACATCATGACGCTCGGCGGACTCGCCCTCGCGGTCGGCATCCTGGTCGACGACGCCACCGTCACCATCGAGAACATCGAGCGCTACCTCGAAGAAGGCGCGGAGCTGCACGAGGGCATCCTTGAAGGGGCGGCGCAGATCGCCGTTCCGGCGCTGGTCTCTACCCTCTGCATCTGCATTGTCTTCCTGCCCATGTTCTTCCTCTCGGGCGTCGCACGCTATCTCTTCGTGCCGCTGGCGGAGGCCGTGGTCTTCGCCATGCTGGCCTCCTACGCACTCTCGCGCACGCTGGTGCCCACGCTGGCGATGTACCTGCTCAAGAAACACGACCACCATGCCGTGCCTTCGCAGAACATCTTCTCCCGCTTTCAGCGCGGCTTCGAGCGCCTGTTCGAGCGGGTGCGCACCGGCTACCAAAACCTGCTGACCCGGCTCATTGCGCTCCGAATTGTCTTTGTTCCGGTCTTCCTGCTCGGCTGCCTGGCGATGTTCCTGTTGATTCCCTTCCTCGGCCAGAACTTCTTCCCTTCCACGGATAATGGATCGTTTCTGCTGCACATGCGGGCACGCGACGGACTGCGCATTGAGGAGACGGCAAAGCTCGCCGACGAGGTGGAGGCACGCGTCCGCCAGGTGGTGCCGCCGGCCGAGATGGATAACATCCTGGACAACATCGGGCTGCCTTACTCCACTTTGAACACCCAGCACGCCACATCGGGCCTCTATGGCGCCGGTGATGCCGACATCCTGGTCTCCCTGAAGGAAAATCATCATCCCACCGCGGACTACGTCGCCAGGCTGCGAGAGGTGTTGCCGAACGCCTTCCCCGGAACAACGTTTTACTTCCTCCCATCCGATATCGTGACTCAGATTCTGAACTTCGGCCTGCCCGCACCGATCGACATCATGTTCGATGGATCGAACATCGAAGGCAACCGCAAGGTGGCCAATGATGTCATGACCGAGTTGCACAAGATTCCCGGGCTGGTCGACCTGCGCATCCAGCAGCCCGACGACTATCCAGCGCTCGCCATCGATGTCGATCGCACCAAGGCGCAGCAGGGCGGATACAGCTTTCAGAACGTGGGCAGCAGCCTCGTCGACATTCTCAGCGGAAGCTCGCAGCTAAACCCGCAGTTCTATCTGAACCCCAAGAACGGAGTCGCCTACAGTATCGTCGCCGAAGCTCCGCAATACACCATCCAGTCCATGAGCGATCTCGAAAACATCCCGCTCAGCTCGCCCACCGCCAACCAGCCTGAGATTCTCGCGGATGTAGCAAGCATCTCCCGCACCACGGAGATGCCGGTGATCACCCACTACAACATCCGCCGCACGCTCGATATTTACGGCAGCGTGCAGGGTCGCGACCTGGGCAGCGTCAGCCGCGCCATCACCAAGGTAGTCGATGCGCATCGCAAGGACCTGCCGAAGGGTAACTTCGTCACCATCCGCGGCCAGGTGGAGACGATGAACAGCTCCTACATCGGACTGCTGGGCGGGCTCGCCTTCGCGATTGTGCTGGTCTACCTGCTGATCGTGGTCAACTTCCAATCCTGGCTTGATCCCTTCATCATCATCACCGCGTTGCCCGCGGCGCTTGCGGGCATCGTGGTCTTCCTCTTCACCACCGGGACCACGCTCTCAGTGCCGGCGCTGATGGGCGCCATCATGTGCATGGGCGTGGCGACCGCAAACTCGATCCTTGTGGTCTCCTTCGCCACCACGCGACTCGCGGAGCATGGAGATGCGGTATTGGCCGCCATTGAAGCCGGTGGTACGCGCTTCCGGCCCGTCATGATGACGGCATTGGCCATGATCATCGGCATGATCCCCATGGCGTTGGGCCTGGGCGAAGGCGGGGAACAAAACGCGCCGCTGGGACGCGCGGTCATCGGCGGCCTGAGTGCGGCCACGGTCGCCACCCTCATCTTCGTTCCCGCGGTCTTCGCCTTTCTGCACAGCCGCCGCAGCCCCGGACCTGATGCCGGGCAGCACGCCGCGGCAGAGCAGCAGCGCCATCACGTGGCCGCCGGCGCTTAACCTACCCGTTCCTGGATCTTCTGGAGACAACACCCTCATGAATCAGACCCACACCGAACCGCAGCACGATCCGCTGGACGAATTCGCCGGCGTGGACCACCGCGCGGACGACGAAGCGTACAACGCTGAAGTGACCAGGGATCTCGACGCCGACCGCCTGGCCAAAGCTCGCGGCGTACCGGTTGCTGCTCCCGCCAGTTCGCTCGGCGGAGGCTTCTGGATCGGGCTGCTCGTCGCCCTGGTTGTCTTCGCCGGCATCGTGATCTATGGGATCCACTCCCGCTCCTCGGCCGACAAGGCCCTGCAGGTGGAAAGCAAGAGCGAGTCGGTGCCGGAGGTACGCGTCGTCTTCCCTACCGGCGGAACGGCGAGCGGAACCCTGAACCTGCCCGGCAACACCCAGGCTTTCGTCGATACGCCCATCTACTCGCGAACCAACGGCTACCTGAAGAAGTGGTACTTCGACATTGGCGCCAAGGTGCAGAAGGGTCAGTTAATGGCCACCATCGAGACGCCCGAAGTCGACCAGCAGCTGATGGCGGCACAGGCGGATCTCAAAGTAGCGCAGGCCAACCTGAACCTGGCAAACATCACGGCCGCGCGATACACCAACCTGCTGAAGTCCAACTCCGTCTCGAAGCAGGAGACGGACCAGGCAGTCAGCGATGCGGCCGCCAAGCAGGCGGCGCTCGAAGCTTCCGAGGCTGCCGTGCGCCGATATCAGCAACTGCAGTCGTTTGAGCAGATCTACGCGCCTTACACGGGCATCGTAACCGCCCGCAACACCGACATCGGCGACCTGATTCAAGGGGGGCTAAGCGGCGCCGCCGCCGCGAAGGCGCTCTTCCAGCTGGCGGAGATCGGCACCCTGCGCGTCTTCGTCTCCGTGCCCGAGGTGTATACCCCGTTCGTGCGCAACGGCGGCACCGCGGAGCTGACCGCGGATGAGTATCCTGGGCAGGTCTTTGTCGGTGCCATCGCACGAAACGCCAGCGCGATCGATCCCGCCTCCCGCACCCTGAACGTGGAGGTGGATGTGCCTAATCCAGGCGGCAAGCTGCTCCCGGGCGCTTACGTGACCGTTCACTTCAAGGTGCCGACCACCGGCTCCAACCTCACCATCCCTTCGAATGCTCTGCTCTTCCGCGCTCAAGGCATGCAGGTGGGTGTTGTGCGCGATGGCAAGGCACAACTGGTGCCGGTGAAGATCGCAGCGGATCATGGCCAGACGGTCGAGATCTCGTCCGGCCTGAACCGCGACGACCAGGTCATTCTTGATCCTTCCGACTCGCTGGCCAACGGACAGCCAGTGAAGGTTGGCGGCGGAGCAGGCAAATGACTTGGGCGGGACGAAGTTTCTTCGGATTAGTGGTCGCAGGGGTGGTGTTGTCCGGTACGGGCTGCATGGTGGGTCCGAAGTACCGGAAGCCGCTGGTTCCGGCTTACACCGCTCCCGGCGTGACTGTGGATAAGAGCGAGCAGCCCTACAAGGAGGCTGATCCCAACTGGCAGCCCGCAACACCCGCGGACGCGGCCCTGCGCGGCGACTGGTGGACGGTCTTCAACAATCCCGAGCTGAACCTGCTGGAGGTGAAGGCAGGCATTCAGAACGAATCCATCAAATCCTACGCAGCCCGCTACGAAGAGTCGCTGGCGCAGATCGGCATCAACCGCTCACAACTGTTTCCCACCATCGCCACGCAGGCGCTGGCGCAAGGCGTGCGCTACTCGGCAGGCCGGCCCTACTTCACCTCGCCTGGCTCCAATCCCGGCGTGGCCGACATTCAGCTTCCGCTGACCCTCAACTGGGAGATCGACCTTTGGGGTCGAGTGCGGCGGAAAGTCAACAGGGCCAAGGAAGAGACGCAGGCGACCGCGGCCGACCGCGAGAACGCGCAGCTTTCGGTGCAGACGCAACTGGCGGTCGACTACTTTGAGCTGCGGGCGGACGATGCGCAGGCGAAACTGTTGGAAGACACCGTCAAGGATTACGAGGAGGCGCTGCGCATCACCACGAACCGCTTCGAAGGCGGAGTGTCGAACGAGTCGGACGTCTTCCAGGCGAAGACGCAGTTGCAGACAGCGGTGGTGCAGCTGCAGGACATTCAGGTGGCGCGGGCGCAGAATGAGCACGCCATCGCGGTCTTGATCGGCCAACCGCCGAACAGCTTCTCCCTGTCGCCGGCGCCGCTTGAGGCCGTGCCGCCGGGAATCCCCGCCGGTCTGCCATCGCAGTTGCTGGAGCGTCGTCCTGACATCGCGGCGGCCGAGCGACGCGCGGCCGAGGGCAACGAGCAGATCGGCATCGCACGGGCAGCTTACTTTCCGAATGTCGGGCTTTCGGCCGCGGCAGGGTTCGAGTCCGGCTCGCTGGCGAACTTCTTCGACGCCTCAAACCTCGTCTACGCGGTCGGTCCGACCGTGAACTACAACATCTTTGACTTCGGTCTGAGAAGGAACACATCCGACCAGGCTCGCGCGCTGTTTGAAGAAGACTCCGCAAACTACCGGCAGACCGTGCTGAGCGCATTCCAGGAGGTCGAAGATAATCTGGCTGCACTGCGCATCCTCGCGACCGAAGCCGAACAGCAACATGAAGCAACCGTAGCCGCGCAGGGGGCGCAGAAGATCTTCGACAACCGCTACGTCGGCGGGCTGGACACGTATCTGCAGGTCGTCACCGCGCAGCAGGCGGCACTGACCAATGAGCGCAACGATATCGACATCATGCGCCGCAGGATGGAGGCGTCGGTACTATTGATCAAGGCGCTCGGCGGCGGCTGGACGACGGCAAAGCTGCCGAAGTACTGACGCTCGCTTTGGTAGCATGGGCTCCTGATGGATGCCTTCCGCCGTGATCTGCTGAAGTTTTCTCCGCTGGCTGCAGCGGGGCTGGTGCCTCTGTTTGCCGCGGGCCAGGAGCGCGTCGGTTCGCCGCTGAGCGGCCTGAGTCCGATGCTGCTCGATGTCCGCAGCTTCGGCGCGACCGGCACCGGCCGGACGCTGGACACGCCGGCGGTCAACGCGGCGATTGAGGCTGCGGCTGCTGCAGGCGGCGGCACCGTCATGTTTCCGGCGGGCACTTACCTCTGCTTCTCGATCCGGCTGAAGAGCGGCGTGCATCTCTACCTCTCGCATGGAGCGGTGATCCTGGCAGCTGACTCGCCGAAACCGGGAGAGGCTACGGGGCAGATGGGCGGCGCCTACGATGCGGCAGAAGCCAAGACCGCGTGGGACGCGTACCAGGACTACGGCCACAATCACTGGCATAACTCACTGCTGTGGGGCGAGGATCTGCATGACATCGCGATCACCGGGCCGGGGCTGATCGACGGTAGAGGGTTGAGCCGCGGATTTCCTGCGCCTGAAGGCTGGCAGAGCTTCGTGGCCGAACAGGCCGGCGTGGGCAACAAGGCAATCGCCCTGAAGAACTGCCGCAACGTCATTCTGCGCGACTTTTCCGTCCTGAAGGGCGGCCACTTCGCCCTGTTGCTGACCGGCGTCGACAACATCACCCTCGACAACCTCCTCATCGACACCGACCGCGACGGTATGGATCTGGACTGCTGCCGCAACGTTCGGGTGGCCCACTGCACGGTCAACTCGCCCTGGGACGATGGCATCTGCCCGAAATCGAGCTTTGCCCTGGGGTATGCGCGGGCGACTGAAAACCTGACCATCAGCGATTGCTATGTGACCGGCGGCTACGAACTTGGCAGCGTGCTGGAGGGCACCTGGAAGAAGTTCACCGATCTGCGCAAGGCGACGCGCACCGGGCAGATCAAGTTTGGCACTGAGTCGAACGGCGGCTTCCGCAACATCGCGATCACCAACTGCGTGCTGGAGGACTGCCACGGGATCGCCTTCGAGAGTGTGGACGGCGCGCTGTGCGAGGATGTGGCGATCTCGAACATTACCATGCGCGGGGTGGATCGGGGTCCGCTCTTCTTTCGTCTCGGAGCGCGTCTGCGGGGGCCGAGCGAGACAACCAGGGTGGGGACCATGAAGCGGATCATGATCTCGAACATCGTGAGTTCGGGTTCGACGCCGAAGTTCGCCAACATCCTCTCCGGCATCCCGGGATCTCTGATCGAGGACGTGAAGATTACGAACTTCTACATGGAGCAGCAGGGCGGCGCGGACGCGGAGCAGGCCGCGCTAAGGCCGCTCGAGGAGGTGAAGAAGTATCCGGCTCAGGAGATGTTCGGGCCCATGCCGGCGCAGGGGTTCTATCTGCGCCACCTGCGCAACCTGGAGATGAGCCATGTGGAGATTGCGGCGGCTGCGCCCGATGCACGGCCGGCGTTCTATCTGGAAGATGTTGAGCGCGCGGACCTCCTGGCGATCACGGCTCCGCGTACGGGACCGCAGGGGACAGCTTTCGCGCTGCGGGAGGTGCGCGACTTCCGCATCCATCTGAGCCGGGCGGCGGAGGATGCAGTGGTCGGTGCGGCGGCGGAGCAGAGGCTGTGAGATGTGAAAACGAGGCATGGACCCTCCCCCCTGCCGATTCTTACGCATGTTCTTCAAAGCACAGGACTAAGGGGTGGAACACACAGAGTGTCTGCACCAGGATGTATGCATGCCCTGGGGACGGCTTCGGGTGCGGCCCTCGTCGCTTCGTCCTCTGGGCAAGGCACAGTAATGGGCCGGTTCGGGGGGGTCTGGGCGGGGCATCCGGTTGCGCGAACCTGAGCTATTGTGTGCCTGGCGAGAGCATGAAAGGATCGGACGAAGTTTTTCTCAGGCGTGTTCGAGCAGATTCCCTGTTATCGTGGCGGAACCGCAGGGTGTAGAGCGGTTCCTGAATCAACCACGACGCAACCAGCGAAGTGGCAAAGATCGGCGGACGCGTTTCTGCTGCATCAACAGGTACTTTTGACCCTGGTAGCGAAGGAGCACCATCGATGCATTATCAAATCTCCCGCAACGGGCAGATGTACGGGCCGTACACGATCGAGGACCTGCAGCGGTACCTTGCGAGCGGCAACGTACTGCCCAGCGACATGGCGAAGAGCGAGTCGATGACGGAGTGGATGCCGGTTTCGGAGATCCTGGCCGGGGCGGCAGCCGCGCCGGCTCATACCGGGACTCCGCTCGACGCAGCCTCCGCCGGCCCGGGCCCGGTGTACACCGGGCCCGAATTCGGCGGCCAGAGCTACAACCCGGCGGCGCAACGCGCGGGCGCAATGGCGGTATCTCCCTATCCGGACGCGCCTAATCTGCACTGGGGGCTGGTGCTGCTGTTCGGCCTGCTCACCTGCACGCTGTTCATGTTCATCTGGAACCTGGTGGTGGCGGCGTGGCTGCGACGGGTGCAGCCGAATGCGACCTCGCTCTTTTACTACACGGGCGCGCTGGTGCTGGCGCTGGTCCAGGTGATGGTTTCCGCGAGTGTTTCCATGCACCACGTAATGGGTCCGGGACTGCACATGTATTCGGACAATCCCGTGGGCAGCCTGATCGGCCTGGCGGTGTGGGTGGTGCGGCTGATCGCGCGCTTCAGCCAGCGGGCCTCGCTTGAAGAGCACTTCAACGGACCGGAGCCTGTAGGTCTGCGGCTGAGTGGGGTGATGACGTTCTTTTTCGGAGGCATCTACTTCCAGTACCACCTGAACCAGATCAACGCGATGAAGCAGGCGGCGCGATACCAGGCGGTCGTACCGAGGTATTGAGTGGGACTGAGATGAAGATGACCGCAGGGGCGGGAACGCTGGCGATTGCGGCGATCTGGATGCTGCTACGGTTTCCACCGGAGCAGTATGGCTTCTACCCGGCGTGTCCCTTTCATGCCTGGACCGGAATGCTGTGCCCGGGGTGCGGCGGGACGCGGGCAGTGGCGGCTTTGCTGCGAGGGGATTTGCGGGCGGCGCTTGGCTGGAATGCGCTGATCGTGGGTTTACTGCCGTTCTGTGCCGGATACGGGTTCGTGGCAGCCTGGCAGAGGCGCTGGGTTCATCTTCCGCGTGGCATCTGGTTGGGGATGGGCGCGCTGACAGGAGCGTTCGGGGTACTGCGGAACCTGATTTGAGCAGGAGAACCAAGAACTCCCGCTGGCCACCACCTTTCTTTCCGGGCGGCCAGCGGAAGGTCAAGCTAGCTGTTAATGGCGATGGGTTCGTTAGCCGTCGCGGCCGCAGGGGCCGTACGCTCGGATGCGCCCGGTTTGCGGATGTCGATGCCGCCCTTGAAGAAGGCACCATCCTCGATGGAGATGCGGGCGGCGATGACATCGCCGGTGAGCGAACCTTCCGAACGGATGTCGACGCGGTCGGAGGCCTGGCAGTTGCCGCGGACCTTACCGAGAACGACGATTTCGCGGGCAAGGATGTTGGCGGCCACCTGGCCATTGCGCCCTACGGTGACGCGGTTTCCGGGCAGGTTGATGGTGCCTTCGACCTTGCCATCGATGAACAGGGATTCGGAGCCGGAGAGCTCGCCCTTGATGATGAGAGACTTGCCGATGGTGGCCTGCTCGCCCGAGGCAGTGGCGGTGGCGGCACCGGTGGCGGCCGGCCGCGCAGGCGCGGCGGGTGCGGGGGCTTCAAAGCTGGTGACCGGCGGAGTCATCGGACGCTGCGGCTCTGGTGTCTGCGGAGTCGAGGGTACGGTCTGATTGGGCTTCCACATAGGGGGTAGGTTCCTTCCTTCATTGCTGCTCGACGCTGGGGGTCGATAGAGATTTGGGTCGGTCTTGCGGGCTCCTCTCTGGGCTGCGGGAGCTTTGCAGGACCGGTCGGTACGACGGCGTTGCGACCAAGACCGCTGATGCAACGATACTACTCTGGCGGGGGATTGCGCTCTCTGAAAAAGTGGGCGAAAGCGGCATGGAATGCACGCGTAAAGCGGCGGGGGGAACCAGCGGTGATACGGTTGCGCGCTTGTCTCTGATGGCCGAGGTGCCAGAATGGAACGCTGAACCGGACCAGGACGCGGCTCAGGTTGTTCGAGGCAAGTCTGGGCAAGAGCGACAGTGTAAGGTTTCGCCATGTGCAAGACGTGGGTACTGGTGGCGATGGGATTCGCACCCGGGCAGACTTCAGCGCAAGCCGCACCGGCGAAGCTCGCGAAGCCGCCGAAGCTGCACGTGGTGACGCTGGGACCGGTGCGTAAGGTGCCGTATACGCCCGCCGACGTGCAGCAGGACGAGAAGAACGAAGAGACCACCACGCTGAGGGTTCGGCCGCTGGTGGTGGACGACCGGCAGCGTGAGTGGACCATGGGCGAGATGCACGAGGTGACCGACCGCAGCTTCGCGGTGCGGCGGGTCATGCGTGTGAACGATGCGCTGCCGGGCGAGAAGGATGCGCGGTGGGCGTGGGAGCCGGGGCCATGGCTTCTGGTCGACCGGGTGACCGGGCATATTGACGCGCTGCATCTTCCCGGGTTCGATGCGGCGGTGTCGAACGTGGTTTGGTTCCGTGATTATGCCGCCTATTGCGGAGTTGGATCGACCGCCAAGGGTGGGCTGTATGCCATGGTGGCGCAACTTGGGGCCCGCAGAGCCGCGGTCGAGAAGCAGGTCGGAGCCTGGCCGCAGGAGAACCACTTTGTGCCGGTCTGCGCCGCGGCGGAGTGGCAGCGCACGCCGCTGCGGGTCACGCTGAAGCCGACGGGCGGCGAGGCAACGACGTTTGCGCTGGTAGGTACGGCAGCCCTGATCGAAGAGGGCGATCCGGAGCAGTGAAGGTTCTCAGCCGTCAGCGTAAGCTGGACCCATGGGGTTGGATCTCGCAGCGCTGGTAGGTGAGGCCGAGGTGGCGCATGGACATCTTTGTGCCGGACAGATTCTGGGTGTTCGCATGGCGATGCTGGGGCTGGCGCGGCTGGGCATTGACGACCCGAAGGGCGCCGACCGCAAGCGGCTGGTGACGTTTGTTGAGATCGATCGCTGCGCGACGGATGCGATCTCGGTGGTAACCGGATGCCGGCTGGGCAAGCGGGCGCTGAAGTTTCGCGACTGGGGAAAGATGGCGGCTACGTTTGTCGATCTGGCCACGGGAAAGGGGATCCGGGTGGCGGCGCGGGAGTCTTCGAAGGATCGTGCGCGGGAGTTGTACCCTGAGATTGCGAGCAAGAATCAGCAGCAGATGCATGCATACCGGGAGATGCCCGATGCGGAGTTGTTCACCGAGCAGTGGGTGTCGGTGCCAATCGAAGCGCGGGAGATGCCAGGATACAAGTCGGGCCGGATCGTGTGCGCGGAGTGCGGCGAAGGGATCAACTACGACCGCGAGGTACGGCGAGCAGGGCTGATTCTGTGCCGTGGATGCGCGGATGTCGCGGGCCGGTACTACAGGGAAGTCGAAGGTTAAGGGCGGGAAGCGATGAGGCTTCCCTGCCCTTCTGGTTTTGACATTCAGCGATCCGGGGTTCTACAGCGAAGACTGCCCTAGCGGTAGAAGCCGCGCTCATGTTCCCAGCGCTCGTGCCGCTCCCAGGCGAGGTGACGGTCGTAGCCAAAGCCTGGGCTATACCCATAGCCGTATGCGACGACCGGGGCGGGCGCGTAGTAGCGGGGGCCGTAGACCGGCGCTGCGTAGACCGGGCGCCGATAGGCTGGGCCCCGATAGACTGGGCCCCGATAGACTGGGCGGCCGAACTGGACGCCGAACGCCACCTGGGCGTTCGCCTTTTGCGGCGCGACCAGAAATGCGGCACCGGCAACAACTCCGGCCACGGCTGCCCTGGTGAGAAGAGCTTTGGCGTTGACGATCGAGAGACGTTCGGTGAAGTTCATGACATCCTCCTGGTGGTGCGGGTGACTCACTGCCTGCAACCTGCATTGAAGGGAACCCGCGTTGGCTTAGGCAAGATGCGCACAACCTTTTTGCTGGGAAGGGTTGGCGGTGACGCGGGCTTTCACTCCACGGCGCAGGTAAAGCTGGAAGCCTGGTTGGGATCGCCGGCGAGGTACTTGGGCCAGGCAGGGTAGGCGCAGAGCGGGCGAGTGCGGCCGGATTCTTTCCTGTTGTTGTCGACGACGGTCAGGCTCTCGGGAGGTGTTCCGGTGTCGAGCCAGCGGTCGAGCACGCCGAGCGAGTCGAAGCCTGCATTGAAGACGCCGCGTCCATGTCCGTAGCCGGGAACCAGGTAGAGACGCGTGAAGCGGTCGACCGCGGACTGGCCGAGCTTTGCCACCATCCTGTTGTAGAAATCGACGGTGGAGTTGGTGGGAATGGTGGCGTCGGTGGTGCCGTGCAACATCAGGAACTTGCCGCCGTGCGCCGCAAACTGGCTGAGGTCGGCATCAGAGGCGTCGGAGGCCACAGATTGCGGGAGCAGGTCAGCGGAGTATTTGCCGCCGGTGGCGGGATCGAAGGTGAGGGCGTTGAAGTGGGGGTCGCCGGTGAGGAAGTAGCGCAGAACGCCGTCCGCGATGATGTAGTAGAAGGAGTTCAGCAGGAAGATGGGGTTATGAAATGGATGCCGGAGCAAGCCCATGGAGCCGGTGAGGTCGGTGCCTGAGGTGATGTTGAAGCCCGGGATGGATTGGACGCCGTGGGCGAGCGGCTGGGCCGAGCGCTGGTCGGTGGCAAAGGTTTCGAAGGTCTGCAGCTGGCCCGGAGTCAGGCAGGATTTGTGGTCCTCACCGGCCGGACAGGCGAGGGAATGGAGATCGAAGCGGCAGGCTGCGGGATGGGAGATCAAGCCGTCGCGCAGGCCGTCATGAGCGTCGCAGGCGTTCATGACGGATCGGGCGACAAGCCTGGTCTTCGCGGGCGGAAGCCAGCCGCGAGTCTGGCGGTTTCCCGGCCGATACTCGGCTTGGGAGACGCGGATGAACTGGAGGTCGAGCTCGACCTGGTTCCAGGCGGCGTAGGCACCGAGTACGCCGTCGTAGTCGGTGGGCCAGAGCTGGGTGACGAAGTAGGCTTCGCGGCCGCCGGTCGAGCCTCCGATAAAGAATAGACGCCTGGGCGGGACCCCGTAACGCGCCTGCATGAGAAAGACGGCGGTGTCGTGGACCTTCTTGAGCGCGTCATGTGCGAAGTTGCGGCGTTCTTCGAGATTGAGCGCGAAGTTGGCGCGCAGTGCGTTGACCGCGTCGGGGAGCAGCAGGTAGCGATGATGGTGGCCGGAGTCGGAGCCGAAGGTGGCGAAGCCGCGCTGGAGCGGCGTGGGATCGGCGTGGATGCCGACGTTCTGGACGCCGAGACCATTGGCGAGCGACAGCGCGCCATCGAAGCTGCCGCCGCCGAAGTGAACAGCTTTGCCGTTCCATTGCGTGGGCAGGTTCAGCTCGAAGCGAATAGGATCTGCGGCCGGGTCGACGGACGCGATCTGGCCCAGGACGCGGCAGTACTCAGCCGCTCCGGAGCGCTTCAGTTTCGCTGAGGTCACCCGGGCGCCGTGGGTGGGCAGACCGATGGATGCGGCGGGGACGTCGAGGTGCTCGAGGCGCGTGCAGGCCTGGTGCGGGGAGACAGTCTGAGGACGGACCAGGGATGGAGATCGGGACGAGGCCTGGGCGCACAGGGCAGACGCAGAGCAGAGCAGCAGGGCCAGGGGCCGGAGTTTGTAAAGCATGAGCGTAGGATGCCGGTGAGGAATTTATGGCAGAGAAGAGTTTGCGCGAGAGATTGGGCTGGAAGCCGGGTCAGCGGGTGTTGTTGCTCGGCTTGCCATCAGGGGTCGAAGATCCTTTTCAGGATGTCGATCATGCGAACGAGGCAGCAGCCGGGCAGTTTGGCCTCCTGGTCGGATTCACCCGGGATCAGGCCGCGCTGCGGACGATCGCGCCGCTTATGCTGGCGAGCGCTGCCGAGGATGCGAAGGTCTGGCTCTGCTATCCCAAGGGCACGAGCAAGGTGAAGACCGACCTGAACCGCGACGCGGGCTGGGAGCCGATGTTCGCCGCGGGTTGGATCGTGGTGGCGATCGCGTCGGTGGATGCAACGTGGTCGGCTGTGCAATTTCGGCCCCGGAATCAGGTAAAGTCGATTCGCTATCCGGCAGCGGCAAAAGCGAAGTTGTGAGTCTGCCGCGGACGTGTTACATCTAACAGCAATGCACCTGAGCGCACATTCCCTGTCGCCTCTCCCGGTCACATCGACCGTGTGCATGAGCCGCGTGGCCCTCTCCGGGCCCGGCTGTTGTTGTCGTTGTTGTTGCGCCTTCGCGTAAGCAAGAACCCCACCCAATCCTTCACTCACCACGACGAAACGAAATGCGCCCGGCTTGTGGAGCGCACTTCCTCTTCGCTCTTCGCCTCGCTTCGGATCCCCGCACAGGAGTGCTTCATGTCCGCACCTGCCAGGAAGTTTTCTCTTTCGCTCGATGTCTGGGCGGTATTGCTTTCATTTGCGCTGGCCCTGCTGGTGCGCGTCGGTGTTATCAAGTCGGTCGGCTGGTAAGGGAATCGAAGTAGACGACCAAGGAGAGTTGCCATGGCTACAAGTTCAAGCGTACTTCCGCTGCCGCGCAAGGCGGACCGCGAAGAGGCAAATCGGCACGGAGTGCTTGGGCTGCTCCCCGGCATCGCGTTGCTGGCGGTGGTCGGATACGCGGGCAAGTGGATTGAGCAAAGCATTGCGCACTACGGCAAGGCGCACCACAAGGTGCTGCCGAACATCGAGTATGTGCTTTGGGCGATCCTGATCGGCGTGGTGATCGCCAATACCGTCGGCTTGCCGCGCATCTTTCGCGCCGGCGTGGCCACGTATGAGTTCTGGCTGAAGGCGGGGATCATTCTGCTGGGGGCACGCTTCATTCTGGGCGACATTCTGCACCTGAGCGGAATTTCATTTGTGCTGATCTTCATTGAACTGGCACTGGCGCTCACCTTCATGACCTATCTCGGGCGCGGATTCAACCTGCCGCCGAAGCTGATCTCGTTGCTGGCGGTAGGTTCGAGCGTGTGCGGAGTATCGGCGATCATTGCGACCCAGGGCGCGATCGAGGCGGAGGAAGAGGACTCCTCGGTCGCGATCGCGGCGATCCTGGCGCTGGGAGCGGTATCGCTGGTCTTCTTTCCGGTGATCGGCCACGTGCTGCATATGTCCGACCACGCCTACGGCCTGTGGACCGGGCTGGCGGTCGATAACACCGCCGAGGCGACGGCCGCGGGGGCGCTGTACTCCGACGCGGCGGGCAAGTTCGCAGTGCTGGCCAAGACCTGCCGCAACGCCTGCATTGGCTTCGTGGTTCTGGGATATGCGCTCTACTGGGCGCGGAAGGGCCAGGCGGCGGCGATCGCCAACAAGGGCGCGTTTCTGTGGAAGAAGTTCCCAAAATTCGTGCTGGGTTTCCTCTTCATCTCGCTGCTGGCGACGCTGGGTACGCTGGATGTGAAGTCTTTCCCGCATCTGGCGGGTCTGGTTCGGTTCGGCTTCAGCCGCCCGCAGATTACGGCGCTGGGCAACCTGAGCCGCTGGGCATTCCTGCTGACCTTCGCCGGCGTGGGCCTGCGGACGAGCGTGAAGGATCTGCTGAAGCAGGGTTTCAAGCCATTCCTGGTAGGGGCGATCGGCGAGGTGGTGATCGCCGGCATCACGCTGGTGCTGGTGCTGGGCGCAGACCGGCTCTATCACTTGTGAGCCGCATCCTGCCGGAGCACTCGTGACGCAGGCGGGTCCGGCAGGACTGTTTGCGCGACCTGTTCTAGTCTTCAGGCAATTCGGCTTCGAGGAACGACACACCCTGTGCGTCTTTGTGGCTGACGGACGGCGGATGGCCGTCGAGCTGGCTGAGCGGCCAGGCGATGTTGAGCGTGGGGTCGTTCCACGCGATGGTGCGTTCGCCCGGGGGATGGTAGGGTCCGGTCGTCTTGTACAGAACCTCGGCGGTGTCGGAAAGCACAAGAAAGCCGTGGGCGAGTCCCTCGGGAATCCAAAGCATCGAGAGTTCTCCTTCATCGTCCAGCGGCGCGAGGTGAAAACCGGCGGATTGGCCGAAGGTGGGAGAGTGTCGCCTAAGATCGACAGCCACGTCCCAGATGCTGCCGGAGAGCACGCGGACCAGCTTTCCCTGCGGCTTTTCGAGCTGGTAATGCATCCCGCGAAGCACGCCTTTCCTGGATTTTGACTGGTTATCCTGCACAAAGTGGGTGGGCAGGCCAAGCTCCTGGAAGGTCGACGCGTTGAAGACCTCGGTGAACCAGCCACGCGGGTCACCGAACTTTTTGGGACGAATCAGCTTCACGCCACACAGCGGAGTCTCAAAAACCTGCATCTGAGGATTCTAGCCGAGAGAAAAGATCAGGGGCTCTGCAGTGTAGCTTCCCGAGCTTGTCCTCCCTGTTCCTTTTCGGCACGCAACGGCAAAGATCGGTATATCGGAGTGTCGGGAGTAGCTGCCGACGATAGGATGAGTTCAGCATCCTCGACTCGCGCGGGTTGCTCCAGGTGGTGGAAGTTCGCAAGTGACGCGGGCTTTCACATCGTAACTTCGGGTCGGCTGTGATCGGGTTGCTCTCCGGCGCATCCACTCGAACGCTCGTCAAATCCGGTCGACGTTGGGGCTATGTATGGAGCAGAGCGGCTTGGGGCTGAACAACACGGTGGACGCGGAGGAAGCGCTGGCCACCTCTTCGTCGTATGACTATGTCCAAGCGTCCGAGTGGGGCCGGGCGCGAATCAACCAGGTTTCGCGAATCCCTTCGGAGATGTTCCGCTACCGGGTCGTGAAGCGCGCGATTGATCTGACGGTGATCGTGCTCGCGCTACCGATCCTGCTGCCGCTGATTCTGATCCTGGCGGTGATGGTGCGCGCCTCGTCTCCCGGACCGGTGTTTTTTTCACATCGACGGCTGTGCAAGAACGGCGCGTTTTTCTCCATGTGGAAGTTCCGGACGATGTGCGTGAACTCCGCCGAGGTGCTGGAGCGCTATCTGGCTTCCCATCCGGAAGCGAGGTCCGAGTGGAATCACAATCATAAGCTGCAGAACGACCCGCGAGTCACACGCCTGGGCCGCATCATGCGCCGGTTGAGCCTGGATGAGCTGCCGCAGGTGTGGAACGTGATTACGGGGCGGATGAGCCTGGTAGGGCCGCGTCCGATCGTTGCCGCGGAGGTGGAAAAGTATGGCAAATGTTTCCCGTGTTATACCCGGGTCAAGCCCGGAGTTACGGGGCTGTGGCAAGTCTCGGGGCGGAGCACGCTGACCTATGACGAGCGGGTGCAACTGGACTGCGACTATGTCGACCGGTGGAGCCTGCTGCGCGATCTGAAGATTCTGGCGGTGACTGTGCGCTCAGTGGTGAACCAGGAAGGCGCATACTAGACCGGGTGCGGGTTGCGGTCGTTCATCACTGGTTTGTAACGCGCGGCGGTGGTGAACGCGTCGCCGAATGCATCGCATCGCTCTTTCCGCGGGCGGAGATCTTCACGCTTGTGACCCGGCCGGAGGGCCTGCCGCCTTCGCTCACCGCGCGCCCGCTGCACACCTCGTTTCTACAGCGGATCCCGCTCGCTGCCAGCCATCACCGGCACATGATGCCGCTGTATCCCGTTGCGACGGAGAGTCTGGACCTGCGCGGCTACGATCTGGTGATCTCGTCCGACAGCGGTCCTGTGAAGGGCGTTCGGGTCGGACCCGGTGCGGTGCATGTCTGCTATTGCCATTCGCCGATGCGCTATCTGTACGACGGTTACGAGAGTTATCGCGCGCAGATGGGAGCGCTGACGCGTGGATTGTTTTCGGCTGCCGCTGGAGGCGTGCGCCGGTGGGATACCGAGGCGGCGAAACGGGTGACTCACTTCATCGCAAACTCGCGCTGCGTGGCTGAGCGCATCCGCCGGATCTACGGGCGCGAGAGCGAAGTGATTCCGCCGCCGATCGACCTGTCGCTGGCACGAACGGTTGCCGCTCCGGGCGACCATTACCTCTGCGCCGGCCGCCTGGTAGGGTACAAGCGGACGGAACTGATGGTAGTGGCGTGCCAGCGGCTGGGGCGGCGGCTGCGCATCGCCGGAGCCGGTCCGGAGGAGGCTCGGCTGCGCCGGCTGGCCGGGCCGGAGACGAAATTTCTGGGTGAACTCGACGACGACCGCCTCTGGCAGCAGTATGCCGAGTGCCGGGCGCTCCTGTTCGCCGCCGACGAGGACTTCGGCATGGTGCCGTTGGAGGCGCAGGCGTGCGGGCGCCCCGTGATTGCGTACGGCGCGGGTGGGTCCCTTGAGACGGTGCGCGGCTCCGGGCCGCAGCCGACGGGCATCTACTTCGGCGAGCAGACGGTGGAGTCGCTGATGGAGGGGATGCGCCGGTTCGAGGCGCGGGAAGCGACCTTTGAGCCGAGCCAGGCTCAGAGGTGGGCTGCGGAGTTTTCCACCCCGGTCTTTCTTGAGCGAATGCGGACGTTTATCCTCAGCCGGGTGCCCGCCGCGGCGGCGGAGATGCTGTCTTAAAGCAAATTTGTGTTGCCGAAGACTTGAAAAGTTGACGTTTGCTCTGGTGCCGGTTCTCGGGTTCCGGTCAAAGATCGTTGCACAAGAGCCGGCTCAGGCGGGCAGAAACGGCGTCAGCTGCGGATGTGCCGCATCCGGTTGGAGGAGGAACTGCTCGAATGGAAAGCATGCGCGAGATGTTGCGTGGTTCGCTGGGCCGCAGCCTGCGAACGATGCAGGAGTTGGACCGCCTGACGGCCGCGTGGCCCGTCGCCTGTGGCGCAGCGCTGGCGCGGCGCGGCGTCATCACCAGCCTGGAGGACGGCATTCTGCGGGTGGAGGTGCCCGATCCGGCCTGGATCGATCAACTCCGCGCGATGCAGGCAGTGCTGCAGCATGACCTGGCGCGCATCGCGCGGGTGGAGCTGGGCGGGATACACTTTGTGAAGGCGGGTGCGCGGCCTTCGGGCAAGTAAAGCGTGGCCGGAGAGAGAAGAAAGTGCCTCCCCACCACCGACTCCAGCGCGCATCTGGGATTTGCTTGAGCTTCTGAGGAGAAATGATGAGCGGTGTAAGCCTGGAGGAGGTTCGGCGGGTGGCCGAACTGGCCAACCTGGAGCTGACGACAGACGAGGAGACGCGCATGCAGCGGGATCTGAACGCGATCCTGGGGCATGTGGCGCAGCTTTCCGAGCTTGACACCACGGCCGTGGAACCGATGGCGCAGGTCGCGGACCTGCTGGGCACGGTCTCCGGAGCGGCCGGAGAGTCGCTGCGCCAGGACGTGGTACGGCCATCGCTCGACCGCAAGGCGGTGATGGCGGCGGCGCCTGAGACGGATGGCCGCTTCTTCAAGGTGCCGAAGGTGATTGAACGATGAGCGCGACCGGCGAAACAACGATCTCGACCGCGAACTCGATCGCATCCGCGCGGGAAGCTGCCCGGCAGCACACCGCGACCATGCTCGCCGAGCGGTACTACGGCCGGATCGCGGAGCTCGATGGCGAGCACGGGCTGGGCATCAACAGCTTCCTGGCGCTGTCGCGGGAGCGTGCGCTGGCGCAGGCTGAACGGGTGGACGGCCTGCTGGCCAGGGGTGAGGACGCAGGGCCGCTGGCTGGGGTTCCGGTAGCGGTAAAGGATGTGCTCGCCATGCGCGGCGCTGCTGCGACTGCCGGCTCGAAGATTCTGGCGGGCTGGCAGCCGTCCTACGATGCCACGGTAGTCTCCAGGCTGGAGGCCGCGGGCGCGGTCATCCTGGGCAAGCTGAACTGCGATGAATTTGCGATGGGCAGCTCGAATGAGAACTCGGCTTATGGCGTGGTGCGTAATCCACGGGCGCTCGACCGCGTTCCCGGGGGCTCGTCCGGAGGCTCGGCGGCGGCGGTGGCGGCGGGCTTTGCGGCGGCCACGCTGGGTAGCGATACCGGCGGCTCGATCCGCCAGCCGGCGGCGTTTTGCGGCGTCGTCGGCGTTCTGCCGACCTACGGCCGCGTGAGCCGCTACGGCCTGATCGCCTTTGCCTCGTCTCTGGATCGGGTGGGTCCGTTCACGACCAGCGTGAACGATGCGGCGACCATGCTGGGGGTGCTGGCGGGCAAGGATTCGCGGGATGCGACCAGCGCGGACAGGCCGGTGGACGATTACTTAGGGGCGCTGGCCGAGCCGGTCGCGGGGTTGAAGATCGGGGTCCCCGAGGAATATTTCGGTGAGGGTCTGGACGAGGAGATCAAGGCAGCGGTCGAGCGAACGATTGAGGGTCTGCAGCAGCAGGGGTGCGAGATAGTGCGCATCAGCCTGCCGCACACGCGGTACGCGATTCCGGCGTATTACGTGGTCGCGACCGCCGAAGCGTCTTCCAACCTTTCGCGGTTCGACGGGGTGCGCTTCGGCCCCAGGGCCGCGGAGGCGAAGACGCTGGCACAGATGTTCAAGCTGACGCGCGAAGCGGGTTTCGGGCCCGAGGTAAAGCGGCGCATCCTGCTGGGAACGTACGTGCTGAGCGCCGGCTACTACGACGCGTACTACAAGAAGGCGCAACAGGTAAGGAGCCTGGTGGCGAGGGACTTTCTAGACGCCTTCGCGAAGGTGGATGCGATCGTTGGACCGATGACCCCAACGCCGGCGTTTAAGCTGGGCGAGAAGGTGGACGATCCGGTCGCGATGTACCTGGCCGATGTCTATTCGGTGGCGGCGAGCCTGGCGGGCATCTGCGGCATGAGCGTGCCGTGCGGGACGACCCGGGACGGCCTGCCGATCGGCGTGCAGATTATGGCGAAGCATTTTGACGAATCCACCATGCTGCGAGTCGGGCTGGCGGTTGAGGATTTAGGAAATTGAGGATGGAGACGGTTTTGGGCGAGAGTGAATTGCAGGATGCAGCGGTTGAGAGCAACACGGAAGGCGCAATGGCAGAGGATCAGCAGAGCTTGGTAAACGGGACTGCAACACCGCCTGCGGACGGCATTCGAGCGTTCGATTCGTATGGGCGCGAGGTGATTGTGCCGCGCGAGGAGTGGCGGACGAACGTCCTCCCGGGCATGGTGAGGCAGGCCTGGGAGAATGCAGATCAGCTGTATATGGTGATCTTGAACTCATTGAATGATGGCTTTGTCGCCGAAATGACCGAGGCTGCGGAACGTCTGTACGCGATGGACTCTGTGCCGGCTCGCGGAGCCTGCATGTGGAGCATCGTACTGATGCAGACGGGACGCATGGACGAGGCCGAAAAGGTGCTTTCAGGCTTTACCGCGAACCAGGGCGAGGATGCCTCGGTGCTGGTGAACCTGGCCAAGGTTTATGCGGAGACGGGACGCAGAGAGCCCGCCGAACAGACACTGTGGCATGCGATTGAGGTTGAACCAAATCATGATAATGGGCTGGGCTGGTATGCGTCCCAGGCGCAGGAGCGCGGTGGCGATGAGGCCACGCGTGAGGTGCTGGAGCGGGTAGCCGCGATGCCCTCAAGCTGGCGGGCGCAGCTGTGGCTGGCGCGCGGCGAGCTGAATGGCGGCGGCCTTGGCCGGGCGAAGCAGTACTATGCGGAGGCGCTGGAACGTGCGCCGAAGCCGATCCCGCCGGACTTGCTGATGCAGATGAGCGGCGACCTTGGTTCCAAGGGCCATTTGCGTGAGCTGATTGAGCTGACCGCGCCGCACTTTGTTCCCCAACTTCACGGAATGGCGGTCGGGAACAACCTGATCAAGGCGCTGGTCGACACCGGGAACCTGGAGCCGGCGGAGCAGGTGAAGGCTTCGCTGTGGGCGCAGAATCGGCCCGACTGGAAGGATGCGCTGGCGTTCTGGGATGCGGAGATCGCGCGGCAGCGGGTGGCGGGGGTGAATGCAGCGGGCGCACCGCAACAGCTGCAGGTGGGCATGCTGCGGGTGGATGGTCCCATCTGGCTTCCGCCCGGGTCTCCGGCGCGCGGGCTGTTTCGCGCCAAGAGCGCTGCGGCTCCGACGGTTACGTTCCTGGGTGGAACGGCTGAGGCGCCGCAGCAGCCATCCCAAACCGAGATGCAGATGGCGGATGCCCTGGGGCGTATGACCCGATCGCTGCCGCTTTTCTTCGCCGAGCAGGTGGAGATGCGCACGGCTGCGGCGGGGCGCGCGATGGCGCTCTGGGCCGTCTCGCCGGTGAGCGGATTCGTGGTGAGCGGACAGCGCTGGCCGGATGAGACGGCGGTGCAAGCGGTCAAGGTGCCGGAGAATGCCAGCGACTACGTGGTGACCGTGCATGTGGACGGGGAGGTCGAGCCATGGACAACAGAGCTGGCGTTTGTGCGGAGCAGCGACGGCATTCGCATTGGAGAGTTGCAGGCGGAGTTTTCGCCGGCAACGCCGGAACAGGGTTTGGCTGAGCTGGCCGACGAGGTCGTGGAGTTGCTGAGCGTGCTGGGGCCGGCGGAAGAATCCCCAGCTTACAAGGTTCCGGGGCCGCGGACTTTCGCCTCGTACCTGCTGCGTCTGGAGCAGATGCTGGCGGTTCGTTGCGCGTCCATGGAGGGCGTGCCGCCAAACTTCCTGAATGGCGAGCATGAGATCCTGATGGGAGAGCTGGACCTGTGTCTGGCGGAGCCGGCAAACGTTCCGGCGAGGCTGCTGCTGCAGGGGACGTTCGCCGCGATGGAAAAGCTGAAGCCGGAAGTGACCAGGGATTTTGCCGGTAAGCTGGAGCAGTTGAAGCGAGATCATCCGATGCCCGATGTAGAGGACCTGCAGTTCTAAGCCAATGTCTCTCCTCCCGTGTGAAGTTGATCGTTCACTCAATGGATTCGACGTTCTCTCTGGTGTCCCACATCTTGTGAGCAGCGTTGTTCAACGGTGCCATGGGGATACGACATCCTCTGCGATTCCGCAATTGGAATCGGCAGATGCGTCTACGGCTAAAAGGTTGGCCGTCTGCGAAAGAAAATGGAATTCTTAAATTCATTGTGCTAACCTGACCCCAAATAGACCAACTCACCCGGTATCGGGACCAGGTTTCCTCAGACGTACGTTCGTCCGTCTGAACGTCCTGCGCCACTGCAATCCTTCTGCTTAGCCTTGCTGAACTTACTTCAACAGACAACTCTAGGAGATTGCACGTGAAGATCGTCAAGGCCTTTCTGCGCCCATGGCCGGTGGGCGCACTTGGTCTCCTTACGGCCCATTTACTGCCAGCACAAACGCAGGGAACGCCTCAGCTCAATCTCCCCACGGGGCCATACCATATCAGTCCCATCTCTAACGCCAACACTTGCATCGATGTCAGCGGTGCCGCATTGGCGAACGGAACGAAGATCCAGGTTTACGGTTGTAATGGAACGGGTGCACAAACCTGGTCGCTGGTTCCGATCAGCACTCCGTCCGGACCTGGGTATCAACTGGTCTCCGCGAACAGCGGATCCTGCCTGGATATAGCCTCGTATGCCACTTCGGACGGCGCTTTAATGCACGAATGGCAATGCCTCGGCCCCAGCGCCGTGTCGCAGGTATGGCAGCCCGTTCCGCTTGGCTCGTCCTTTGAGTTGGTCTCTCTCTACGATGGAAAGTGTCTGGACTTGCCGAATGGAAACAGCGCCAACGGAACGCCTCTACAGCAGTGGGATTGTGGCGCCGGCAAGGATACGAATCAGCTTTGGAATCTATCGAAGGTTTCAAGTGAGGGGACACCTCTCCAGGGCCTGACGCCGGGGCCCTTCAAGATTGATCCCTTGGCGAACGCAAATGTCTGCGCCGATGTCAATGGCGGCAGCAAAGCCAATGGCACGAAGGTGCAGGCATATCAGTGCAACGGTACGCCGGCACAGAGCTGGACGCTCGCACCCGTAACCACGGCGCTTGGTAGCGGATATCAACTGGTCAATACCAACAGTGGAGCGTGTCTGGATGTCGCTTCAAGCAGCATTCTGGACGGAGGACTTGCGCAAGAATGGCAGTGCCTGGGCGCCTCCCAGCTTTCGCAGGTCTGGCAAGTGTTTCAGTACGGCGCTTCGTACGAGATCGTTTCCTTAGGCAGTGGGATGTGTCTGGATCTGACCAACGGAAGTCAGGCAAATGGCAATCAGCTGCAGCAGTGGAACTGTGACGAGGGTGGCAACCGCAAGCAACTTTGGACTTTGGCCGCACTTCCCGTCGTCGCGACCGCACCCCCTGCTGCCGCGACCGCGGTCGCAGCGACAACGACGCTGGTGCAGGCGACGCCTTCGCTGGCAGTGACGGGACAGACCATAACACTGACGGGCCAGGTCACGAGTTCCTCCGGCACACCATCCGGAAACCTCAACTTCTACCAGAATGGCTCGTTGATTGGCTCGGCGCTGCTCAACGCGAGCGGGGTTGCTGTGTTGAGCGTTCCGGGCCTAGGCAACGGATCCTACGCGATGACAGCAGCCTATGCGGGAGCCGCAGCCTACACGTCCTCTTCGAATTCCGTCCAGGTCAACGTTTCAGAGAACTCGGTGGGCCAGCAGGCTGCGTCTGCGGATTCGTTCGTTGATTCTATCGGCGTGCAAACTCACCTCAGCTATTCAGGCACCCCCTACTACACCCAATGGCCGCAAGTTTTCGCTGAACTCAAGGCATCCGGCATCCGCCATATTCGCGACGGTGCCACCACCTCGCAGTTTCTTCTGGCCGAGCATCAGCAACTGGCTGCAGCAGGAGTTGGAGCGCTGATCGGCGTAGCGCTGGACACTGCAACCGCTCCTGGGCTGCTGCAGCAGTTTGCATCCGGAGCGCGGGATCTTGACTCGATTGAGGCGCCCAACGAATGCGACGATGGCACTAACTGCGGCATAAACGGGGCGGCCGGCATCGCCAACGCAGCGGCATTCATGCACGTTCTTGATGCTTCAGGGCATGCACTGAATGTCCCAGTGGTCGGGCCCTCGTTTGTCAATCCACTATCGTACGGATTCTCTCCCAATCTCTCTCAGTTGATGAACTACAACAACCTCCACATGTATTTTGGAGGCCGAAACCCAGGGAGCTCCGGCTGGGGTGGGGGGGATGCGCAGGGGCACCGATATGGCAGCCTTGCGTTCTGGTTAGACCAGACAAGCGAAAACGGACCGGGTGTGCCCGTCATGATTACGGAGACCGGCTACATCAGCTTTCCCACCACGAGTACGCCCTGGACCATCCCTGAGAGCGTCGAAGCGAATTACAAGCCTCGCATATTGCTTCTGGCCTTCAACGCTGGAATCGCGCGAACCTATCTCTATGAACTTGTGGATGAGCTTGCCGAACCCGGATATGGCCTGCTGCACAATGATCTATCGGAGAAGCCTGCCTTCGTCGCGGTGAAAACCCTTACAGGTCTACTATCGGACCGCGGACCCGCATTCCAGCCCGGAAAGCTCAACTACACGCTGACCGGTGGCGATGCCACCGTCACGACGACTCTCCTGCAGAAGCGTGACGGTTCCTTCTGGCTCGTCATCTGGTCTGAACAAAGCAGCTACGAGCCCTCGACGAATACGCCAACGCCCGTCGCTACGCAGAACGTGACCCTTAGCTTAGAGGGCCCGGCGTTGGCCCGTACAATTTACCAGTTCGATAAGACCGGCAGTGCAACAGCTTCGTCGCTAACGTCTCCCAGTCAAATCGTCTCCTTGCCTATCGCTGACTCACTGACCATCGTGCAGATCACTCCTCCGTAGTTCGCGGGCCCACAGGGTGGGCTCCGGACGTGTCCCGTGCGAATCGCCGCGGAATTTCGAACGGGAGAGGAAGGAGCGCCCCTGCTGAGCTACCGGGCATCGCCCAAATCAGAAGACCGGCGTCGCCTGCGACACGTCTCGGGCGGGGGAGCGTGGCTTTTCCAATTCAGAATCATGCGCTTCCGCCTACAACTTTCGGTGACGGAAGTTTCAATCCGTTTTGACGGTTCATCCATCCTGCTTCCCCCGAACCCTTTATAATAGACGTATCCAAGGGGTACGGTTCCCTTCGAAGGAGAACGCGTGAAACAACTCCGTGAACCCGAGGTTGCGAACGCCGCTTTGGCGCACGTCGGATACGATTCATTCGATGGCGACGCGTCGGGCCTTTCGATGGGCGACCTGTCCTCCATTTTGAAGCGCCACCGTACTGTCTTCCTGTCGGTGTTTCTGACGATCATCGCGTTGGGCGCCCTTTATATCTTCGGCAGTCACAAGAAGTACATGTCGACGATGGTGCTCATGGTTCATAATGCACGAAGCGGCGACGTCATCTCCGCCGGTCGCTTGGAAGCGCTTCCTTCAACCCAGGAAGCCTCCGATGAAGAGTTGGGGTCCGAGGTGCAGCTCATCCAGAGCGCGGACGTGCTGGATGAGGTCGTCGATCCGGGCTGGTCGAAGATTCCAGCTGATCAGCATTCCGCAGCCGCCCTGCAGAAGCACGAGCAAGCCGTTGACATACTAAGAAATAATCTTATCGTTGCGCCGGTAAAGCTTTCGCACGTCTTCACCGTCGAACTTACGACACGCAGTCCGTATGACTCAAACCATGAGTTGAATCGATTGCTCGATGCTTTCCTTGCGGAAAAAAGAAGGATCAGTCATCCGAGCGGCGCTTCGCAGATGTTTGCGCAGCAGGCCGACCTTTATCGGGCGCAGTGGGAGGCGGCACAAGCCCGCCTGACCGCCTTCCAGCAGAGCAGGCAACTGGTCACGGTGGGATCGCAGCAGGAGTTGCTCCAGAAGGAGATCCTGGACATAGACTCTCTGTTGCGCCAGTCGGACGTCGAGATTGCGGAGGCCCAGAAGAAAATTGATGGCGATAAGGCACAAGTAGCTTCTATTCCCAGTCGCGTGCCGACGCATGAGACCAGCATTCCGGCATCGGGGTCCGTCGATCAGATGTACGCACGGCTGAGCGAACTCAAGGTGCAACGGACCGAGCTGCTTGCAAAATACCGGCCGGACGACCGCCTGGTTAAGGAAGTAGACGACAAGATCAAAGATGTGCAGACTTCGTTGAACGACTCACGCACCATGCGCTCGTCAGAGACCAGCACCGATGTGAACCCTGTCTGGCAACAGGCGGACCAGGATCTAAGCGAGACGACCGCCAAGCTGGTTGGACTGGTCGGGCGGCAGAAGGCACTTCGCGCTCAACTCGACGACCTTGAAACTCGATTGTCGTCGGTCACCGAGGGCGGGGAGTCGTTCAGTCTGTTACAGCATCAGGTGGCTGAGCTGGATGCGAATTACCAGCTGTACGCGCAGAAGCGAGACGAAGCCCGTATGACAGAGGTCATGGACGAGCATCAGCTTCTCAACGTGGCTGTGATCCAGGCACCCACTTTTTCACCCAATCCAGTCAGGCCGCGGCCGGTCCTCGATAGTTTGCTGACCATGATCACGGCTTTGTTTCTGGCCTCCTTCGCAGTGTTCCTCGTTCACAACAGTCGTCCGACTGCGGCCATGGAAAGAGAATTACGCTCGATTTCCCGCTATCCTACTTTGTCCAACGTTCCGGTCAGGAGGGAACTTGAGACGAATCCAGAGACAGCGAAGCTTGAAGAAGCCGTTGAGACGCCTTAGAGCTGAGAGCTGGCCATGATCAATCGTCCAGGCTTTCTTCTCGATGGTCGCATTCAATTCGATATTCACCCGTGTTCAGGGAAACTCTGAATCGTTGCACATTGCCCCGCTGGGCGCGGCTGGAAGTGATCAGAGACGAGAGCAGGCGACAACGAAGCGGTGTACACCATCCTTTGCGCGACCGCCTCATGTCACCAGCGGACGGATCGAGTTCAAGAGCATGAAAGCGTTCGGCGTCGTTCCGGATCAAGCTACGTAGTTGCCAAGAACTGCAACCATTTCGACGGAGGAAAAGATGAGTTACATCAAATGGATCGTGATGTTCGGACTCCTCGCACAGGTGCCGGTCGCACTGACACAAGACGCGACTCTTCACACGCGCGATCGTTATCGGCTGCACACTGGCGACACGCTGGTGCTTGATTACCGCCTGAGTCCCGAGTTGGACCAGACAGTCACGATCGGCCCGGATGGCTTTGTAGACCTCAACGTTGCTGGAGCGGTGAAGCTAGCCGGGCTGACCATGACTGAGGCTCATGACCTGATCATCAGGTTGGATTCCGCGCGTCTGAATGAGCCGGAGCTCAATTTGGAGCTCAAAGATTTTCAGCATCCCTACGTTGTCGTGGCCGGACAGGTGATGAACCCGAATCGATTCGAGATGCGGGAAGATATGACCGCTATCCAGGCTGTCATGCTTGCGGGTGGCTTCAAGGATAGCGCCAAAGAAACTAAGGTTGTGGTGTTCCGGCGACTGAACTCAAAGAGTGACATGGCCGAAGTGAAGGTGTTGAATCTTCACAGGATCAGGAAGACCTCTCAGCTGGAACACGATATGTCGCTGGAGCCAGGTGACATTATCTACGTTCCTGAGAACGTCGCGACGCAGTTTGGCAAGATCATGCGTATTCCGAATTTCTCCATGTCGTCAGGTGTTCCAATCTACTGAATGTCTCCCGCCGGGCTATTCTTTGGCAGTCCCGGCAGATTCCAGCAGAACAGAAAGTCGTGCATAGAGGGCCTGAGCGGAATACTTCTCGATGACCGTCCGCCGCGCTTCGGCACCCAACAGGGCAGATCTCTCCACTGCGACACGTACCGCCTTGCTGATCTCCTCGGGAGCACCGATCGGTACCAGCAAGCCGTCCACTCCGTCTCGAAGGAGTTCCTGGAGCGAAGGGATGCGGGTCGACACGACCGGCATCCCGCAACTCATCGCTTCCAGAACAACGAGCGCGACAGCCTCCCAGGCGGAACTGAGTACGAAGACGCTGCATTCCCGATAGAGCCGCCTCAATTCGCTTCTGTCTGCGATGAAGCCGAGGAATTGAACGCGATCTTTAAGGCCTAATTCCGCTGCGAGTCCCTGAAGTCTCCGCTCATCCGGTCCGCTGCCCACCAGCAGGAGAGTGAACTCCGGAAGCAGAATCATGGCACGAAGCAGATCCGCAAATCGCTTCTGCTCTTCGACAAGCCTGCCCACAGCGAGTATTCGACCGCTGGTCCGGGGGGTTTCGGTATCAGGAGCAAAGAATTCTGTGTCTACCGCGTTGTAAAGAAGATGGGACCGTCCGCCGAAGCTGGCGGCTAACCGCAACGTCTCCACCGACTGGCATGTAATCCATGCGGCACGATGCAGCGAGTCGCGTTTATCCGCTTCCATCCAGGTCGCATAGACTGCACCATGTTCTGCGCCGACCACGGGCACAGTGGATGTACGAGCGATCAAGTCGAAACGCGGCGTCCAGATCTCCTGGTGGTACAGCACGTCCGCTTGATCAGACTCGAGCGCTTGCATGAGCGCCTTTCCGTACCCGGCGAAAGCGACGCGATCGCGCAACGTACGAAAACCGGCGAGTTTACGAAGCCGATAGGTGAAAGGATCGACGAGACGCAACCACTTTGGTAAACCCAGGAAGCGGACCTGTAGCCCGTCGGAGATCCTGCGCAGTGCTGGCGGACCGTAGGAGAGGATGTAAAGTACGACAGAGTGTCCTCTGGTCCGAAGTCCCTCAGCATACTCCCAGACGAAGTCGTTACGATAGGAGGCGAGGAAAGTCTCCCGGTCAAGACCAAAGATGCCTCCATAGAATCCCTCGAACGAATCAGCACTCAGGAAAAAGGCGATTCGCCGCCTGGAGTGGGAGAACTTATCCTTGGGCACCAGTGTCACTTCGGTTGAATCCATCTCCCCCATCTGCCTATCTGCGTGCCGGAAGGCGCGATGTTGACCTCCATGGCAGATCGTACACAGCTTCAAACTTTGCCTGCTGGGCGAGATAGAAGCGGTACCACGATTGAAGGCGCAGGCTCGGTGTGAACCGGAATGCCTGCACCAGGCCGGGGCAGATCCGAGTTCCCACCAGCGCGGACCAGAGGACGAAGGCAATCTTTCGCAGAGGAGTCAACGAGTCCCAGATCCCAACCACCTCGTTGTACGCAAAAACTTTGTATTCTTCAGCATTCTTAACCTTAGCTTGGCCACAATAGTGCCGCACCTCCTCACGGGCACCGGGAAAGTGGTGAACCAGTGCCGCCGGATCATACGCGATCTTCCAGCCTTGCCGCTGCACAGCAAGCGCCAGACTGACGTCTTCATTAGGCTGCGCACCAGTGCCTCTCAAGCGTGTGTCGCATCGGGCATGTTCCAGGGCAGCGGCGCGAAAGCTCATATTAGCCCCTTTCAGGATGTCGCACTCGCGTATCGGTCCATACCCGGTATGGTGATTTCCAATGCATCGACCAAACCACTGCATCTTGCCCACGGGAGCGCGACGCTCGTCGATGAAGGCAGATCCTTCGAAACAGCGGTCCCGCCCTCCTAGTCCCCCCAGCGTAGGATCGTTCTGGAAATGTTCAAGGATGATACGAAGCCACTGAGGTTGCGGCTCGGTGTCGTCGTCGATCATGGCCAGGATATCGGTACTGCAATTCTCGATGCCGAGGTTATGCGCGTGAACCGTTCCCGGCACGTCGGTCGTGAGCATCCGAATCCGGAGGTCATCCGGAGGGAAGCTCCGCACCCGGTCGGGGGTTTCGCGGTCCTCCGTTCGCACGATCAAGAGCACGTCATCCGGCGGCCGCTCCTGCGTCTTGAGTGCTGACAAGCAACGAAGAAGATCGTTTGCTCGCCGGTAGGTCGGGATGAGAACACCGATCGTACGTGGTATATCGGCCGCGAACGAACGTGGCTGAGAGCTGAAGGTTGGCGTCATAGCACCTCCCGGTAGACGGCGGCGGTCTCCGCCGCCATTCTGAGGGAACTGAAGTGTGCAGCCGCGTATGCCGCGCAGGCTTCGCTTCCCGGCAGGGCAAGCTTGCCCAGGAGCACGGATTGGATACGAACCGCCAAATCGTGGTGGTGCGGGGATTCAAAGATGAGATCCTCCGAGAGTCCCGCCACCACCTCCGGGAGACCTCCGATTCGGGTGACCAGCGAAGGCGTTCCAGCGGCAAGCGCCTCCGCAGCAACCAGGCCGAATCCTTCCAGTGCATTGGTCGGTACCAGGTTGAGGTCCGCGGCGCGATAGAGCAACGGAAGCTTTTCGTCGGGAACAAATCCTAGAAACTGAACGTGATGCTCCAAATTCAAATCGCGAACTAACTGCTCCAGAACCTCCCGCAACAAACCCCTGCCGGCGATGCAGAGAAGAACCTCCGGAACCATCTGCTTGATTTCCGCCAAGGCAAGAATCAACTCTGATAATCCCATCCGCGCTACCATGCGGCGCACCGCGAGTAGAATCGGGCGATCCTGAGGCAGCCCGAGAAGTTCCCGAGCCTGACTCCTGGACATCTTCGGTTTGAACCGTTCGATGTCCACGCACCCGGGAACGATACGAATTCGATCTCCCTGGATCCCGTAACGAGATTGTGCGAGCTCGGCGAACGCGCGGGAGAGAACAATCACAAGTTGCGACTGCGCGTAAACCGTCTTTTCGACCTTCATTCTCATGGCGCTGGCAAGTCGGCCGGCTCCATCTTGTGCTGATTCCGCACCCCAAGGGCCATGGAAATGCGTCACCATGGGCAGCCTACGAAGCTTGTCCAGCGCCGGAAGTGCATAAAGCGCAAAGTGCGATGCGATTACTTCCGGACGGCTTTCTTCCAGAATTCGGATCAGGACGGATCGAGCGCTCATAAAACGCTTGATCTTTGAACTGTCTTCCGGGGCGAAGCTTAGAATCCTTCCGTTCGTCAGCTCGGCAACATCATCAGGAGCCGCTACCGCACCGACAACGTCGAATCCGTACGAGGGAAGAAACTTGAACAGCTCGGCAATCACGCGAGCCTCGCCTCCGTTCACGTACTGGATGCCTATCTCAAGCGCTAATGGGTGGCGAACTTCCATCGGAGCAGAATCCTCAGTAACAGCAATATTCTGTTGGCTTGATTTTGAACTGGTTAGGATAAAGCCAACTCCTGGTACAGCCGGAGCACCTTCTCAGCAGTATATTCAATGCGAAACTTGTCCCGGACACGCTGTCGTGCCGCTGCTCCAAGTTGGGCTCGGCGAACAGGATCTCTCAGCAGCAAGAGCATCGCTTGCGCAAGGGCGGTAGGGTCCTTCATCGGTACGAGTAATCCGGAGACCCCATCTTCAACTATCTCGGAGACCCCGCCACCACGGGTCGCAATGACCGCTTTGCCCGCCGCCATGCCCTCGATGATCACTTGACCGAACGGTTCGCTGATGGTTGAGGCATGCACGACCAGATCCAGTGCGGCAATTCGTTCAGCGATGTTTGTGACAAACCCGCAGAACTGAACACAGCTTTCAAGCTCGAGTTGCACGGATAACTCGCGGATGTGACGTTCGTAGTCCTCTTCGCCAAATAGCGCGGACCCTATGATCTCAAAGCGAACGTCGGGCAGCTCCTCATGGATCTGATGGATGGCACTGAGGAAGACGTCCTGTCCCTTCCACGGGCTGAGCCGGCCCACGAGCCCCACGACCAGCATTGGGCGCTGCGAAGGTTCCACAACCGGTACCATCGAGAGGTCCAGGCCGTCATGAATCACTTGGCCGGAAAGACCGTTGCGTCGCTCACGTGCGGGAAGGTGAAGGGACTCTAATGTTGCAGCAGAGTTTGCGATGATTGCGTGCGGGATGATTCGAGCCAGCCTCCGGAACACGGTCACTACTTCTCCGGGCAGGTAATCCGGCGCGATGCGATCTCGGACGTGCCAGATCACTCGCTTGCCAGCCAGTCGGGCGGCAATTCCCCCAAGGATATCCGCTTTCAACGAGTTCGTATGAACAAAGTCGACATCCAGCCGGCGTATGGCGCCTCGTACGCGAAGAATGCTGATGGGCACACCCCCGAGTTTCCTCAACGTGGCGAAGCTGACGAGGCTGTCTTTGCGCGCCTCGCGTATTTCCGCCGGAAGCGTGATGGTGTGAACCTTGGTAACCGGCTGCAGCAGGTCCGCGAGCGGCCCGTCTTCAAAGAGAAGGACCTCGTGGTCGACCTCCGAATCCAAGTGACGAATCAGCAATCCAAGGGCTATTTCACCGCCCCCCAATTTTGCCGTGTGATTGACGAACAACACCCGGAGTCGACGCGACAAAAGAGCCTCCTGGAGACGCCTCTTCCAGTGAGTTCATGCGCACGGAACAGCACCAGACCAGTTGAGTTCGATTAGGCTCTCTTGAGTCTACCTCAAGAGCGGCAGGTCTTTGCTGAGACGCGCAGTGGTGATAACCCTTCGTGCGAAGATAGTCTCATGATCCACCCTGCCCGCCCCAGCACGGACATTGCTGTATTCGTTCACCTCGCTCGCGGGTTTGGCCGTGAATCTTGGCGAGACCGATGGCAGGCCGGTAAGATTCTCGGGATCAATCATGAGGATCCTTATGGTTATAGACAGGCACTAGACATGGGCTGCACAGTCTGCCAATCCGAGGATCAGCCGGAAAGCGCTTTGAGCCGGCTCATACGTCTGGGACTCAGGGCTGCCCTGGGCTTCGACTTGGTGCATGCCTGGCGGAACCGGCGGGGTATCTTCGCTGCTCAGGTGGTTTGGACTCATACCGAGTCGCAGGCGCTCGCGATCCTTACGCTGATGCGCTTCCGAAGATCCAGGAATAATCCAAAGCTCATAGCGCAATCCGTTTGGCTCATGGATGACTGGTCCACCTACTCGGCAGTGCGCCGCACTCTCTACCGCGGCCTCTTGGCGCGAGCCGACGCGTTGACGGTGCACTCCACGTCTGCGCTGCGGCAGTTGAAGCTCATTTTTCCCTTTTCTCGTTGCGAGTTCGTCAGGTATGGGATCCGCGCGGACCAGTCGTTGGACCGCACATTTCGGCCCATGCATGATCCGTTGCGCATCCTGACGCTGGGGAATGACCGTCACCGGGATTGGCGTACATTCGTTGACACCGTTCGGAGTTCTCCTGAAATAGAAGCGCGAATGGTGACCCGGACAGATGTCTCTGAGCTGGTTCGTGACGCATCCAACGTTACCCTCGTAACACCCGCCAATAATGACGGGCTCATGTCGCTCTATGACTGGGCCGACATCGTCGTCGTCTGCCTGGTGGACAACCTTCATGCTTCTGGCATCACGGTGATCCAAGAGGCCGTACTGTTCGGTATCCCGGTGATCTGTTCAGACACCGGTGACCTTCGGAGCTACTTCACGCCGGATGAAGTGCTCTACGTTGAACCTCAGGATGTAGCCGCCTTGAAGAAAGCAATTGCCTACGCCTCCCGCGACCAGGCAGCATCCCGCGACAGGTCTATGCGCGCCCTGGCGCGGATGAAAGAGGGCAACATCAATTCGCGCAGCTTCGTGGCTCAGCATGTGCAGCTCTCACGGGAGCTGCTTGGCCGGTCCTGAGGTTCACCGCGGGTTCGGGGAGCGCTCTTGAAGAATCTCAAACGTGGCGAGACTGAAGATAGTGTTGAAGTTGTAGAGCCCCCGGAGGCCGGGCAAGTATACTGACAGGAAGAGGTCGCATGCAAAAGGCTGAATCGGGGCTCGGAGTGCGGCGCAGCCGATGCCAGGTTCCACGGCGAGCCTCTTCCGCGGAGAGAGCTTCCCCAAGTTGAAGCGGGATGGAGGGTCTTGCTGAAGTCCGGACAAAACTCGGCGGACACCACGCGCTTCTGGAAGGATCGGGTGCCCATGCTGGTCTTCTTCGGCATAGTGCTGCCCTTGTCTTTTAGTCCAGGAGCAAAGCTTGTTCCGTATATCGTTCCGCTTGGCGCTGCGTGCGTTGGCATACAGGCGCTGCGTTCGAATAAGGGTGCATTCACCGAATTCCTCTGCTGGTTGTTTTTCTTAACGCCGCTCATCCGGCGGGTTGTGGACTACAAAATCGACAAACCTGAAGTCCTGGTGCTCACCGCTCCCTTCCTGGTGATGTTGTTGCCTTTGGCGTCCCTTCTGTCGTTCAGCCCCAGGATTATCAATCAAAAGACAGCTCCCTTTCTCTATGCAATTGCCGCGGTGATTTACGGAGCATTGATCGCTGGTGTCACATTTCACCTGGCGGATGCCGCCGCGGTCATGCCTGGATGGCTCCTGCCCATTCTTTGGGGTCTCTATATCTACGTGGAGCGCAGGAATTTCGAATCGATCCGAGACGGCTTCGAGCGAGCGATGCTGTTAGGCACGTTCGTCGCGGGAGTTTACGGGGTCATTCAATATTTCTGGCTGCCGGCTTGGGATTCGGCCTGGATGATCTCCGCTGACATGGTTTCAGAGGGACGGCCGGAGCCGATGGAAGTTCGGGTGTTCAGTATCATGAACTCATCCCAGCTGCTTGCGGTTTTTCTGCTTGTCGGCATCATCCTGGCATATGTCTCGAAGAGCCGGTGGAAGTACTTTGTCCTCGCCGCCGGATTCGCTTCACTCATCCTTTCATCCGCGCGTTCTTCGTGGGTCGGTTTTGTCGGCGCCGTCCTGTACCTTACCTTCAGGGGATCACTCAAGGAGCGTCTTCGGGTTCTGGCCCTCTCGGCATCCTGCGTGATCGTCCTCATAGGACTGACACGTGTTCCAAGTCTTTCCGATGCCGTGACGGAACGTCTCGCAAGCTTTTTGGCTCCTCAAAACGACCTCAGCGCGGTAGATCGCGCAGAAACCTATGGGCGGGTCGTCCACATGCTGACGGAGCGACCCGTCGGATATGGGATGGGAGTTGACGTCGGGTATGCCGATGCGGAACATGATAGCTCCCTTGTAAATGTCGGCTTCAACCTGGGTTTGCCGGGCGGTTTCGTCTATCTACTGGATATCGGCGTTCTTTCCTTTGTGCTGATCTTCTTGAGAAGGAAGGGCGAGCAGCCCGTGGAGCTTGGTCTGAAAGCCAGTCTGGTCGGTTTGCTGCTCGAGATACCGGCGAATAATGTAGTTGCAGGGCAAATTGCCTTCGTCCTCTGGTCCCTCGTCGGCATTCTCTACGCCGCAAGCACCATGAGGAACGAGCAGGCACGACGCATAGCTTCTTCCCGCCCTTTACCCTCCATGGCCTTGGAACTTTCACCCGCCGATTTGATCTGAATAAAGCTATGTCAATCGCTTTCTACCCGATCACGTACCCAAAAGGATGACAAAAGGTATGAGGCGACGCCGATCTACTTTTCTCCCATGGCTCCAGCCGTTCTATGTCTTTCTTGCTGCATCTCTGCTGACAGGCACAACCATCGGTTGCTGGGCACCTCATCTTACGATCGCTCCGGGCCATTCTCTAGACTGGTTGTCAAGCGGATCATCCGCGACTTCTAGAGGCACTCCGAATGCTGAAAAGGCGTCGCCTGTCCTCTCCGCGGAAAAAGCCTTTTCCGCGGACGCATTCGTCGACTCGATCGGCGTGCAAACTCATATCAACTATACCGACACTCCTTATGCCAATTGGCCTCAGGTCCTAAGTGCGCTGAAGCGCCTGGGAGTGCGACACATCCGCGACGCGCTTCCCAATAATTCGACTTATCTGAGGAACCACCACAATCTAGCCGACGCCCACATCACCTGTACCTGCGGCTTCGGGATCGACAACTCCTTGACCCCCGAGAGGATCGGGGATTACGTCCGTGCCGCCAGCGATGTGGATGTGCTCGAAGCACCCAACGAGTGCGATGCCGGCCATAACTGCGGTGGTGGCGGCGAAGTAGGATCCAGAAACGTCGCCGCCTTCCTTCCAGTCATCGCGGCGGCGGGTAAGATGCTTAATTTGCCTGTCCTTGGCCCGTCGTTCACCATGGACAAGGGTTACAAATCCACGGGGATCATCTCCTCCTACATTACGTACAACAACCTGCATATGTATTTCGGTGGAAGGAACCCCGGAAGTCAGGGTTGGGGCGGCGGCGACCCTCAGGGCCATCATTATGGAAGCTTTGAGTGGTGGATGGACCAGGCAAATCTGAACGCGCCCGGGAAACCCGATTTCGTCACGGAGACGGGCTACCTGGCGTATCGAATCCCGCGGGGACGAGGAACCATCCCGGAAGATCTGGAGGCTTCGTATACGCCTAGAATGCTTCTTCTGGCGTGGAATCATGGCATCAAACGAACCTTCCTCTACGAACTTCTGGACGAATTCCCCGACACGGGCTACGGTCTGCTGCGTCACGACTTGTCTGCTAAGCCGGCATTCACGGCAGTCGGCAATCTCATCGCTCTGTTGAGCGATCCAGGCCCTGCCACTTCGCCGGTGCCTCTCCGGCTTTCGCTTCGGAGCGAGAACGACAGAGACATCGATCACATGCTCTTCCAGAAGAGGGACGGTTCCTACTGGCTCGCCACATGGGTCGAGCAGAGCAGCTACGACGCCGAAACGAACACCCCCACCCCGGTGCTCCCTCGGTCCATCCAACTCAATATCGACCCCAGATATCGTGTGGCTGAGGTGATACGGTTCAACGGCGCAGGAGAGGCAACTCGGAACGCGATCTCCTCACCAGAGGCGGAGCTACCGTTGCAGATTGATGAGCATCTCACCTTCTTCCATATAGTGGCCGGGGCAATCACCCTCTGAGGGTGAACGCCAGCTTCCCCAGCCGAGTTCCGGACCGGGCCAATTCACGCTATATTTACTACGAAGACCGGTCGATCATTAGAGCGAGTTGCGGGGTCTGTGTCTATGCGTATCCTACCTGTTCAGAGCGGTTTACCAAGGGTGGTCTCCCATGCGGCTCTCTGTGGGGCCTGTTGCCTGATCACCGGCTGTTCTCCTGCCCCGACCGGCGGGGGCGGCCCTTACACTCCACCTCCAAATTACAAGTACATCACCGGCAATTGGCAGTTCCAGGCGACCCCCACCTCCGGTCCGGCGGCCTTCACCTCCCTTGGCGGCTTCATTACCGAGGGCGGGGGCGAAGCGGGTCTCTATGACTCGACAACCGCGGTCTTGAGAGTTCAGTCCGGCGGCTGCTACAGTACCGCGGTTGAAATTCCTTTGGATGGCGGGACGGAAGCCACTCAAGTCAATTTGACTTCATTCCCGGTGGACGGACAGACGCTCACCCTCACTGCGACGAAGGATAGCACCGCCACTCAGTTGAGCGGCACCTACTCCGTCGCCGGAGGATGCGCTGATGGGGCTCACGGAACTGTGATGGGAACCCTTTACACCCCTCTCTCGGGAACCTTCTCCGGGGCGCTAAGCGGAAATACCCCTGCAAAGAGCGTTCAGGTGACGCTCGACCAGGGGGGTGGTTCGGGCGATGGATTGTCGTACCTTCGGGGCGGCGCATCCTTCACGGGATTCTCATGCTTTACCACCGGAACTCTGCCGTACGCGGCACCCGGAGCCTTCTTCCCTGGTTACGTGGTAGGCAATACCATCTCGATGAATTTCACCACCAACGAAGCATCGCAATCCAACGTCATCATGACGGGGAGCATCACCCCGGATGGGAACACCATAAACGTTCAATCCTTTGCAATTGAGGGAGGAAGTTGCGCCACACCGGCTGACCAGACCTCGCTCCCGCTCACGAAACAGTAGGCGTGATCCAGCGGTGAACCGAAGTCTTCTACTTAGGGTTTCAACATGAATGACACGCAAGAGGCAGGCAAAATCCCTCCTTCTACGATCTGGTCCTGGGGGAGTGCCCTTGTGCTGTTTGCCATGCTTGCCACTCTTCTCGGTTGCACGACGATCCGCTATCCGGCCGGACCCGTTACTCCGCCACCCAGCTATAAGTTCCTGACGGGGAACTGGGAGTTTACGGCTGCGCCGACTGTGGGAGCAACTCAGTTCGGCCTTCTCGCCGGCTTCATCGATGAACAGTCAGTGGATGCGGGCGTTGACGATCCAACCACGGCTCTACTTCAGGTCGAAGACCCCGGCACCTGCTTTCTGGGCACGAGTGTTGTGCCTCTGCTGGGAGATTTGAAAGGAACCGAGCTGGGGTTGACCTCGTTTTCGGATGTCTCCCAATTCATCACCATCAATGCGACGAAGGATGCGACCGCGACCCACCTGACAGGAACTTACGCTGTGGGTGGAGGATGTGCCAGTGGCAGCCAGGGAACCCTCAGCGGCATAAAATATGCACCTCTTTCCGGCTCGTATTCCGGCTCGGTGTCCGGTTCCAACTCGACGAGTGCCATCGCGCTGGCTCTCAATCAAAGCCTTCAGGGAAACGGAGACGGAACGTCGAACGTCACCGGGTCCGCCACGATCACCGGCAACGCCTGCTTCAGCACCGCCACGCTTTCACCCGGCGATGGCAGCGTACTCGGCAGCAAGGTGAATCTCCTCTTCGACACGAACGAAACGGGTGCGGCCTCGCAGATGATGGTGCTGGGCACCTTCGATGCAGCGGCCGATCTAATTACAGCCACGTCGATCACGGTCACTGGCGGCGCATGCTCAGGGGCACTCGGAACGGCGAATCTTCAACTCCAGTGATCTGGTTCGCTCCTGCAGGCCCTTCGGGAGGCTGGTGGACTTCACACGAAAGTGACCTTGGTTGAGAAACATGCGGCGGTCCTCACACCGCAAGCTTGGTATGATCTTTTTATCCCTCCCTTTGTGATGGCCTCTTGAGCGTGCATCGCGTTCATATCAAACCGCTCACAACCCTCCGCTTTCTGGCGGCGTTCTGGGTCGTCCTTTTTCATACGCTTCCCGACAAGTACCGGGCATTTGCGCACAAGAGCGTGCTGTTGGGCTATTCCTCGGTCAGCTTCTTCTTCATCTTGTCCGGGTTTGTGCTCGCCCTCGCTTACGCGAAGCGACTGGATAGCCTCGACCGCCGCGAGTTCTGGCGAGCACGGTTCGCACGCATTTACCCGCTCTTCATGGTCACGCTGTGTCTTGACTTGCCGAACCTGCTCCTGGCGCGAATCGCGAAGTCAGGTTTGTTCTCGGCGATAGCGCATACGGCCGTGACCCTTTTTGCAACCATCTTCATGTTGCAGGCTTGGTGGCCGCAACGCTTGGAGGGTTTAGACAATCCCAACTGGTCGCTCTCCGTGGAAGCTGTCTTCTACCTTCTATTTCCATGGATCGCTGCGTTCCTCTGGAGAAGGACCGCCAGAACCGCGTGTGCTCTTCTGCTCGCCTCCTATGCGTGCGGAATCGGCCTCGTTATTTTTGGCATGCGGGTTCACCTCCCGGAAGAGACACTCTTTTACCTTCCTGTCCTTCACATCTCAGAGTTTGTAAGTGGCATCCTGACCGCTCGCATCTTCGCTTGGTTCATGACGAGCGAGCGGAGGCACGTGATCCTGAAGCGTCTTGCGGCCCCGGTACTTTGCGGCACCCTTGCTTGTTTTTATTGCCTCATCAGATGGCCTGGTTTAGTTCCCAAGCCCATCTTGCACGACGGCGGTCTGACGATTGTCTTTGCACCTCTTATTTTGGTCTTTGCCTCTGGCCAGAGGTTCATTGATACATGCTTTAGCAAACCTTTGTTCGTCACCCTCGGTGAGGCAAGCTACGGCCTCTATCTTATTCACATGGTTCTTTGGCATTACACGGAACGCTTCGTCAAGGGCATGAATCTGGGATGGAAGTATAGTCTCTACCTCTTCACTGCGGTGATCTTGAGCATCTTGACCTACCAATTGCTCGAACAACCGGCCAGAAGGTGGATTCTCCTTCGACAGAAAGCACAGAAGTTCGAGACGCCGCTTACCTCTGATCTTGCCCAATAGGCCTGTCTGCGTTGTCTTACGCTCTGTGCTTTCTCTTCATTCGCGCCAGATAGCAACTCAACCGAGTACCCGTCGGGTGTCACGGCGAAGTTGAGGCAGTCGTCAGTCCATTCGTACGGTCGCAACCTACGCAGCTTTCGCGTAGCCTGCCCGCGGCCGGGGCAAGGTGGACGTAAGTTGCCGGGGAAACAGCATCTTGCTCCGCGGGGCAAGGGTACGGCTCTGTAGGAACGGCTGCTCCGCCATGGTGTAGAAAACCCTTGAAACCGCCACCGCGGCAATGACCTGGACGAGAGCCGAAATCCAGTAAGTGTCTGCGTTGATCGCATAAATCTTCTTCATGAGCTGAGAAACCACGCCGATCACGAGCCAATGAGATAGATAAAGGCTATAGCTAAAGCCTCCGATGTAGCCGAGCAGCCGGACGGGCGGCCACCCGGCGATAGCCGTGTCGAAGCGCCGGGCAGCCAGCAAGGAAAGACAGAAGACCATCGCCACCAGCGCCGCCGTGCCCAGACTGCCTTTGTATTCCACTCCATCATTGAAATGTTTCCACGCATAAATACCCTGAAGAACCAGCGTACTGGCGAGCACGTACAGGCCAGCTGCCCGGCGCAACATCAGGATGTCGAGTGCTATGACGCCGAGACCGAACTCCGGCCAAAGATCCAGGGGAAACGGCACGTGATCCGGTGACACAAGAAGAGCGATGCTGCTGGCGATCGTAATCGCGTGACACAGGTCGAGGACGAGGAGCCTGCGGCGGAAGCCTACCGCAGCCAGGAGAGTTGCGGCTACCAAGCCGTAAAATGCAACTTCATAACACAGTGTCCAGAAAACCGGCAGAAGCGGGGTGACATGGAAGACCCGCTGCAGCATGAATACGGAGCTTGCATAGTCGATCGCCGGACGCGCAAAGAGTCTTTCGGCGGCGATGGAACTGCCCGGTAATATGTTTTTGCCAACCAGATAGGCTGCTGTACCGGACATGGCAACCGCAAGGACAGAAACGATCATGTAAGGCGGATAGATCCGGCGCACCCGAGCCAGAAGAAAACCAGCCACTGGAGCCGGTCGCTCGAGCGACTTGAGTGCGGCTTGAACAACGCACAAACCGGATACCACGAAGAATATCTGCACCCCATAGTTGCCAAAGGTCACACTGCGGTATAGCAGCTTGTTCCGAAGCTGGGGGTACGGCCCGAGCAGCGCGGGTCCAATGACATGAACAAGTACGACCATCAAGGCGGCCAGACCGCGCCACGCATCGAGACAAACAATACGAATACCGTTGTGAGGCTTAGACAAATTCACTGAATCCTCCTATGCTTCTTCGGCATTAAGTACGGGAACGGGTTAGCTCCGAGTTGAAAATCACCTTCGGCTTGCATGAAGGAAGGAAGTGCAGCGATGCCTGCTGACGAAGAGTCGCCTGACGGCGCGTGGAAGCTTGAATCGATGGTGTACGGCAGAGCGGCTCATGTTTTCGCAAATTCTTCGCCCGCGAAAGGGTGCTCTAGAGGGATCGGGTTTGCTCCCCCTCGACGACACGCCAGCGCCCTCATAGCGGCTTGATGCGCAGGATACTCCACCTATTTCGCTTGGGGCGGTAAAATCTGCGCAGGCCCGACGACAGAACCCCGCGCCCTCTCTGAGACAATCGTGTAGATCCTCGGATAAACTTGGAGGAGGAACCCGTCCCCGCGCATCGCCTACGCTCAAGCAAGGTGCCTTAAGCCACGATCTCTTCGCAATCGCCTCTTTTTGAAGTGGCGCCGTCAATCCCGGAGTTGCGGGTCTTTCAAGGCTTCGTAGACGTACTCCATAGCCCAGCACCGGAGTGAGACGGCATTGTTTCGAAGACACCTGCATCGGGCTCGACACAGTGTTCTCGCTCAGAACGCAGCCTGGCTCTTCGCTGGTCAAGGCGCATCGTTCGTTCTGCAGGCGGGTTCGTTTATCGCGTTGGCCCGCCTTCTCAGGACAACCCAGTACGGTCTGCTGGCGGGCGTTGTCGCGCTGGTCACAATCGTGAGCCAGTATGGCTCCATGGGAGCAGGGCCCGTATTCATGCGATACGTCAGCCCGGATCGAAGCCGATTCCGGCTCTACTGGGGAAATGCAGTGATCTCCGCCTTCATCGTCGGCGGCCTGATCACCGTCGCCCTTGTGGCGGCCGGGCCCTGGCTCATTCGTAAGGAAAGCTTGCCTGTCCTTGTCCTCATTGCCCTCAGTGAGTGCATCTTCGTGCAGCTCACGTCCTCGGCCAGTTACGTGTTCCAGACGTTCGAGAAGATGAGGCTGAGCGCCACCCTGTCTTTCCTGACGAGCGCACTGCGGCTGGTGCTTGTCATGACCATGCTCCTCGTCATGCATACAGCTTCGGCGCGAGACTGGGCAATCGCGTCCCTCGGAGTCTCCGTCGCCGTTGCAAGCGCCTCCGTGTGGCTTGTAACACGCACCTACGGTCTGCCTTCCTTTTCACTTCCGCTGTTCTTCAAGAACTCCGGCGAGGGATTCGTCTTCTCCATCTCGGGATCAACCACCTCGGTCTATAACGACATCGATAAGGTCGTTCTGTCCCACTTCGGAATGAATGCCGCAAACGGCATCTATTCCATGGCATATCGGGTCATTAACATCGGCACGATGCCGGCCTATTCGCTGGTTGGCGCTGCCATGCCTCGCTTTTTTCAAGCCGGTGTCGGCGGTCCGCGCGCCGTGATCCCATTGGCGCGCACCCTGCTGAAACGCACCGTGGTTCTCGGCATCGCGGCAACCGTGACATTGTTCCTTTTTGCTCCGGTGCTTCCCCATCTCGCCGGCAAATCCTACGCCGAAGCGGTAAGCGCACTGCGCTGGCTTTGCCTGATTCCCATCTTCCGCTGCTTCAACTTGAGTGCGGGAGACGCACTCTCAGGCGCAGGAGATCAAAAATACAGACTGCTCTGCCAATCGGTTGCGGCCATTGGGAACCTCGGCCTCAATCTCTATCTCATTCCGCGTTACTCATGGCACGGAGCAGCCTGGGCCTCGTTGATCACAGATGGTTCCCTGGGAGCGATGCACTGGGTCGCATTGCTTCTTCTCGCCCGCGCCTCCCTCAAGGCTGTCCCATTAACTGCAGGCGCAGACCTTACTCCGCGCTGAATGCAGTCGCTTGATCGCTTAAAAAGGCACTTCTCCTGTTGGCCGTGTCCCAAATAGTCATTGTGACTGCAGTCCTTTACCGGACATTTCGCGCATACTCATTGATCCGGGTTACACCCACAGCAACAATGCTCTAATCAGTTAGATCGTAGACGTAGGTATAACGACCGTCATGCACAAAGGCGGCCACGGGCTTTCCGCAGAACCGATCGGTGAGGTGCGGGGACGCTGGTCCGGCCTGGCTAGGTTCAATGGCCTGAAAACATCCGTCGAGCGGCGCCTGCGAAGAACCAATGTAGTAGCGAACATGGTAGCGGTTGAGAATTTCTTTGAGCGGGCGACCGGAGCGCAACTGATCTAAATAGGCGCGGTCCATCATTAATCCTTCGGTCTGGATCAGCGGATCTGCGATCAGGTAACCGGCGCTTCCTGATCGGTCGCCCATCGCATAGATGCCATGATGCGTGCTGGCGAACTTCGCGAGATCCATGGAGGCCGCATACAACTCCGGCGTCTGCACTGGCCACTTCCAGATTGCCCAGCCAGCCAGGAATAGCAGGAGCAGGGCGCACGTGACCGTCGTACGTTGGAAGAATTTCCTCAACGGGGGCAGACTGCAGAACAGCAGCAGGCTCACGCATTCGCCGGTTCTCAGCGAGTAAAGATACCATCCCCACGACGGCCAGTCGCTGCGTAGACTCAGAATGCTGAAGTAGATGAACGGGAAAATCAAAACGGCGCCATAAACTACCCGTTGGACGCGGCTTAGATATCTTGCTGCCCACGGAAACACCGCAAGTGCAAGCGGTATGGGAAGGAACACGAGAAAATAACCGGGACGGTTCAGGTTCATGATTCGCCAGGGAGCGAGGCTTGGCGATAGGCCCAGTTTTAGTTGCTTGGCCATCCCGGAGACCGGCAGCAACGTGTGAAACTGGTGCTCGTTGGAAATGAAATAGAGTAGAACCGGCATCAGCCCCAGGGTTACCCCAGCTATATGAGCAGGGCGTAACCTATTCCGAATCTCAGCCTGTGATAAGAGCCCGGCACCGAGAAGCGCCACAAGGATGCTGCTGTCAAGCCGCGACAGCACGGTCGCTGCCGCGAGTAGGCCGAACGAAAGGGACTGCAAGAATCCGCGGAGCCAATACTCGGTTCGAAGAGCAACCAAGACCAAGCCGAGGATGAGGGGAACTGTCAGCGTCACCTCCATGCCCTGCACGAAGATGCGCAGTGAATAGAGGGCCACCCAAAGAGAAAAAGCGAGCCCGGTTAATGGGCGCACCTTCTGCATGCGGAATAACCTTAAACTGAGCAGGAAGGTTGCCAAAGTCGCCAGAAAAATCATCGATGCCTGAACTGCGAGGATCGCGTGCGGGCGCGAGGTGAACAGGCTCACACAGACGAATAGCGCCTCCCATAACGGATGGTAGCCATTCGTGGGAACGATGCCGTTGAACGTCGAACCGTTCCCATGAGCGATATTCTGCGCGACTTTCAAGTAGTAATAGAAGTCGTCCTGAACGTACTCCATCCATGACGCTGTGGAGCGGAAAGGCTTGCTCAGACGAACCAGCAGCAGCAGAAACACCAAGGCGCTCGAAAGCCTTACAACAAGTTTTTCACTCTTCATCCCTTGATTATAGAGAGCGCACCATCGCCTCTGTCCCTGTTGTGAGCTTGATCTGCCTGCCGTTTCGCAAACGAAGACTTCTGCGCCCCCTCGATCATGAAAGGGGGCGCAGAAGTGTTGACGAATTGGACTGCCGCAGCCGCCGGGTGGCGGCCACGGCATGCAAGCAAATCAGCTACGGAACAATGTGCACAAGGGTCAACTGATCCGTGAGCGTAAGAGGGAGAGACTGCGTGCTTCGCGTTAGAGTGGTCGATGTCGCGGTGCCTGTAGCATCGAACGTTACCACTTCACTCGCGAGGTGAGTGCCGGAGATCGATACAACTACATTTTGCTTGGTTACTGGGGTGGGCTGGTTGATTGGAGCGTTGTAGCTGCTTTGCTCGGACCAGAGCACAAGCCAGAAGGATCCATCGCGTTTCTGCAGCAGGGTGTGGGTGACCGTTGAGTCTCCACCGGAGATTGTGTAATCCAGCTTGCCAGGCGCAAAGGTCGGTCCCGGGTCGGCAAGTAATTTCAGAAGTGCTCTCACCGCAGAGAATGCCGGCTTCTCTGAACCATCACTTCTCAACAACCCGTACCCGGGCGAAGAGACCTCGTCCAGAAGTTCGTACAGGAAGGTCCTCTTCACCCCATGGTTGAAGGCCAGCAGCAACGTCCGAGGTGTGTACGACGCCTCCACGCTCTCCGGCAGCGTGTAAGGTGTGCTTGTGGAAGGATAAGCGATATATCCGGTCTCGGTGATCTGCACCGGGAGCGTGGACTCTTGATTCACCTGGTCCAACCAGTAGGCGATGCTGCCGTACCGGTTGCCCTGCGCGTCTCCGCCGCCCCAGCCCACCGAGCCCGGGTTTAATCCTGGAAAGTAAACATGCAGGTTGCTGTAGGACACCTTGGACGACAGGTCACCGGCATCCGCATACGAGGTGGGTATCGTAAACGATGGCCCAACCACCGGCACCTGAAGCAGCTTGCCGGCCGCTGCAAGGTACGGCATGAACGCGACGACGTTGTTTACTCCTGCCACGCCTCCTCCACCGCAGTTGTTGCCGGCATCGCACTCATTTGGTGCCTCCAGTGCTTCCAGGTCTCCCGCGGCTGCAGCCATGTTTTGTATCATCTGAGGAGTGAGCGTGTAGTCAAGAGAAATACCGTAAGTGGTCTTGATTCCGGCTGCGGCAAGCGCTTGATGTTCCGCGTTGTAGGGTGCATTCGCACCCCAGTTCCACAGGCCATCACGAAGATGGCGAATGCCAGATCCGCGCAACTCCGAAAGCAGATGAGGCCACAGCGTGTAATAGCCGGTATTGTTATACGTAAGATGTGTCTGCACTCCCACTGAATCCACAAACGAGTCCGCTTGGAAGGCTTGCTCGCCAACATTAGGCTGCGAGACCACCACCTGGAGCGGAGACGACGACGATGACGCGTAACCCGGAGCGCCGAGATACTGAACGCTCAAGGTGTGTGAGCCATTTGAAAGCTTGGGAAGCGTGACACTCGCGGCGCCATTCGAATCCGCGGCCACTGTCCCAACCTGGACGGAATCGCAAAAGAAGCTTAGATTTCCTGCCGGGCTCCCAGCCGGAGCGCTGGTCTTCCCCGAAAGGACGACCGTCTGACCGGTGACCGCGGCGGTGGGGGTCGCCTGCGCAGTGGTCGTGGTCGTTGCCGTCACGGGAGCAATTGATTTCAGATCCCAAAGTTGATTCGGATTCCCACCGTTATCGCAATCCCACTGTTGCAGCTGGTTGCCGTTCTGAAACGAACCGTTGGTTAGGTCGAGGCACTTTCCGCTATGGACTGAAACCAGTTCGTAGGAAGAACCGACCGCATACAATTGCCAGAGTTGGGACGTTTGCGACGCTCCGAGACACTGCCACTCATAGGTCTTTGCGCCATCTGCCGTAGAAGCTCCGGAGATTGCGAGGCAGGATCCGCTGACTCGTGAGATCAATTCGTACGCCGTGCCGAAGCTGCCCGTAAGCGGCGCCAGCGACCAGGATTGAGACGCCGTCCCGTTGCACGAGTAAGACTGCACCGCCGTCCCATTCGCTTGATTGCCTCCGCTCACGTCCACGCAGGAGGAGCTATTGGAATTCGGGTGAATCAGATAAGGACCTACAGGGATGGAAGAGACGCGAGACAGCGGCTGGACCGGCTCGAAGGCCCAGACTTGGTTCGGATTCCCCCCGTTATCGCAATCCCACTGTTGCAGCTGGTTGCCGTTGCTTGGGTTCCCGTTCGTGAGATCCATACACTTACCACTGTTCATGGAAATCAGTTCATAAACAGTCCCAAACTTATAGATCTTCCAGACTTCCGTCTCGTCAGCGCCGAGACACTGCCACTGCTGAAGTTTGGAGCCATTGGTGTTCGCTGCACCGGACACCTTCAGGCAGGACTTGCTGTTCGCTGAAACCACTTCATAGCCCGCTCCAGAGGGAGTTACCACTGGAACCAGATCCCAGGATTGAGCGGTGCTTCCGTTGCAAGCGTACGCCTGCACCACGGCGCCGTTTGCTGTGCTTCCTTCACTCACGTCAGTGCAGACCGAAGGCGAGAACGCTGGATGAATGGTGTATGGACCTGGGCTCAAATTCGCCTGAACGCTCTGCGAGTTTTGCGCAAGGCCCGGCAGCGACGTGCTCACGATGAGTGCAAAGCAGCCAACTAGAAAGGTAAGCGCACGGGTGAAGTTCAAGGGGAGGGCTCCTGATTTGATCGCATCTCAGTGGAGAATCGTCCACGAGATATCTATCGGGAGTATGGAAGAGAAGCATGAGCCCGCCTATTCCACATTAGGGGAGCCAAACTTAGGCTGTAACGTTACCAAGGATGTATGAGATTATCCGCCATAAGTCCCATGAATCGTGAAGCTTAGCATCCTGACGAAAATAGATGCTCACACCCGACTACACATTTCTCAAGTGCTTCCTACTCGTCTTGAGTAATGGCCCTCTCCTCTGCGCGAGGTGCAATGCCGCGGCTTAAACGATGAATGATCGTGCCCCAAAAGATCCAAAGGTCCGCTGCCAGGCGCAACGATTTTCACCTGCAGAAGTAGCCGGGCGCAGTCTCGCCGCTCTTCAAGCGCTGGTGCTTTGTCGAGTCAGCTAGGAGCAAATTTACTGTGGATGTAGGGAGAGCCTCGCGCTCACCGCCGTTCCTGTCAAGGGAACGGCACTGAGTAACTCCCCAACTCCTCAGCAACAGGAACCTGTTATAAAAATCCGGCTGCCAGTGGTCGGAGTGAAAATGGGTAATCGCAGTGACTTAGATCTAGCTACCACTAACTCCATACTTACAACCACATACCAGATGCATCATTACACCTTCAGCAGCTTCGCCGCATTTCCGCCAATCAGCTTCTCCAACTCCTCCGCAGGCAGCCATCCTGCGGCATCTTCCAGGAACTTCCGCCCCCGCGTATTGGCGCTGAACGGATAATCCACCGAGTACAGCATCCGGTCGATCCCGATCACCTGCACCGCGCATTGAAGCGGCGGCTGTGTGAAGTAGCCGCTGGTGGTCACATGCAGATTCGTCTGGAGATATTCGGCCACCGCCTGCCGCAGATGCGCCGGTCCCGAGAGCACCGCGCTCGTGCGCGCCAACGCATAAGGCAGTCCTTCGCCCATGTGGCCGATGATCACCTGCAGCTCCGGCAGACGGTCAAATAATCCGGAAACGATCAGCCGCAGCGTGTGCAGCCCCAGCTCCGCATGCCAGCCCCAGCCCGCGATCGACAACAGCATGCCCATATCGTCCGGCAAGCCGGAGAAATAGGCCTGCTTGACCACCTTCGGCGGCGGCGCCGGATGCACATACACAGGTACGCCCAGCCGCGCCGCGCTCTCCCAGAATGGGGTAAAGCGCGGATCGTCCAGAAACAACGGGCCGGACGGCGAATCGACAGTCCCATCCACCAGCGCGCCAACAAACCCCAGCTTGGTCACACACCGTTCCAACTCCCTGGCCGCAGCGTCCGGATCCTTCAGCGCCACCGCCGCAAACCCGCCCAGCCTTGTCGGATTCGCCTTCACAGCGGCGGCGAGCTCATCATTCACATCGGCCACCAGCGCCATTGCCTCCGCCGCCTCCAGCGCGTCCAGGCCCATCGACGCGAGCGACAACACCTGGAAGTCCACGCCGCCCTCATCCATCGCTGCAATCCGTCCAGCTCCGAGGTCAAGCAGCTTCGGCTGCATCGCTGCAATGGGAGAAAACGTTGCGCCATGCGCGCCAGTCGCTCGCAAAAAGCCTTCGGTGACGAAATGCTCCTCCAACGTAATGGTTCTCATGCGTTCATAGGACGCAAAAGGCGGAGCAGCCGTCCAAACCCCAGGAAGTGGTGCTCTTCGAGGACTGCACGAAGTGGCCCGCCACGTGTGTATCTTCCCTGTTCCCTCTACCCCATCACACCTGGCCGCCAGGTAATGCCTTCTAACCGCAGCTTCTCATCGCTGGTCGCCCGTAAGCCATGAAACTCCTCCTGGTGCCGCACCATTTCCAGGCAGCACACCAACGCGTCGAACGCATCTTCACTTCCGTAGGCCGAGGCGAGCACGGGCCGCGGCAATCCTCCATACAGCTCCGGCTCCGCCGCGCGCTTCGCCTTCAGATACGATCTCCGCGCCAGCTCATTCGATTTTGCAACCGGCCCCGTCAACAGGCGCGTATACATCTCCACCAGCAAGGGCCGGTCGTCGGCAAAATCCTCAAACGGCCATACCCGGAACCCCGATGCGTGCAGCCGCAGCAGCCACGGCATCGCCCGCAGCGACCCCGTCCCGACGCTGCCGCTGCCGCCAATCTGAAACGGCGACTTCGGCGTGATGCCGCGCATCTTCGCCGTCCGCTCCGGGTCGCCGCCCTCCAGACCCTGCTCGATCTTGTTCTCCCAGTCGGTCTCCCGCATCATCGTCCGGTAGCCCTCGCCGCAAAACTGCTCCGGCCGCTTGTGCGGCTTACCCCAGAAGCGCAGGTCGCGCTCTTCCGCCGCGCATGCCTCACCCAGCCACCGCTCACCGTGCCCCGCCGCCACATGCCGCCAGAAGTCGAACACCGACCGGCAGCCATGCTCGGCCAGAAACCATGCCGGATAGCTGAAACAGCAGTCCATCGAAACGACCATGCGCGGCGTCTCCGCGGCCATCAGGATCAGCCACTCGGTCAGCTCCTCCCGCGTCCGGCCCGCCTCCAGAATGATCTTGCCGCCGCCGACGTTCCTGCCCCCGCCGCGCCCCGCCGGATGTCGCGTCCACACCCCGGCCCAGATCTTCTTGCGCTGCCCCGGCCCTTTATCGCCGGACCAGTCCACCGCCACCAGCCGCTCGACATCCAATTGCAACCTCAACTCTGGGTGCACCATGTCTCGATTCTGAGACATGGGTTTCCCGGAACAAACTCACCCGTTCCAGCGTATCTTTCTCCAAGGAGTCCAAGGACCGCCCATGATCAAGCTGATCCTCTTCTGCTTCCTCCTGCTCACCTGCTGGCCGCTCGCCCTGCTCGCGCTCGTGCTCTACCCGCTCTTCTGGCTCATCCTGCTGCCGTTCCGGCTGGTCGGCATCGTCATCGACGGCACCTTCCACCTCGTCGAGGCAATCTTCATGCTGCCGGTGCGCGTGCTCCGTTCAGTCTAGCGATGGATTTTTACTTCGCCAGCGCTTCGTCGACCGCTTTCTGCGCCAGCGGAGCCATCACCGCGGATCCCGCAGGCGTAGGATGCACGCCATCCGCTGCAAGTCTCGGGTCTAAACCTCCAGCGGCATTGCTCATCGCGGAGTAGTAGTCCAGATACACGCACCCATGCGCGTTCGCGTAGCTCTTCAGCCACGCGTTCAGCGCCTTCACCTTCTCCGCCGGCTGCAACCCCCGGCGCCATGGATAGTCCGTCACCGGCAGCACCGACGACAGCACGACGCGAATCCCGTTCGCCTTGGCAATCGCCACCATCGCCGCAAAGTTGTCTTCGATCATCTGCATGGTGGCCAATCCTGTATTGCCGGCGAGGTCGTTGGTCCCTGCAAGGATCACCACTGCCGCGGGCCGCAGATGTACGACGTCCTGCTCGAACCGCACCAGCATCTGCGCTGTCGTCTGCCCCGAGATTCCCCGGTTCACATACGGCTTCCCTGGAAAGAACTGCGTCGCATCTCCGCGCCGTCCCCACGCGTCTGTAATCGAGTCCCCGTAAAACACCACCCGCTTCTCGCCCGCCGCCGGCGGCCCCAGCCTCGCGTTCTCCTGCTGGTAGCGGCCCAACTGCGGCCAGTCCGCCCCAAGCTCCTGCAGATGCTTGACCTGCTCCGGAGTCAACGAGGGAGCGGTGTAGATCGGGTCGACCGCTTGAGGAGAGTCTGCCTGCTGTCCCAAGGCCATCATCGGCACTCCCATCCACAGAACAGCAACCAACAAGGCAATCTTCATCGCAAGTCCTCGCGACCAGCATACCTGCCTCGGCCAGGAAGGCTCATCACGCATGAAACACCAATGACATCCATGACAGGCCGTATTTCGTTCTTGACCCGCCAAAATCCCGTAATTGAAACATCCCAGAAGTAGGTTCAGAACTCCGGAGAAGTTTGGTACTGGTCTGAGTCGCCACCCTCCTCCGGCGGCTCGACGTTCCAGCTTCGAAACAGCTTGTAGATCGCCCCTGAGCTATACCCAGCGCGCATCAGCCTTCCCATCACCCGCTGCACTGCCTTCGGCTCCTCCGGCTTCGCAATGCGCTTGCGCTCGCAGTACGCCCGCGCCAGTTCCACCTCGTCGGTCTCGCCAAACGCCTGGTCGAGCGCCGCGTCGGCCAGCTCTTTGCCCACGCCTCTTGCCCCCAGATCCTGCGCCACCCGCCGCCGCCCAAACCCCTGGTTCTCCTTGCGCAGCCGCGTGTAATCCTGGGCAAACCGCGTGTCCGACAGGTAATTCAACTCGACCAGCCGCGCCACGACACGGTCCATATCCGCGTCTCCGGCAGCACCTTCGCAAGCTCGAGCCTTCATCAGCCTTCGCAGCTCGCGCTCCGTCCGCATCCTTCGGGAGAGCGCCGCAACGGCATAGTCAAACAACCCCGCCTCGCCCATCGGCTCCCGCTTCTTCGCCCGCGCAAACGCCATAACCCTCCAGCACCTAAGACGGATCCCACCGATCAGTGACCGGTCAGGCCTTCAGTCATTGCGTTTTCATCGGTGTCAGGTGTCTACTGCTTTGTCCACCGATCGCACCATTCGCCGACCGTCTTATACCAAAGCTCGCTATTCCTCGGCTTCAGCACCCAGTGCCCTTCATCCGGGAAGTAGAGCATCTCGCTCGGCACGCCCAACCGCTGCAGCGCGGTGAAGAGCTGGAACCCCTCCGACACATCCAGCCGATAGTCCCGCTGCGAGTGAATCACCAGCGTCGGCGTCTTCGCATCCTGAATATGCAGCATCGGCGACCACTTTCGAAACGGGTCCTGATCCGCCGGCATCCCAGCGTAGCGCCAGGGCTGTCCGGGCCCGGTATCGCCCGACCGGCGGAACTCCCATTCGTTGAACCAGAGCTCGTCCGTCGTCCCATACGCCGCCGCCGGGTTGTACATCCCGTCATGCGTCACGATGCACTTGAACCGGTTCGTATGCGTCAGAATCCAGTCGGCCATGTAGCCGCCGTAGCTCGCTCCCAGCGCGCACTCCCGATCCTTATCGATAAAAGGGAACTTCTGTTCCGCCGCATCCAGCCCCTTCATCAGGTCGACATACGCCTTGCCGCCCCAGTCCCCGTTCACCCCATCGATAAACGCCTGCCCATAGCCCGTCGACCCGCGCGGATTGACCATGACGACCACATATCCGCTCGCCGCCATCAACTCCGCGTTCCAGCGATAGCTCCACGCATCTCCCCAGGCGCCCTGCGGGCCGCCATGAATCAAAAACTTCACCGGATACTTC
>CAJCHN010000003.1 GCA_903970285.1 Rhodanobacteraceae bacterium | reverse complement strand
TCCCCGGCAGCTTCGCCTACATCCCCGCTGCCGGCACTGTGTTGGCTGCCGGCACCCACACCCTCTCCGCCACATTCACGCCCGCCGACACGGTCGACTACCAGCCGGTCACCAAGACCGTCCAGCTGACCGTCAACCAGGCCACGCCAGTCCTCACCTGGGCGACTCCCGCCGCGATCACCTACGGCACGCCGCTCTCTGGCACGCAACTCGACGCCACCTCCAGCGTTCCCGGCAGCTTCGCCTACACACCCGCAGCCGGTACTGTGCTCTCGGCCGGCACCCACACCCTCTCCGCCACGTTCACACCCACCGACACGGTCGACTACCAGCCGGTCACTAAGACTGTCCAGCTGACGGTCAATCAGGCCACTCCAGTCCTCACCTGGGCGACTCCTGCCGCCATCACCTACGGGACGCCGCTCTCTGGTACCCAGCTCGACGCCACCTCCAGCGTCCCCGGCAGCTTCGCCTACACCCCCGCAGCCGGCACAGTGCTCTCGGCCGGCACTCACACCCTCTCCGCCGCGTTCACACCCACCGATACGGTGGACTACCAGCCGGCCACTAAGACCGTGCAACTGACGGTCAATCAAGCGAACGCGCCGGTTATCACCTGGGTAACTCCCGCGGCCATCACCTACGGCACGCCGCTCTCTGGCACCCAACTCGACGCCACCTCCAGCGTTCCCGGCAGCTTCGCCTACACACCCGCAGCTGGCACGATTCTCTCCGCCGGTCAGCAAACCCTCTCCACCACGTTCACACCCATTGACACGGTCGACTACCAGCCGGCCACGAAGACGGTTCAGCTCACCGTCAACCAGGCCACGCCAGTCCTCACCTGGGCAACTCCCGCCGCGATCACCTACGGCACGCCTCTGTCTGGCACCCAACTCGACGCCACCTCCAGCGTCCCCGGCAGCTTTGTCTATACGCCCGGGCTCGGCACCTTACTGAACGCTGGTACGCAGACGCTTAGCGTCGCGTTCACCCCAACAGACGCTACGGACTACACCACCGCCACCAAGTCCGTCTTGCTCATCGTGGACCCGAGCGGCGTTGCGCTGAGCCCCACATCGCTCCAGTTCGGCAACCAACCCTTCGGGACCACCAGCGGCCCCCTGAGTGTCACCGTCACCAATCCGGGCACCCAGACCATCAACATCTCGAGCATCAGCTCCTTCGCCGAACCGAATCCGGAAGACTTCGTTCCCACCAGCAACTGCATTACGGCGCTGCTTCCTGGTGCCAGCTGCCAGATCAACGTCACCTTCAAGCCCGACGGAATCGGACCTAAGAGCGGGTACATCAATATCAGCGACGACGCTTACATCTCCGGACAGGCAATTGCAGTCTCCGGAGTCGGCACCGGCGGCATTCTGCAGGTGAACCCCGGAAATCTGAAGACAATCGCCGGCACCGGAGTGCAGGGCTACACCGGCGATGGCGGCCCTGCGACAGCCGCCGAACTCAACCAGCCCGATGGGGTCGCCTTTGATTCCGCAGGCAACCTCTATCTAGCCGACACCTTCAACAACGTCGTCCGGAAGGTCGATACCGCCGGCGAGATCACCACCGTCGCCGGAACCGGCGCGGCGGGTTTCTCCGGCGATGGCGGCCCGGCGGTCAACGCCGAGTTGGCCAGTCCGTTCAGCGTCACGCTCGACAAGGCAGGAAATCTCTACATTCAGGACACCGGAAACGATCTGATCCGCAAGGTGGACACCAGCGGAATCATTACGACTTTCGCGGGCACGCCCGATGTGTCAGGCCACTCCGGCGACGGCGGCCCCGCGACCGCAGCTACCTTCGTGCTCAACCAGGGCGCACGTTTTGATGGTGCAGGAAACCTCTTTGTCCCGCAGTGCCAGCAACCCAGTATTCGGAAGATCGACACCCAGGGGATCATCACCACCGTTGCAGGAAACTTCACGCAGGGTTACAGCGGCGACAATGGCCCGGCCACCAGCGCACAGCTTTATTGCCCATCCGGAGTTGCCATCGATCAGGCTGGCAACTTCTACATCGCGGACTACTTCAACAATGCCATCCGCAAAGTGGATACGAATGGCATCATCACGACCATCGCAGGCAACGGAACACCCGGAGCGACCGGCGACGGCGGTCCGGCAACCGCCGCTTCCCTCAACCTGCCCAACGATGTGGTTCTCGACCCGGCGGGAGATCTCTACATCGCAGACAGCGGCAACAACCGCATTCGCAAGATCGACACCGCTGGCGTCATCACAACCGTTGCCGGCGGTCTCGGGAGCGCAGGAAGCGCGGGCCTGAACACTCCCTCGGGGGTCGCGCTTGACCCCTCCGGCAACCTGTATTTCTCCGATACCAGCAACAACGCGGTGCGCGAGTTCTACCCGCAGGGCACAACTCCCTTCCCGGCGACGACGATCGGGACTACGGCTCCTCCGCAGACCCTCACGCTCAGCAACCTCGGCAACGTTCCCATCGTGATCCCATCCGGCGCCTTCACCCTCAGCGGCAACGCATCCGACTTCTCCCTGAGCGGCGGAACCTGCCTGAACGGAGCTACGCTTGCTGCCACCGAGAGCACCTGCACCCTGCAGATCTCCTTTACCCCGACCGCTACCGGCCCGCGTATGCTCACCGTCTCGATCGCCGACAATGCGTTGAACTCGCCGCAGACCTTCACCATCGGCGGCATCGGCACCGCAGCCCCGCCCGCCATTACCTGGACACCTCCCGCGCCGATCACCTATGGAACGCCGCTCTCTGCGACTCAGCTCGACGCGGTCGCAACCGGGATCGGCGGAGCGGCCGTTGCGGGCATCTACGCCTACACGCCTCCGATCGGCACCATCCTCACCGCGGGTACACAAACCCTGTCCCTCGTTTTCACCTCCACGAACCCGAACTACTCGAATGCCGTCGCCAGTGTTCCGCTTACGGTCAACCAGGCGACTCCGGTCCTTACCTGGCCCACTCCCGCCGCGATCACCTATGGCACGGCGCTCTCGGCCACGCAGCTCGACGCGACCGCCAACGTTCCCGGCCAGATCACTTACAGCCCGGCCTTAGGTACGGTTCTCTCTGCCGGCACGCACACTCTCTCGGCTACCTTCGTACCGACCGACGCGGTGGACTACCAGTCGGTGACCAAGACGGTGCAACTCCTGGTGGGACAGGGCGGGACGCCGCTCACCTGGGCCACGCCCGCTCCCATTACCTATGGCACGGCCTTGAGCGCCACCCAGCTCGATGCCTCCTCGACCATCCCTGGAAACTTCACCTACAACCCGGCCCTGGGCACGCTGCTCACCGCCGGAACTCATACGCTCTCGGTCACCTTCGCCCCCACCGATTCGGCGGACTACGCTGTGGCGACCAAGACGGTTCAACTGGTGGTGAACCAGGCGACGCCGGTTCTTACCTGGCCGGTGCCGCCCCCGATCACGTATGGCACCGCGCTCAGCGCTACCCAGCTGGACGCTTCCGCCAACGTTCCCGGCACGTTCACCTACAATCCGGCATCAGGCGTGCTTACGGCCGGAACCCACACCCTGTCGGTGACCTTCGCACCCACCGACGCGATGGATTACCAGTCGGTCAGCAAGACAGTTCAGTTGGTCGTCAACCAGGCCGCCACGCCGCTTACGTGGGCCACGCCGGCTCCGATCACGTACGGCACGACCCTCAGCGCGACCCAGCTCAATGCGTCTTCGACTATCCCGGGAACCTTTACGTACAACCCGGTCTTGGGCGCGCTGCTCACCGCCGGAACTCACACGCTCTCGGTCACCTTCGCCCCCATGGATGCGGTCGATTACCCGGTCGCCACGAAGACCGTTCAACTGCTGGTCAACCAGGCGACTCCCGTTCTCACCTGGGCGACTCCCGCCCCGATCACCTATGGCACGGCGCTCTCGGCCACGCAGCTCGACGCGACCGCCAACGTTCCCGGCACCTTCACCTACAGCCCGGCATCGGGCGTGCTCACCGCTGGAACCTATACGCTTTCAGCAGCCTTTGCACCCACCGACACGGTCGATTATCTGCCGGTTACAAAGACGGTTCAGCTTGTGGTGAACCAGGCAAAGCCGCTGATTACCTGGCCGACTCCGGCGGGCGTGGTAACTGGCACGCCGCTCTCGTCGACGCAATTGGATGCGACCGTCACCGGCGTTACCGGAGCGATCCTCGCCGGCACGACGACCTACAATCCGCCAGCGGGAACGCTGGTCGTCAGCGGTCCCCAGACACTCTCGGTCAATTTCGTGCCGAACGACACGGTGGACTACACCACGTCGTCCGCGTCGGTCACCCTCGTCGGGACCAACCTCAGCCTCAACTCGCTCTCCACCAATAATGCGAGCCTTGGCGATCCGGCGAAGACGATCACCCTCACCGGAACCGGATTCCTGAGCAGTTCAATCGTTCAGGTGAACGGGACCGCGGTGGCGACGACCTTTGTGAATTCGACCACGCTGACTGCAGTGATCCCGGCCAGCTACTTCCTCCTGGTCGGTACCCTCGATGTGACGGTTTCAGATCCGCTGCAAGGCGCGGTCAGCGCGCCACTGACGATTTCGGTTGCCGCGCCGCCGGTGGGGGTAACCGTGAATGGTCCGGGAACCGTCCAGCCTTCGACCCAGACTTCGATCACGATCACCCTCACCAATCCCTATCCCGTGCCAATCTCCGGCACGGCGGCGCTCTCCTTCACGCCACAGACGGGGCTTCCCGCCGACGGGACAATTGTATTCAGCGGAGGCGGCACCTCGCAGTCCTTTACCATTCCGGCCAACAGCGTCGCGCCCGAGACCTTCCAGTTCCAGGCTGGAAGCACGGCTGGCACGTTGAACGTGACGGTGCGGCTGAGTGCTGGCGGGGTCGACGTAACTCCCACCTCGCTCCAGGCGCCGATTACCGTGACCTTGCCGGAGGTGGTCCCAGGACTCATGGATGTGTCGTTTACGCAGAATGGATCGCTGTTGACGGTGAGTGTGGTGGGCTACTCCAACACGGTGCAGGTCACGAGCGCCAACTTCCACTTCACAGATTCGAACGGCGCGCCGATCTCGAATCCCGACGTGTCCATTCCGGTGACGGATATCTTCAACACCTGGTACACCAGCGACACGCCCAATGGGGCTCCGGAGGAGGCTTCGTATGGCTCAGCCTTCACCTATACGCAGACCTTCACGATCGACCAGGGAGTCATCATCTCGCAGGTGAGCGTGACGCTGGCCAATTCGGTCGGGACGTCGCAGACGGGCACGAGTCCGTAGAAATCGTGCCTGGCCTCCCCACCCCGGCTGATTTGATGCAAAGTATTCAACGTAAAGAGTTTAAGGTCTGACTTCCAGGGTGAACTGCATCAATAGCTGTGCAAACCTTGAGGTCGAATCGACTTCTTCCCATAGGGTGTAAGTGCTTCGAGACCGCAGCTTGATCCCGATCCAATCCCCTGTTGCTGTGGAGTCGAAGGGATTGCCTCAGTGACGCTTCCTTCGGGAGACTGGGCTTGAGCTTCAAGCTTGCTCAACGTCCAAGGAATTTGCTCCCCGGGGATCAGAAGCAAGGAAAACAATGGCTCTACACCACACCCGGAGAGCGTTCTAAATCGTTTGAATGGGTGTGAAAACCGGGTGAAAACGGCAGAATCGTTCCGCAGAATCAACCTAGAGCATTGCTCCAGCTGCTTCGGTCCAGCGCCCCTGCGAATGCCGTTTTCATCGAGGAAATGGGCGTTTCCGCCTGGAACCCCGGATACACCTGCAGGAGACATGATGTAGCCGCTCGGGTTTGCTGCTCGTCGGGGCGGATTTGGGCCTCGAGTGCTACCTCGCGGTGTTCGGAACACGAAGGCGGCAACGCCAGGCGGCGTAGTTCACTAGGGTGCGGTGACCGTGCCGGTGCCGACGGTGATGCGCGCTGCACTGCCGCGGGTGACGACGACGCCGACGACGACCCCGGTGACCACGACCCCGCCGATCAGAATGACCTTGATGTACGGGTGGTGGCCGACCAGATGCTCCAATCGGCTGATGTGGCGCGGCTTGGGCTGGACTTCGAGACCGGTGATATTGATCTGATGGATGATGACATCGGTGGTGAGCATGCCCAGAGTTGCGCGGACGGTGATGGTGAACTGTCCTGCGGTGTTGTTGGGCTTGTAGTTAGGCACGCGGGCGATGCCATCGGGGCCGGTGACGACGCGGAAGTTGGTGGCGCCGTCGATGGTGGCTCCAGCGCCATTGGTCTCGTTGATGGAGAAGAGGACGAGCGCTCCGGCGACGGGTTTATGGTTCTTGTCCTTGACCTCGACGATGGGCTCGCGGGCGGTGCGCTGGCGAATGTTGTTGAGTGCGCCTTCGCCCTGCAGCAGAGTGAGCTCGAGCGACTCGGCGGCTTCGGGCAGGAGGGTAGCAGGCAGGACGGCAGCAGGCAGCGCTGAAGCGGGCAGCGTTGTGCGGGGCGTTTCAAGCAGCCAGACGGGCTGGGCGGCGGCGAAGACCGGTTGCACGCAGAGCAGGGCTGCAAGGCCCAGAGCGAGGACATTCCTCCTCTTACCGAAGGAGGAACGGGAAAGGCCGGGCGCCGCGGTCGCGCTGCGCATCAAGCCATGCTTCGAGGTTCCGGGAGAATGCGGGAATTCGTTCATTTGGGGGATGCCGCGGCAGAAGGGTGTGGCGCCATGCGATTCATAAAGGTCATAGCCCTGCATCCTGAGTGGCAAGTGTGCCGCAATTCATCGGTTGGCTGTTTTGAGGAAAGATACGCCAGCACCGGCGACGGGTCAAGGCTTTGCAAAAATTATTGTGAGCATGCATTTGCTGTTAGCCCGGTCAGGCCGTCCACAGCCATCCACTCGCAGTTGCGGCGCGTATAGCAGATGTCGAGAACCGTTTCAAAAGGCTGGGTTCCCTGGTTACGCCGGCAACGCAGAGTGGCATGGGCGTGGTCGCCTGCGATTGGTTTGTGATGTGAAAAGTGGCGCAAGGCGCGTATTGTTGCGGAGACAGGGTTCCAGGTGAGAGCGGTTGCGGTTGCTGTGGCCAGGGTTGCAGGGTTCAGAGCCGTTCCCGGTTTCAAAGACCGGCGATGAGCTTTGCTTCCCGCTGCGGGAGCGACGTTCGGTGCTGACGGTTTGGCGCGCGGCGGGTACCCTCTCCGAAGAAACGCGAGGTGCGTGTGGTGAGAACGATTGGATTGGCTGTGTTGCTGAGCTGGGCCGGGATGACCTTTGCGGGGGGCCACGGCGCGGCCCAGGCGTCGAAGCCGCCAGCCGCTCCGGAGACGATGCGGATCATGCTGGATCGCAAGACGCCTGACGGCAAGATTCAGACCATGGCTTCGGACCATGTGTTCGAGCCGGGCGACCTGGTGCAGATCCGGATGAAGAGCGATTTCGACGGTTATCTCTACGTGATGGACCAGGGCACGTCGGGCAAGTATTCGACCGTGTTTCCGAGCGCGGACACGGGCTCCGACAACCGGGTTCGTCAGGGCCAGGAGATCTCGATTCCGCTGCAGTCGGGGACGTGGTTCGAGATCAGCGGACCGCCGGGCTTCGACGTGCTTTATTTCGTGCTTTCGCCGTCGGCGCTGTCGGCGCCGCCGAGTACATCGTTTACGGCTCCGGTTCCGCTGAGTTCGTTGAAGCCGCGCTGCAACGATGCGATCTTCCGGGCGCGCGGCGAATGCACGGACCCGAATGCCGGGCCGGCACCGCTGCCGAAGGACGCCCCGCTGCCAGCGCCGCTCGAACCGATGGCGGGCATGGCGTCGCGCGACATCAACGTGGTGAAGAACAAGACGCAGGTGACAGTCGGAGCGAGCGGCAACAAGACGGCTCCGCTGATCTATACTTTTCGCATCGCTCACCACTAAGTTTGCGTCGCGCAGGAAGGTGGAGTCCGAGCGACATGCGGTTCCACCCTCGAGCTTCCCGCGCCGGTCAGGATCTCTGCGGACGGCCTGTCAGCACGGGAGCTGATTGCTTTCGAGCTTAATCTGAACGGGTGTACGATGCGTCTGTTAAGCACGCGCTTTCGGTTTTCCATTCGGGCCCCGAGGCGGGGTAGGACCGGCTGAGTCTTTCGCCACCATGCAGGCACTCGATGGATCGTCTCTGGTGGCGGGCAAGCGGGTCTTCTCCGGGTCGGAAGCTCCGCGGGTACTGTGGCACTTAGAGGACACCATGAACATGCGGCAAAGACTTACTTGGATGTGGCGCCGGGGAGCGCTGGCCCTGGCGTTTGCTTCGAGCGTGGGGCTTTATGGATTGACGGGCGGGTGGGCGCAGCAGCCTGCCGCCACACCGTCCGCGCCGGCAGCGCCTGTTACCCCCGCTGCCGGGCAGACCCCGACCTCGGACACCCGCGATCTGAAGACGGTCGACCTGAACAAGAAGGCGGCCCCGGTGACCATTCCGCGGAGCTACGCGCTGGTGGTGGGGATTTCGAAGTACAAGAACCTTCCGGATTCGGCACAGCTGGCTTTTCCAGACCGCGATGCGGACGATATGTACACGACGCTGATCAGCGCCGAGGGCGGGCAGTTCCCGGCGGAGAATGTGCACAAACTGATCAACGACAAGGCGACGATCGAAAACATTCGACACGAACTGGAGGTGTGGCTGCCCTCCGTGACCAAGGATAACGACCGGGTGCTGATCTACTTTGCCGGGCATGGGTTTATGTCGCAGGGCAAGGCATACCTGGCGTCGTACGACGTGGACCTGCACAACATCAGCGGCACGGCCTATCCGATGGCTTCGCTGGGCCTGGACATTGGGGGCAAGATCAAGGGCAAGTGGAAGGTGCTGATCACGGACGCATGCCACTCGGGTGCGATCACACCCGAGACGGACCGGGCGCAGGTGAACCAGACCCTGCTGGACCTGCAGAAGTCTCTGTTCTCGCTGACGGCGAGCCGGGACCGGGAGCAGAGCCTGGAGAGCGATCAGTTTGGCGGCGGTCACGGGGTCTTCACCTACTACGTGGTGAAGGGGATGCAGGGCGAGGCGGATACCAATGGGGACGGGGTGGTTTCTGCCGACGAACTGGCGGAGTATGTGCATACCAACGTGCGGCTGGCGACCGGGGCGGCGCAGAACCCGACCAGCGAGCGCGGCAGCTTCGACCCGGACATGGTGCTGGCGTATAACCCCACCCATGTGAAGGCGGCGAACCTTCCTCCGCCGCAGTTCGGCAACCTGGTGATTGAGACCAACATGGACAACACCGAGGTGTGGGTGGACGGCAAGAGTCAGGGGATTGTGAACAAGGGCACGCCGCTGCGGTTGCCGGGCATTGAACCGGGCGCGCACACCATCAAGGCGGTGCGCATGGGGTACGAGCCGGACGGACCGCGCGAGGAGCAGGTGTATCCCGGGCAGGATACGACGGTGAGCGTACGCATTCTGATTGCGCGCCAGCATAACCACGCGGCGGTGGAGAAGTTCGACAAGGGCATTGAGCTGTACAACAAGGGCGGCGCGGACAACTACAAGAAGGCGGCGGAGGAGTTCAAGGCGGCGCTGGCGATTGATCCGAAGTATTCGCAGGCCGCGCTCTACCTGGGGCGGGTGGACAATGCGCTGTTTGCGGACGAGGACGCGCTCAAGGCGTTCAAGGTGGCGATCGAGACCGACCCCGACTATGTGGAGGCCCGCGCCAGCTATGCGGGAGCGCTGCTGGATGCGGGCGACATGGATGAAGCGGTCCGGCAGCTGGACGTGGTGACCCGGCGCGAGCCGCAGAATGGCATGGGCTGGTACCTGCTCTCGCAGGCGTATGCGCGCAAGGGCGACTACAAGGATGGCGAGACGGCGGCGCGACGGGCGGTGGCAGAGACGCCGAAGAACGCGGAGGCGCACTTCTGGCTGGCGGAGTGCCTGCGACAGTTGAAGGTGTGGGACCAGGCGGAGAGCGAGTACAACACGTACATCGCGTTGAGCAACTTCGATTCAGGGTTTGGCGGCAAGCTGAACTACTACCTGGTCGGTTCGCTGATCGGCATGGGACAGAAGAGCCGGGCGACCCAGACCGACATCTGGCGCGAGATGCGCGGGCTGGCGAATGAGGATCTGTGCGATTGCGAGTCGATGCAGAAGCGCTACGACACGGCGGTGCGCTACTGCCAGACGGCGCTGACCTATATCCCGAAGGATCTGTTTGCGAACTACCGGCTGGGCACGACGTATGCGCTGGAGTTCTTCCAGCAGAAGCAGCCGGGTCTGCTGGCGGCGGCCAAGGAACACTTCTCAGAGGTGGTGGCGGTGGCGCCGGATACCGACGAAGCGGGACGCTCGAAGAAGTACATCCAGCTGATTGATCAGACTTTGGCGAAGCAGTAGGGAAGGGCTGTGGGCTCCGGGCTTTGCACGCGGTCTGTGAGGAGCGGGCCAGGCAACGTTGGGGCTAAGTGACCATGAAGGCGAGGAAGAGAGCGACCGCCGGGACCAGCAGGAACATCGCGGCGTGCAGCCGGTCGGATTTGATCTGACGAATGAGCGAGACCATCAGGAGTTCATCGCACATGGCGTTGGTGAGATCGGCGTCGTTGGTCAGAGCGAGAGTCGCGGTGTAGGATGCGTGGTCGTCGGCGAGCACGTCGTCGACGGAGTTGGAGAAGGTATGGCGGAGCCAATGATGACCCTTCTGCTGATGGATGTAGAACTTGGGCAGAGCCCGCGCGGGCTTGTGGTGGGGCGCTTTCTGCGGCTTGATGACGGGAAAGATGACGCGCAGGCAGACCAACAGGCAAAGACCGGTGGCCGCCAGAAAAAGATCGAAGACGCCGTCATGGATGGAGAGGTGATGGTGGCCGGTTCCCTGCAGGGCTCCGGCAACCATGCCGGAGAGCAGGGTGACGCAGAAGGCGGCTTTGGTATCGATGAAGCGAATGGTGGCCTGGGTATCTTCAACGGCTTTGTAGAGAAACTCCAGGCGCCGTGCATGGTCCGCCTGTTCATCGAACGTCGACACAATCAGCCCTCACTCTGGCGGAGTTTAGCACAGGCCGTTGATGCGGCTGGACGCGGAGGCTGGACGCGGAATAAAAGGATTGCGAGGAGGGCCGGAGAGCGATACGCTTTCCCGGTAAACCAATGAACTTATCCAACCCAACTCTGGCTTTGCGGCTGGCGTCGGCGGCACTGATGGCGGCCGGAGGCGCAAGCGCGCTGGCGCAGGCGATGCCGGGGCAGGGCACACAGGCGCCGTCTACACCGGACCAGGCGGCCACTCCACCTGCGCAGATTGAACGGACGCCTGCTCCCGGGCTGCGCATTCCGCAGCAGCGGACCGCACCGACCGGCGTGCTGCAGGGGATCCTGTTTGACAGCGCGGGCCGTCCGCTGCCTGGCGTCGGGGTGAAGCTGGAGGCGCAGGGCAAGACGACCGCGCCCGAGGTATTGAGCGAAGGCGACGGGATCTTCCGGCTGCTGAAGGTGCCGCCGGGACTGTACGACCTGGTGCTGACGCCGCCGGGCGGCGGGAGCGCCTTCCGTCGGCCGGATATCCAGATCAGCAGCGGCGACGTGCTGTCCATCGAAGTGCACCTGAGCGGATATAAGGGAACGCAGCTGGATGCGCCGGTACCGCAGACGCAGGCGGAGGTGGCGACGGGCCGGTTCGGCGGGGAGTACAAGGAGCTGAGCCGGCGTCCAGATGAGAACGGAGCGATTGTGGCGGCGCAGACCGAACAGCCGCTGCCGCCCGAGGACCTGTTGTTCCAGCCGCGTCCCGACCGCTGGGATACCGAGATGCCCAACTACCATCGGTACCCGGAGATGGAGACGCCGTACGTGCTGGGGCACTGGTTCGATCCATTCAACCGGAACGTATTGAAGGGCGACAAGCCGCTGTTCGGCAAGGTGTTCTTCAGCTTCACCGGGGACGCAATTACGGCGATCGACGGGCGGCGCTTGCCGGTGATCTCCGGCCAGGCGGCGTCGGAGCCTGGGGCGTACGGATTCTTCGGCAAGGGCGGACAGTTTTTCACTGCAACCACGTTCCGGACGACGTTTGAGCTCTTCCACGGCGATACCCTCGCGTTTCGTCCGGTGGACTGGAGAATCCGGGTAACCTCGGCGGCGAATTTGAACTATTTGGCGGCGCGGGAGAACCAGATTGTAAGCCCCGATGTGCGCTTCGGGACCACGCGGTTCGACACCCACGTCAGCCTGCAGGAGGCCTTCGGCGAGGTGAAGCTGAAGGACCTGGGACCAAACTACGACTTCGTCAATCTGCGCGTCGGCATTCAGCAGTTTGTCAGCGATTTCCGGGGATTCATCTTTGCCGACGAGCAGCCGGGCGTACGCCTGTTCGGGAACTACCGGTCGAACCGCTACCAGTACAATCTCGCCGGCTTCGACTTTCTTGAGAAGAACACCAACAGCGGGCTCAACAGCTTCGCACGCCGCGGACGCGAGGTGGCGATCGGCAACTTCTTCATGCAGGACTTTATCGCCAAGGGCTACACCGCGCAGGTCAGCTACCACTTTGTCCGGGACAATGGCGGCCTGCACTACGACGATAACGGCTTCCTGGTGCGTCCGGCCCCGATCGGCACAATTGTGCGGCACCGCATCGATACGTCCTACTACGGATTTACCGGCGACGGACACATCGGCCGCACCAACATTACGAATGCGTTCTATGAGGCGCTGGGCACGGACAAGTTCAACCAGCTGGCCGGGCGCGAGACCAAGATCAACGCGCAGCTGGCGGCGGTGGAGCTTTCCCGCGACTTCTCCTACCTGCGCTTCCGCAGTTCGTTCCTGTTCGCCTCGGGGGACAACACGCCGCGGGACAACACGTCGAGCGGTTTCAGCTCGATCGTGGATGCGGAGGCATTTGCCGGCGGCGAGTTTTCGTTCTTCAACCGCGAAGGCATACGCCTGACCGGCACCGGGGTAGCGTTGACGGCCAACGACAGCTTTCTGCCGGATCTGCGTTCGAGCAAGGACGAGGGGCAGTCGAACTTCGTCAATCCGGGCCTGTACCTTTACAACGTGGGCGCCGACGCCAAGCTGACGCAGACGCTGAAGGTGGTCACCAACGTAAATTTCTTACAGTTCGCCCGCACGCAGTCGTTGATCTTCCTGCTGCAGCAGAATGGCATTCCGAGGACGATTGGCACGGATGGCAGCATCGGCGTCATCTGGCGGCCGTTCCTGTCGGACAATATCGTGATCACGGGTGGCGCGGCCGGGCTGGTTCCGGGGCTGGGACTCCGCGACTTCTTTACCGGACAATCGTTGTTTTCCCTGTTTGCAATTATCAAGTTTCAGTTCTGAGATGGCCTTGGACCTATGAGAATCGTGGCGCGCTTCGTATCTTCAATCCCGCAGCTTCCGGTACGGCGTGTGGCTGCGTTGCTTCTGCTTGGGCTGGCTGCCGGGACGACCGCGGCTTCTTTCCTGAATCTGCCGTTGGTGGAGGCCAAGCCGGGGGCCGCACGCGCTGCGGAGACTGCGCCTCGGCCGCAGGAGGCGCAGCAGAGCGCGGCTTCGTCTCAGCAGACCTCTGCGACCGAGCAGACGGCACCGGCGCAGCATACGGAGGCCGCCCCGCACAGCCTTATGCCGCTGCCGCGCTATGGAGAGTCGCCGGCGGATGCGCAGGCTGCGTCAGCCGGATGCGTGTCGTGTCACACCGGGATCGAGCACCCGAACATGCACAATGAGGACACCGTGGTGCTGGGTTGCGCGGATTGCCACGGCGGCAACGCGACCATCATGGCGGCCGGGACGAAGGGCTCGAGCGAGTATGCGGAAGCCGAGAAGAAGGCGCACGTGGAGCCCAGGATCGCGTCCAACGGGGCACGCGACGGGCATCCGGTGCGGGCGTATACGCGCTGGATTGAAGAGAGCACGGAGTTTGTCCGTTTTGTGAATCCGGGCGATCTGCGCGTGGCGCGGATGACCTGCGGCGCCTGCCATGCACAGGAGACGCGCAACGTGAAGTCGAGCATGATGACCCATGGCGCGATGCTGTGGGGCGCGGCACTGTATAACAACGGCGCTTACCCGCTGAAGAACCCGCACTTTGGCGAGTCGTACGACGAAGAGGGCAAGCCGGTAAGGCTGCGGACGTTCCCGCCGCCGACACCCGAGGAGACCAAGACCAAGGGGGTTCTGCCGTACCTGGATCCGCTGCAACGCTGGGAGATTTCAGAGCCGGGCAACATGCTGCGAGTCTTCGAACGCGGCGGCCTGAAGCGGCCGGAGATCGGTAATCCGGATCTGGACGATGAATCCGGTGCGCCTGACCTGAAGTTGAGCGACCGCGGCCTGGGCACCGAACTGCGCACCGACCCCGTGTTCCTTGGATTGCAGAAGACGCGCCTTCTGGACCCGCTGCTTTCGCTGCCCGGGACCAACGATCAGCCGGGCGACTACCGGGCGAGCGGATGCTCGGCCTGCCATGTGTTGTATGCGAACGATCGCGACAAGACCCACGGGGAACAGACCTCCGCGTTCGGCAACGAGGGTAAGAGCCAAAGCGACGATCCGACGGTGAACAAGAACGAGAGCGGCCATCCGCTGCGCCACGTATTTACCAAGGCGATCCCGTCGAGCCAGTGCATGACCTGCCATGTGCACCCGGGCACCAACATGGTGACCACGTACTACGGCTACACGTGGTGGGATAACGAGGCCGATGGGCAGAAGATGTATCCGGCCAAGGAGGACGATCCCAGCCCGAAGAAGCTGCAGGAGGTGCAGTTGCGCAATCCGGAGGGCTCGGCCGCGCGCGGCAACTGGAGCAATCCGAAGTTCCTGGAGATGATCGGCACGCCGCAGTTCAATGAGAGCCTGAAGGACACGGCGTTCGGCGACTTCCACTCGCACGGCTGGGTCTTCCGCGCGGTCTACAAGCGCGACCGCCACGGACACCTGCTGGACAAGGATGGCAACCAGCTTCCGGTGGACGATGTGAACGCGGCCAACACGGTTCACCTGGCGGATATCCACCTGGAGAAGGGCATGGCCTGCGCCGATTGCCACTTCACCCAGGATGTGCACGGCAATGGCAAACTTTACGGCGAGACGCGCAACGCGATCGAGATCAGCTGCCAGGATTGCCATGGAACGATTTACAGCAAGGCGCTTTTGAAGACCAGCGGACCCGCGAGCGCGCACGATGTTTCCAGCAACATGATGCGCATGCGGACGCCCTACAAGGAGGCGCGCTTCTACTGGGAGGATGGCAAGCTGTGGCAGCGCTCCAACATTGAGCCGGGCCGCAAGTGGGAGGTGGTGCAGGTTCTGGACACCATCACTCCGGGCAACGAGCACTACTCGGAGAAGTCGCGCCTGGCGAAGACGATGCAGAAGGACGGAACCACCTGGGGGACGGCGGCGGATGCGGCGCATCTGGCGCACTCCGACCAGAAGATGACGTGCTATAGCTGCCACTCGTCATGGACGACCTCGTGCTTCGGGTGCCATCTCTCGATGTCGGCCAACCAGAAGATGCCGATGCTGCACAACGAAGGGCAGACCACGCGCAACTACACCAACTACGACTTCATGGTGTTGCGCGACGACGTGTACATGCTGGGGGTCGACGGCACGGTGACCGGCAACAAGATCGCCCCGGTGCGTTCGGCCTGCGCGGTGGTGGTGAGCTCGCAGAACGCAAACCGGAACTGGCTGTATCAGCAGCAGCAGACGATCTCGACGCCGGGCTTCAGCGGCGAGGCGTTCAGCACCTACGTACCGCATACGGTACGCTCGACGGAGACCAAAGGCTGCGTCGATTGCCATGTTTCGAAGAACGGCGACAACAACGCCTGGATGGCGCAGCTGACGGTGCAGGGCACCAACTTCCTGAACTTCATGGGCAAGTACATCTACGTGGCCAAGGGCAAGGGCGGACTCTCCGCGGTGCCGGTGGCTGAAAGCACCGAGCCGCCGGCCATTCTGGGCAGCGATCTGCAGTCACTGGCGTATCCGGAGCAGTACAAGAAGTTTGTGGATGAGAAGCGCGAGCTGAAGACCAGCTACGACGAAGGCGGCGACGTGCTGGACGTGCAGCTGCGCGGCGAGTATCTGTACGCAGCGATGGGCGCGGGCGGGTTCCGCGTCTTCGACGTGGCCAACATCGACGTGAAGGACGTCTCCGAGCGAGTAATCACCGCGCCGGTCTCTCCGCTGGGGCAGAAGTTCTATGTGAAGACCAAGTTTGCAACGGCGGTCGCTTCGCCCTCAACGCTGGCGCTCGATCCATTGCGCAAGCAGATTCCGGAGAATGAAGAGGGTCCGATCGCGCCACTCTATGCGTTCCTGTATGTGACCGATAAGTATGAAGGTCTGGTGGTGATCGGCGACACCAAGCGCGGCGTGGACACGCTGCTGGACGGCAACCCGCAGAATAACTTCCTGAAGCGTGCGATTGCGTTCAATCCGCAGGGCAAGCTGAACGGGGCGCGGCGCATCACCATCGCTGGTACCTATGCGTACATCCTGTGCGACCGGGGCCTGGAGGTGGTAAACCTCGCCGATCCGCTGACCCCGAAGATTACGGCAGAGATCGGCAGCGATCAGCTGGTGGATCCGAAAGGCATCTCGGTGCAGTTCCGGTACGCGTTCGTCGTGGACAAGGAAGGATTGAAGGTCTTCGACGTGACGCACCTGGATGCGCCGAAGCGGGTGGGCGCAACTCTGCCCATCTCGGACGCGCGGAATGTTTACGTGGCGCGTACCTATGCGTACGTTTCGGCGGGCGTGAACGGGATCGCGATTGTCGATGTGGAGCAGCCGGAGCACGCGAAGCTGGACCGGATGTTCAACGCGGGCGGCGCGCTGAACGACGTGAACGACCTGAAGATCGGCATGGTGAGTTCGAGCCAGTTCGCATTCGTGGCGGACGGCAAGAACGGCATGCGGATTGTGCAGCTGTTCTCGTCGAAGACGCAGCGGACGTTCTACGGGTTCAGCCCGCAGCCGACGCCGGAGCTGATTGCGACGAGGAAGACGAGCACTCCGGCGCTGGCGATCTCGAAGGGCGTGGATCGCGACCGGGCGGTGGACGAAAGCGGCAACCAGCTCGCCGTCTTCGGGCGGCGCGGAGCGAGACCGCTGAACGGTGAGGAGATCCGGCGGCTGTATCTGCGTGGAGGCGAGCTGTACACGGTGACGGATGCGCCGCCCAGCGCGCCGATGGAGCCTGGTCCCGCGACCAAGATGGCTGGCCATGGAGTCGAAGGTTCGGATGCGGGTGG
>CAJCHN010000002.1 GCA_903970285.1 Rhodanobacteraceae bacterium | reverse complement strand
CGGCAGGTTGATGAAGAAGATCCAGTGCCAGTTGAAGTTATCCGTGATGTAGCCGCCCAGGGTGGGTCCGATGGCCGGCGCGACGACCACCGCCATGCCATAGAGGGCGAAAGCCTGGCCGCGCTTTTCGACGGAGAAGGTATCGGCGAGGATGGCCTGTTCGGAGGGCGCCAGACCGCCGCCGCCAAAGCCCTGCAGGACGCGCGCGAAGATGAGGATGGGCAGCGAAGGCGCCAGTCCGCACAAGAGCGAGCAGACCGTGAAGAGCGCGACGCAGGTCATATAAAAGCGCTTGCGGCCGATGCGATTCGAGAGCCAGCCGGAGATGGGCAGCACGATGGCGGAGCTGACCAGGTAGCTGGTAAGCACCCAGGTGGCCTCGTCCTGCGAGGCACCCAGCGAGCCGGCGATGTGCGGCAGCGCAACGTTGGCGATGGAGGTATCGAGCACCTCCATGAAGGTTGCGAGGGTGACCGTCAGGGCGATCGCCCAGGGGTTGTGCCGGGGCCGCCAGGGTACTTCGTGGGCGGTGTCGCTCATGATCAGTTAACTGATAGAGTATCAGGAAGCTGATATGGATTCAGGCAAGCCGGAAAGAACGGAGAAGGCTTCACGGAGAGATGCCGAGCTGCGGCGCAGCAACCGGCTGATGCGGCGCCTGCTGCTGGGGCTGAAGGCGCGCCTGGATGACGAACTGCGATCCCGGCACATTACCAGCGCGCAGCTTCGCCTGCTGCACGAGCTGAAGGAGCGGCCGGGAAGCTCTGGCGCGCAGCTTGCCCGGGCCTGCTACGTGACTCCGCAGAGTGCGCAGGCGATGCTCTCGCTGGCGGTCGAGCGCGGATGGGTGGTGCGGGGGCGGGACGCGGAGAACCAGCGCCTGGTGACGGCGCGGCTGACCGCGGCGGGCGAGCGTCTTCTGGCCTACGCGGATGGCATCCTGGAGAAGCTGGAGGCGGAGGTATGGACAGGTGTGTCACTGACCGAGTTGCGCGCCATGAACACGCTGATCGAACGGGGCCTCGCGAATCTCGAAAGCTGATGCCGACGCGCCTCCGCCGGCAGGGCTGCTGATGGCTACAATAGAGGACGAGTAGAGTCTGGGCGGTTGCCCCGATGATGTTGGAGAACTGATTCTGGAAGGTCAGGGTTCTAGCCGATGAAGTCGCGTCCGGTGCTGCTGGTGCTGTTGCTGCTTGCGGGGTTCTACTACGTGACCACACATGGCGCGGCGACGGGCCACATCCTGCCCTGGCTGCAGGGCAATCAGGCGGATGCCGAGCACACGCACCTTGCGGTCTTCGATGGTCCGCTGGGCCAGTTCGATCTGAAAGAAGCCGCTGCGGCGCCCGCCTTCGACAGCGAGGAGCAGCAGAACATCGCCGTGTACCGCAAGGCTCTGCCATCGGTGGTCAATATCACCTCCACGGCGGTCGCCTTCGACTTCTTCAACCGTCCGGTGCCGCAGCAGGGACAGGGCTCCGGCTTCATCCTGGACAAACAGGGCCTGATCCTGACCAATAACCACGTGATCGACAATGCGCAGCGGGTCGAGGTGACTCTATACGACAAGCACAAGTACAAGGCGACGGTGTTGGGGGTCGACAAGCAACATGACCTGGCGCTGCTGACGATCTCGGCACCGAATCTGAGTCCGGCGACGCTGGCCGACAGCCAGGGATTGATGGTGGGGCAGCGGGTGTATGCGATCGGCAATCCGTTTGGGCTGAGCGGCACGATGACGCGGGGCATCATCTCGGCGATCCGGTCGATCGGCTCGCAGTCAGGCAGCCCGATTGAAGATGCCATTCAGACCGATGCGGCGGTGAATCCGGGAAACTCCGGCGGCCCGCTCTTGAACTCGCGCGGCGAGGTGATCGGCATCACCACCCTGATCGCTTCGAATGGCTCAGACCAGTCGGCCGGCATCGGATTTGCGATCCCGATTAACACGGCGAAGGCCGTACTGGACGACTTCGCCCGCTATGGCCGGGTGCGGCGGCCGTCGCTCGACATCGTTCCGCTGCCCATCGGGCCGGATATTGCCGAGCAGATCGGGCTTCCGGCCGATTATGGCGTGTTGATTCAACGGGTGCTGCCGGGAGGCGCAGCCGAAAAAGCCGGGCTGCATGGCGGTAACCAGCGGCTGTACGACGGCAACACGCCGGTGATGCTGGGCGGCGACCTGATTGTCGCCATCGACGGCCAGGAGATCCAGACGCCGCAAGATCTGAGCCAGGCGCTGAACCTGCACCGGGCAGGTGATACTGTGATCCTGACCATCTTTCGCGGGCAGCGGAGATTGAACGTGAAGGTGATCCTGGGCGATGCGAAGGACGTGCCGGTGGTTGGCCAGTCGACCTGAGAGCAGCACCGACTCTGCTGGGCGAAAGGGCGTGGCCGAACCATGAGCATTCCTGAATTTGAGCGGGCAGAGTACAACCAGGCGACCATCGTCGACGGAGAAACCGGGTACATCGCGGGTTCGCCGCGCGCCAACATGGCAGTCATCCCGCTGGCCCTGGTCTACGGCGCGATCGCCGCGGTGATCGGCGCAGTTGGCTACGCGCTGGTCGGAATGACCGGCTTCATGGTGAGCATTGTCACCATCGGGATCGGGTACCTGGTGGCCAAGGCTATGATGACGGCCACGCGTAGCGTCGGCAGCCGGCAATGCCAGGTCGCCGCCGTCGCACTGACGTACCTCTCCGCGTCCGGCGGGCGCTTGCTGGACCTGCTCTACCAGGTGCATAAGCAGGGCTATGCCCTGACGCAGGTTTCACCTGTATTCATGCTGACGTACACCTTGTTTGGCCCCTTCCTGCGACTGGGCAGAGATCCGCTGTGGGGATTGATGGGGCTGCTGATCCTCTTCTACGGCCTGCGCACGGCATGGCAGATGGCGGCGGGAGCTCCGGGCTTTGGACAGCCTGGCGGACCGCGCATGACCGTGATGGGCCTGCGCAGGTAGGTTTTCGCGCCGGATGCGTCTAATCTAGAGGGAAGAACATGCCTCTTACGCCCCTAGTCCCGGCAACAACCGGGGGAAACGAACCCGCGGCTCCGGATGCGATCTACAACTGCCCTGCCTGCAGCCACTACCTTCCACCGGGTACGCTGGCGTGCCCGGAATGCCATTCAATTATCTATGCCGGGCATCTGCGCGACCTCGCGCTGCGAGCCTCGGCCGCCGAAGGGGAAAAGCACTGGGTCGAGGCGCGCGAAGCATGGTCAAAAGCGCTCGACTGGTTGCCGGCGGGAACCAAGCAGGCGGACGCGGTCAACGTGAAGATTGCGGCACTGGATGCGCGGGTCCGTGCCGATGAAGACTATAAGTCGAAGTGGACCAAGCGCCTGGGGCCGCTGGCCCCGGTTGTCTTCTTCCTGGCGAAGGCCAAGAGCTTATTCTTCCTGCTGTTCAAGCTGAAGTTCCTGCTCAGCTTTCTCGCCTTCTTTGGCATCTACTGGGCGCTGTTCGGATGGCAGTTCGGGCTGGGCTTCACGCTGGCCATCCTGATCCACGAGATGGGTCACTTCGTCGCGGCGCGGCGACGCGGCCTGAAGGTCGATCTGCCGGTGTTTCTGCCGGGACTTGGCGCCTATGTGCGCTGGTACTCGATGGGAGTGTCGCTCGAGACGCTGTCGGGCATCGCGCTCGCCGGTCCGCTGTTTGGACTGCTGGTGGCGCTGGTTTGCGGCGCCATCGCGCTGAAGACCGGGAGCCCGCTGTTCGCGGCGCTGGCTCACGTCTCCGCATGGCTGAACGTACTGAACCTGATTCCGGTGCTGGGCCTGGATGGCGCCCAGGCAACGCACGCGCTCGACCGCACCCAGCGCTGGCTGGTGCTGGCGACCTCGCTGATCTTCTTCGCTTGGCTGCACGAAGGGGTCTTCTGCTTCGTGGCGCTCGGCATGGGCTGGCGGTTGTGGCAGGGCGGCTATGCCGAGCGGCCAAGCACCAAGACCATGATTCACTTCGTGCTGCTGCTGTTTGCCCTCGGGCTGACCATGCTGCGGTTCCCCGCGCCGGGGAACTTCTAGCGCAGGTCTCCGCCGCGTGGCAGGAAGCGGCGGCCTTCCACGTGGTACCGGTCCGAGAGGACTCGGGCAATGGCTTCGGGGTATGCCTTGTGCTCTTCGACCAGGATGCGTGCGGAGAGAGTCTCCGCCGTGTCATCGTCGCGCACTTCGACGGCCCTTTGCAGGATGATGACGCCGTGGTCCAGGTGCTCATCGACAAAATGCACCGTGCAGCCGGCGACCTTCACCCCAAACTCGAGCGCCTGCCGCTGCGCGTCGAGACCCGGGAAGCTGGGCAGCAGGCTGGGGTGCACGTTCAGGATGCGGTTGGGGAAGGCCGCCACGAACCCGGGCGAAAGCAGGCGCATGTAGCCGGCGAGGCACACCAGGTCCACTTCTGCCTGCTGCAGTCGCTGGATGAACTCCAGGTCGCGTTCGGCCGGGGTTCGTCCCGCCACCGGGATATGGTGCGCCGGGAGACCGCGTTCGCGGGCGGCGGCCAGTCCCGGAACGTCGGACTTGTTGGAGAGCACAACAGCGATCTCGGTATCAGGCAGCAGGCCGGTCTCAGTCGCCTGGTGGATGGCGAGGAAGTTGGAGCCGCGGCCGGAGAGCAGGATGCCAAGACGATGCACACTGCAAGCATATAGGTAGATGCGGGTAGAATCGGGTCTCCGGGCGTGTGACAGGGCCGGGGACGCAGCGGAACGCCGCTTGTGTACGCTGCCCTTCGGGCGAAAGAGAGAGGGTTGATGATCCCGCTGAGCAAAGTGGCCGACATCACCAAGCTGCTGAGCTTCGTGATTGCCATTCCGACGACGATTGGAACCTTCATTACCGTCCTGCGCACAAGGCGCGAGGCGAAGGAGGCGCGCGAAGGGCTGGTCTACAGCGCCAACTGTCTGGAGTTCATCACCGAAGACGGAACCTTCATCAACCTGGTGCCGTTGGAGACGCTGCACAGTCTGCCGAAGGCTGGGGACATCGTGCTGCTGCCGGCATCGGGCCCAAGCGACGTGGCGTATGGCGCCTACCGCGTGACCCGCGTTGAGTTCATCTATGCGAGGGTGGAGCGGAAGGAACGGATGGCCGGGCAGGCCAGACTGGCGAAGGCGGTCGCCCACGTGGAGACGCTGGCGGGGGACCTGCCCGAGGATGTGCTGGTGGAGCGGGTGGCGGACTAGAGGAGAGTTACGCGGACGGCTGCAGAGGCTTGACTCTGCGATATTATCGTGATATCACTTTGCTAGCTTCTTATTGAGCGAGGTGAGCGTCATGGCAGTCGAGCGGTCGGTGGTGAGTCAGGAACGGGTCGGCGGGGCCTTCAACGGATGGTCGGTGCTGCTGCCGGTGCTGGCGGTTGCGGCTGCGGATGTGTTCCTGATCGTCACTCAGCAGCCGGAGGGCTGGTATCTGTTCGGGCGTGTGCTGTTGCTGGCGTTCTGCGTATTGCTGCTGCCGGGATTTTTCACCCTGCAGCCGAATGAGGCGCGGGTGCTGGTGCTCTTCGGCGCCTACAAGGGTACGGTGCGGGCGAGCGGCTTCTGGTGGGCTAATCCGCTCTATAGCGGAGACCGCGTGGGAATGGCGGCGCTGCGCAGCTCCGGTCTGGAGAGCCGTGGTGTGCGAACCAAACCCGCTTCGCTTGGGCCTGCGGGCCGGGAGTTGGGGCGCAACAAGATTTCGTTACGGGCCCGCACGCTGAATGGCGATCGGCTGAAGGTGAACGACAAGCGCGGCAATCCGATTGAGATCGCGGCCGTCGTCGTCTGGCGCATCAGCGATACGGCGCAGGCGTTCTTCGACGTGGACGATTACCAGAACTATGTGCCCATCCAGAGTGAATCCGCGCTGCGGCACATCGCGAACATGTACTCCTACGACGATGGCGAAGGGACGGAGACGACACTGCGCAGCAACGTGGACGAGGTCTCGGAAGCCCTGCGCGGAGAACTGCAGGAGCGGCTGGCCAAGGCTGGGGTCACGGTCGACGAAGCCCGTCTGACCCACCTGGCGTATGCTCCCGAGATCGCCCAGGTCATGCTGCGCCGGCAGCAGGCGGAGGCAGTGATCGCGGCGCGGCAGAAGATCGTGCAGGGAGCCGTGGGCATGGTGGAACTGGCGCTGTCGGAGCTTGCGGCAAAGGGTTTTGTGAGCCTGGACGACGACCGCAAGGCGGCCATGGTGAGCAACCTGATGGTTGTGCTCTGCAGTGAGTCGGAGGTGCATCCGGTGGTCAATACGGGAACGCTCTACACCTGAAACTGACGCTGCGGCGAAGTTCCTGAACGAGTCAATTCCCTTCCCCGTCAACAGGAGTTCGCTTTGAAGGTGGGTCAATGAAGGAGCGCAAGGCATTCCTGATGCGGATCGATCCCGCGCTCTGGGCCGAGTTGGAAGCCTGGGCTCAGGACGAGCTGCGCAGCGTGAACGGCCAGGTCGAGATGATCCTGAAGCAGGCGGTGGCGAAGCGCAGAAGTGCGTCCAGCCCCAGGGCTCCCGAAGACGATCAGGGAAGCTCGGCCGGGAAGGCAGGCTGAGGCGTGGAGGCGATCCGCATCTCTGGCGACGGACGATAGTTATCCGTCACCACCTGTGGGCAGCGCATGCAGGCGGCTCGGCCTTCCTGCTGCCACCAGCGGCAGGTGGAGCGGATGCCGCACACCGGCAGGGCTTCGATGACGGCTGGCAGCAGCTGCACGATCTGCGTGACCAGGCCGCAGCGCTGGTTGTGGAAGTGCTCGCAGCTTCCGCCCATGCAGGGCGCGCCAAAGCGAAAGACCTCCGTGGGCGTGACCGGTTGCGCCATCTGCAGCAGCTCCTCGGTGACGGGAAGGGCACTGGGGAAATGAGCCAGACGCGGCTCCTCCGCAGTGCCTTCCACCACGCCGATGACGACGCTTCCAGCCCAGTCCGGCTGCGCGCTGGGGCAGAACGAGACGCCTTGCCGGTGCGCGCCGTCGGTCGACATTACTGAAATCCTCCTTCGACGATGGGTGGGAGCGGTTGCGGGTTGAGCGCGCTGAGCACCGCCGGGTTGAGCCGGCCTCCGCAGCGAATGTTGAATTCGACCGCGAATCCGGATTGCACGAGCTGCCGCATATCGGTGTTTTCGGCTGTGACGGCGTTGCCGTTGCCGCGTGCATGGAGTGCGCGAAGCACACCCGAAGCAGCGGATTCCATGAGTTCCTCGACTGTAATTGGCACGGTTTCTCCTTTGGCGGACATGGGTCCGCATAACCTGAATCTCTGCGTGAGCCTGAGGAGGGAAACACCGGGAGTAGAGTGTTGCAGAGCCTATCCTCGAGGCGGGTCGCTGATGCTCACCGCCGAGGATTGCCAGGACGCTTCCTGTTCGACCTCCTTGACTTTATTCCGTCACAGGCCTTCAGGGTGTCCGATGAACGCAAGCAGCCTAGGCGCGGCGGAACTGCTTGTCAACAGCAATTTTGAGCGATAGCCGCCGCATGGGGATGTCAGTTGTAAAGCACCTTGCGGGTGCCGCGGGTAACGATCCGGCCAATCAGGCAATGCCGCTCGTTAGCCCGGTTCAGGATCGCCTTGACCTTCTTGATATGTTCCGCGGGGATGACCGCGATCAAGCCGATGCCCATGTTGAAGGTGCGGAACATCTCGTCCTGGGTCACGTTGCCCAGCTCCTGCAGGTGGGTGAAGAGGGGCGGAATCTCCCAACCGGCCAGGTCGATATGGGCGTCGAGCCCCCGGGGCAGGATGCGCGGCAGATTCTCGGTGATGCCGCCCCCGGTGATATGCGCCATGCCCGAAACCAGCCCGGGCGTGGTGAGCTTCCGGATGACACCGAGGTAGCTGCGGTGGGTGCGCATCAGCGCGGCTCCGGTCTTGTCTTTTAGCTCGTTGATGTACTGCTCGGGACCATAGCCGGCGGTCTCGAACAGCAGCTTGCGGGCCAGGGAATAGCCGTTTGTGTGGAGTCCGTTCGAGGGCAGTCCAAGCAGCACGTCGCCCGGTTCGATGTTCGCCCCGGTAAGGATGTTCGGGCGGTTGACCGCGCCGACGATGGTGCCGGCCAGGTCGTACTCCCCATCGGCGTAGAAGCCGGGCATCTGCGCGGTCTCGCCACCGATCAGCGCGCATCCATTGGCGCGACAGGCCTCGGAGATCCCCCGCACGACCGTTTCGACGGTGTCATCCTCGATCCGCCCTGTGGCCAGGTAGTCCAGAAAAAAGAGCGGAGTCGCGCCCTGAACCGCGATGTCGTTGACGCAGTGGTTCACCAGGTCGGCCCCCACAGTATGGTGGATGCGGAGCTCGAACGCCACTTTCAGCTTGGTGCCAACGCCATCCGCGCTGGAGACCAGTACCGGATCGGGAAATTTATCAAGATCAAGCGAGAACAGTCCGCCGAAACCTCCGATCTCCGAAAGCACGTGTTTATTGAAGGTCTTGCGCGCCAGCATCTTGATACGCTGCTTGGCCCGATCGCCGGCAGTGATGTCCACCCCCGCGTCGGAGTAGGAGATGGAAGTCTTCTCGGGCCTTGTATTTTCTGGCCTGGGAGCGGTCCTGGCGGTCTGTGTGGGTTGGTTCTCGTCCGGCAAAGCTCGGCTCCTCGGCGGGATTGTTGACTGGTGTAAGCAGGGAACCTCAGTCTAGCAGGGCGAATTCCGATGTGGTGTAAAACAGCCGCGGCTGCTGGTGAGAGAAGCTGATGCCAGGTGCATGGGCCGCTTACACTGGAACGATGCGGGTGATGGAGCGGTCGAGGAAGTTGCAGGCGCGGGCGGCGGGTTTATTGCCGGGAGGTGTGGATTCACCAGTACGGGCGTTTCGCGCGGTGGGCGGCGATCCGCCCTTCGTGGCGCGGGCGCAGGGGGCTTACCTGTGGGATGTCGACGGAAACCGCTATCTGGACTGCTTCGGATCGTGGGGTCCGATGATCCTCGGCCATGCGTTCCCGCCGGTGGTGGAGGCAATCCGCGAGGCGGCCGCGAAGAGCGCAAGCTTCGGCGCATCGCACGCCGGAGAAGGCGACCTGGCGGAGCTGGTGCGGCGCTGCTTCCCGTCGGTGGAGCGGCTGCGCTTCGTCAGTTCCGGAACCGAGGCCTGCATGTCGGCGATTCGGCTGGCGCGCGGCTTTACCGGACGCAAGTTCGTCATCAAGTTCGAGGGCTGTTATCACGGCCACGCCGATGCGCTGCTGGTGAAGGCTGGCTCGGGCATTGCCACGCTGGGGATTCCCGGCTCCGCCGGCATCCCCGAAGAGACCGCCATGCACACGCTGGCGCTGCCTTACAACGATCTGCAGGCGGTGGAAACCGCGTTCGCGCTGCATCCGGGGCAGATTGCCTGCGTGATCGTGGAGCCGGTCGTCGGCAATGCCGGCACAATTGTTCCCGAGACCGGGTACCTCGCTGGCCTGCGCCGCATCACCCGCGAGCATGGCGCACTGCTGATCCTCGATGAGGTGATGACCGGCTTTCGCCTGTCTCTTGGGGGTGCACAGCAGATCTACGGCATTGATCCCGACCTGACCACGCTGGGCAAAATCCTGGGCGGTGGGCTGCCCTGCGGTGCCTTCGGCGGACGCGCCGACGTCATGGAGTTCCTGGCGCCGCTGGGACCGGTCTACCAGGCGGGCACGCTCAGCGGCAATCCCCTGGCGATGGCGGCAGGGATCGCGACCCTGCGCCACCTGATTGAGCATCAGGGGGAAATTTATACGGAACTGGAGAACACGACCGCAGCCATTGCCGATGGAGTGACTGAACTGGCACGCGAGGCGGGCGTGGCCATGACCACCAACCGCGTCGGTTCCATGTGGACCTGGTTCTTTACGGCCGATGCGGTGACCGATTTCGCGCAGGCGTCCAAGAGCGATACGGACCGTTTTGGGCGATTTCACCGCAGGATGATGGAGGCAGGTGTATGGCTTCCGCCCTCGCAGTTTGAAGCTGCGTTTCTAAGCGCGGCTCACGGACCGGTCGAGGTCGCGTTGCTGCTGGAAGCGGCGCGAGAAGCTCTTCCAAATGAGTGGCAATCAGGAACTATCTCCGCGGCACCGGAGACGAGCGGGAGCGGCAACCGCATCTGAATGGAGTAGACGGCGGTGTTCAGGCAGGGAGCAGAAAGATTCGGATGAAGAAGCATTTCGGGGCTATCGAGGGAATCTGGCGCAAGGCAGTTGGCGCCGGCGGGCCAGGTCTCTTGCTCTTGTCTTCGCTGGGGAGCGCGTGCGGCATCGCGCTGGCGCAGACCGGACCTGCCGTCTCTGCCCCGGCGCAACCGATGACATCCGTGATCCTAGCTCAGCCTCCGGCGCCTGCCTTCGGTCAGATCAGCGGAACCGTTCTGGACGCCGGTGCCGCGATTGTCTCCGGAGCCGATGTGACCCTGACGCTCGATGGCGGCGGCCAGAGCCGAAGAACCACCACCGACCTGGAGGGGCGATTTCACTTCGAGAACGTCCCGCCCGGCCGCTTCACGGTCAAGGCGATGATGAAGGGCATGAAGCCGGGTTCCTACACCGGCAGCCTGCTGGCGAAGGAGAGTCTCGAGGTTCCTGCGCTGCGGCTCGACCTCGCCACTGTTGACACCTCGGTGGACGTCACCGTCTCGCAGCAGGATCTGGCCGAGGCCGAAATCCACGTCGAAGAGCATCAGCGGCTGGGCGGGGTGGTGCCTAACTTTTTCGTGTCCTACGATTGGCGCGCCCCGCCGCTGACCGCTCGCCAGAAGTTCGAATTGGCCTGGAAGAACACGATCGACCCGGCAAATTCGGCGATCAATCTCGGCATCGCCGGTATCCAACAGGGCACCAACTCCATCAGCGGGTACCACCAGGGCGCGGCTGGCTATGGCAAGCGCTATGGAGCCGATGAGGCCAACCTCGCGGTCGGCACCATGCTTGGCGGCGCGGTCTTTCCCGTGATCTTTCGCCAGGATCCCCGCTACTTTTACAAGGGTACGGGATCCATCTGGTCGCGATCGCTCTATGCGCTTTCGACCGCGGTCATCCAGCGCGGCGATAACGGCAAGTGGCAGCCCGCCTACGCCGGCATCCTGGGCGATCTCTCCGCGGGCGCTGCCGCCAATCTCTACTACCCGGCAGCGAACCGCACCGGCGCCGCTCTTACCTTCGAGAATGGTTTGATCGACGTCGGCTACGATGCCCTGGGAAATCTTGTGCAGGAGTTTGTCTTCAAGCACCTGACCCCGCACGCGCCCAACTACCAGAACTACGGAACCCGCACGCCTTGAGCAGCAAACGTGCGAAGGTCTTCGCGTGCCTGGTGCTGGCCGGCACGGCTTCGGCACAAGCAAAGTACCCGGTCGAACCCGCACTGCCCATCGCTCGGATGGCCGATCAGTACTTCGGCGCGGATGCGCGCTGGTACGAGCGCAACATCCCTTTTCTTGAGATCGACGATCCCGAAATTCAGCAGATTTACTTCTACCGCTGGAAGCTTTTCCGCTCGCACATTCGGGAGATCGGCGCGGAGGGTACGACCGTGGTCGAGTTCCTGCCGAACGTGCCCTGGGCGCGGCAGCCCGATACTGATCTGAACGATTCAGCGGCCTTCCATCTCATGGAAGGCCGCTGGCTGCGCAGTCCGGCAGTAGTCAACAGCCTGATCGGCCATCTTTATACGGGCGGCGGCGACGATCGCCATTTCTCCGAGTGGATCGCCGCCGCAACCGAGCAGACGACCTGGGTGACCGGCGATCCCGCGCCCGCGCTGAAGCACCTGGACACCATGCAGCACATCTTCAACCTGTGGGACGATCACCTCGATCGGCAGCGAAATCTCTATTGGATCGAGCCGCTGCTGGACGCGACTGAGTACACCATCGCTTCAATCGATGCCTCGGGCGCCGGCTTTCAGGAGCACGCCAGCCCCGATCAAAATCAGAACGGCTTTACCGGCGGCTTTGCCTTCCGCCCTTCCATCAACAGCTACCAGTATGCGAATGCGATGGCCATCTCCCGCCTGGCACGAGCTGCCGGGCAGCCGCAGGTGGCTGACGACTATGAGCGGCGCGCCGAGGCCATCCGCGGCGCCGTTCTCAGCGAGCTCTGGAATCCTGGCATGCAGCACTTTGTGGATCGCTACCAGCGATCCACAAAGTACGTCGCCGCCGGTGACTTCATCCGTGGACGCGAACTGGTGGGGTTCGTGCCCTGGATGTTCGAACTGCCACCTCAAGCGCAGGCAAGCGACTCAGGCTCTTACGCCTCAGCCTGGCGCCATGCTCTGGCATCCTCAGAGTTGGGCGGCCCGTTCGGCCTGCGCACGGTAGAACCCAGCTACCCGCGGTTCATGACGCAGTACCGCTATGACTTCGAAACCGGCAGACGGGAGTGCCAATGGAACGGTCCTTCGTGGCCGTTTCAGACGTCGCAGGCTCTCACCGGCTTGGCCAATCTGCTGGACGACTATCCCCGAGCGGCGGCGTCCGACGGGATTGCCAAGGCCGACTATCTGCGGCTGCTTCGCCAGTACACCCATCAGCACCTGCTCGCTGACGGTCAGCCGGATCTCCAGGAGGACTACGATCCGGAGACGGGTACGCCCATCGTCGGGCTGCCCCGCTCCCATCACTACAGCCACTCGACGGATATCGATCTGGTGTTGAGCGGTCTCATCGGCCTGCGCCCGCGTCCGGATGACGTGCTGGAGCTGAATCCGCTGGTTCCGCCGGAGGGCAGCAGCCGCCCGATCCACTACTTTGCGGTCAATCAACTCGCCTACCACGGCCACCGCATCGCCCTGTTCTACGACGCCGATGGCAGCCGCTACCATCTTGGCCGCGGTCTTTCGATCTTCGTGGACGGGCGCCGCCGCTCTGGGCCGTCACCGCTGGGACATCTGCTGATCCCGCTTCCGCCCGGACGTCGTTCAGAAACGGCGATGAGCCCGGAGGATCTCGCCGTGAACGTCGGAGTGCCGGATGGTCCGAAGGGCTCGGCCTCATCGAGCGACTCGCCGGAGGGAATTGCGCAGGCAATCGACGGCCGCATGTGGTTCTTCCCGGAGATCGTGAACGGCTGGTCGCCCTCCACCGAGGACGCAAACCCGTGGTACATGGTCGAGTTTCCCCGGCCGCGAACCGTCGCCTCCGTGGAACTCGACTTCTTCGCTGGCCCGGGCTTTGCCGCGCCTGCGAAATATAAGGTTCAGGCACGCACCGATGAGGGCTGGTCCGATGTGCAGGGTGCGCGCCGGGATCCGGCGGTGCCGCTTGCCGGAGGCGCCAACCGCATAGAATTCTCGCCGCAGCAGGCCCGGGCCATTCGCGTCCTGCTCCAGCCGGCGAGTGAGGTCAGGCTGCGCCTGATCGAGCTGAAAGCCTACGGCCCGCAAAAGAAAGACCGCTGAACGCCACGAGCTGCGGCGTTCAGCGGTCTGCGGCGTTCAGCGGTCTGCGGTCAAAGCTAAGGTGGAGTCAAACTAGCGGCGTCCTCCGCCACTGTGGAAGCCGCCCACAGCAGCGCCGTGGAATCCTCCACCATAGCCGCCGCGGAAGCCACCGCCGTAGAAGCCGCGATAGCCGAAGCCTCCTCCGTAGAAGACGACCGGCGAGTAGAAGCCGAAGCCGAACGGGCTATAGAGGAAGCCATCCGCCGGCAGCCAGGTGTAGCCGAAGAAGCCGGGATCCCACGCCCATCCGGGATAGATCCCAGGTGCGCCGGCGTATCCGGCGGCCAGCAGACTGGCGTTCGCCCGGCCAAGATAGTCGGCGCGAAGGCTGCTCCAGTTGTAGAGATCGTCCTCTGCCGCGTCCTTGTTGAAGTCGCGAGGTTTCGTCAGGTCGCCGGTGAGGGCAAGTTCGTGGCCGCCTTTCACCTCCGTCCACCGGGGCGCGTTCTCGGCGGGCGAGACGGCTGCCTTACCGTCGAAGACTTTGAGTTCACGAGCCGCTCCGTCAAACTCATAGAGCCCGTTTTTCAAAATCTTGGTCTGGGTCGTTCCCTCGTCGACGCGAAGATCGTTCTGCTTGTAAAGCGCATCGACCTCCAGGTCGGCGCGTCCGCGGTCGAGCGCGACTTCGGTGTGGGTCAGGTCGGGCGAGACCATCCGCAGCGTGCTGTCGTGGTCCAGGCGCAGAAACACGCCGGGCGTCAGCAGCACCTCGACGCGGCCATCTGCGGTCGAGAGGGTCTGATTGGTGTTCATGGCGATGTTGCCGATCGCGTTCTGCGAGACGGCGCGTCCATCGAGAGCCGCATGACCCTCGACATAGTTCACGGTTCCTGGTCTGGCTGGGTTCGTCCCTTGCGCGAAGGCGGGTGCAAACAGAGTCGCCAGGGAAAGAAGAAGAGCTGCTTTCAACCTTGGCATCGTGATCAATCCTCTGTTTATAAGATGTGACAACAGGGAAAAAGTCGCGGTCCCCGCGGGCTTGCGGTCTGGTATGCGTGTACCGGCGAGAATCTGCTTGCGCAACATGGCTCCGGTGCCGTACCGTCGCTCTTTCGAACAAAAGTGCATCCGGAGACGACTTTGGTACTCAAGGAACCTGCACCACGCGCGGGCCACCGATTTCTGCTGATGTGCGGCACTCTGCTGCTCTCCGGCTGCCAGATCTCGCCGCTGGCGACGCGGACGGCGGCATTCTCCACCGCCGCCACGGCCACCATTGCGCAGACCGAGAACGCCTATCAGCGGGTGAACCAGGCCTACCTCGACGCGCAAGTGACGCATCTGGTTGCAAACTACGACACCCAGGGCTTCCAGTCGAGCCTGTTCCAGCCGATTCTGACGCCGAAGGATTTGGCCGTGCGCACCCAGGTGCTCAACGGCCTGCAACAGTATGCGACGCTGCTGGCGGAGGTCAGCGGCAATCAGCCCATCACCGAGCTCGAGACCCAGACCAAAGCGGTCGGATCTGCGTTGACCAAGATGCAGAAGGACGACTTCCAGAGCTTCAAGGTGAACGCGACCGACAAGAACATCGCGGAAACGGCCGTGGTGGCGATCGGCAGCGTGCTGATCGAGCACCAGCGCGCCCATGCCTTGCCGCGCATCCTGAACCAGATGAATCCGCCGATTCAGGAGATCAGCCGTATTCTGGAGCGCGACATCGGCACCGTGGGCAGCCCGGGCCTCGCCTCGCTGCTGCATCGCAAGTTCGACGACCAGATCGCCGACGAGCAGCAGTACATCCGTATCAATGAGAAGGCGCTGACTCCCGACCAGAAGCGCACAGAGATCGAGACCCTGCCGAAACTGTTGCTGGCGCAGCAACAGGCGGATCAGGCGCTCGCCGCAACCTCGAAAGCCTTGGCGGCGTTCGCCGCGTGTCACGCTGCACTCACCGAGACCAAGGCACAGAAGAACTCTCCGGCGTTCCGGCTGGAGCTTGCCAAGATGGAACAAAACGTCCAGGCGCTGAGCAGTTTCTACAGTTCGCTGGGCGCAAAATGAGGCAATGGTACCGACACTGAGGAGATGATCCAAGATGCCCGACGCAGCCGACCCCAAACAGCCAGCTTATGATGCGCTCACCCGGCTGCTTCAGACCTCCAGCGATGCCGCGAACAACCCTGCCAATACCCCGGCGGCGCAGGAACTGGCTTATCAAGTCCGCAGCGCCACCTCGGCGCAGCTCGACGCCCTGGACCTGGCCGTCTTCACGGGCGACACCGTGGACCTGCAGGCAGCCTCGGCGAAGATGACGCCGGGGATGGATCAGCTCAAGGCGTTGAAGGCCCAGATCGAGGGGATATCCCAGGACCTGAAGGAGTTTGCTTCGATTGTGTCCGGCATCGATGAAGCGGTGGGAGAGCTTTCGCATCTTCTGACTTAGTTGGGAGCGACGCGACGGGCACAACCTGCCCAGCCCTAAAAGTCATTGCGCGGCGCGTTGCGGGCGATGATGAAGTTGATGCGTAGCTGCAGATTGGGACCGTTGAAGTTCTTGGGCAGCGGCGGGAACTGGCCGACGCTGACGATGGCGCCCCAGGCCGCGCGGTCGATGGGCTCGTCGTGGGTGCTGGCGTCGAGGTGCATGCCTCCCGGCTGAAGGGTGCCGTCGGGATTGATGGTGAAGCGGATGAGCGTAGAGCCTTCCTTGTTGAGCGGCGGGCGGGTCTCCTCGGGGATGAGCGGCACCCAAGCGTTATAGAGGATGCGCAGCAGGCGCTTGATATAAGGCCCGAAGTCGACGCCAAGCGTGTCCGAGAGGATCTCCACCTGACTGTTGAGGCCGCTGTGGGCGGAGGGCGCATCGGCTCCATAGTTTCCGCCGGCGCCGCGCGCGGCTGCGTTGGCGGCATCGCGGATGCTCTGGCCGGGGGTGAGGCCGCCACCAGCGAAGTTAGGCTTGTTGGAAGTTTGCTGGCTGGGTCGCGGCGCGTCGGGAATGGGAGTGTTCTGCGCCGGGCGCGGCTGCTGCGGCTGCGGTGCCGGCTGCTGTTGGGGCTGGCGTGGCTGCGGCTGCTGGGCGGCCTGCTGCGGCGGCGCGGGCTGCGGCGCCGGGGTGGGCGCGCCGGGAGCGCCGGCGCTGGGCCTGGCCGGCTTGGGCACCGGGTGCGCGGTCTGCGCGACGCGATCCTGGTCAGAGATGACTTTCGTCTTCGGCGGCGCCTTGTGCACCAGGCTCGGCGGCATGTCGAGGTATGGCATCTCCTTCTTGAGCTGGGTCACCTCCTGCGGCGGATTGGCGATGCGTCCGGAGTGGAACAGGATACGCGGCCCATAGAAGGCAAACCACGCCATGGCCAGGCAGAGGATGATGGAAATGTAGATGGATTCGCGGAAACGGGCGCGCGCGACCTCGTCGTCAATGGAGTCGAGGAGCTGGATCAGTTCGTGGTGTTCCAGCTCTCCGAAGCGCCGGGAGACGACCTTGAGAGGCTGGTTGTCCGGCGGCGGTGGCGTAGTCGGGGCCGGGTTGGGTGGGGTCTCGAGAGAGGGCATCGGTTCTTACGTCAGACGCTTGGCGGGGCAGATAAGTTTTGGGCCTTCTCCCAGTGTAGAGGATTGGCAGCGCCCGGAGCGAACGGCGCGGCGGGACGTTCACGCTCTGTTGTCGAGCGGCCGGGATTGAGACGCGTAAACTGTTCCAGTATGGAGCGATTCGGGGACGAGATGAACGCGGTGGTGCTGACCATCAGCGACCGCTGCGCCGCAGGAACGCAGGCGGATGTGAGCGGGCCGGCGGTGGTACGAATGCTAGCCGAAGCCGGACTGGCAGTGGCCGGAACCGGCACGCTGCCCGATGAGACGGACGAGATTGCCCATGCGCTGCGGCACCATGCGGCGGAGGCTGATTTGATCGTCACCACCGGCGGTACCGGACTGGCGCCGCGCGATGTGACCCCCGAGGCGACGCGGCTGGTATGCGATCGGCTGGTGGAGGGGCTGAGCGAGCGCATGCGCGCGGCCGGCCTGGCGGAGACACCGATGGCGCCGCTTTCGCGGGCGGTATGCGGCTGCCTGGGGGCGACTCTGATCGTGAACCTGCCCGGCAGTCCGCGCGGGGCGGAGACCTCGCTCAAGGCGATTCTGCCGCTGCTGCCGCATGCGCTGCGTCTGCTCAGCGGCGCCCCCGGGCATGTGGAGTCGCCGGCGTGATCGCTGCGATGCTGCTGGGAATCCCGTGGAAGAAAATCGGCGGCTGGCTGGTCAAGGCGAAGGTCTGGATCGTGCTGGCGCTGAAGCCGTTCGGCATGTGGGGAATCCTGGGGCTGTCGCTGGTGGATTCCGCGGCGATTCCGCTGCCGTTTCTCGACCCGTTGATCGTCAGCTATGGCGTGGGCAATCACGCCAAATGCGTGCTCTATTGCCTGATGGGCGCGGTGGGATCAGCCATCGGAAGCATGCTGCCGTACTTCCTGGGCCGCGCGGGCGGCGAGCTCTTCCTGCTGAAGCGCATCAACCGCGAACGCTACGAGCGGCTGCGCGATCGCTTTGAGAAGCAGGAATTCCTCGCGATCATGCTGCCGGCCATGTGCCCTCCGCCGATGCCGGTCAAGCTGTTCGAGCTGGCTGCGGGCGTCTTCGAGATGCGCGCGGCTTCGTACTTCATGGCCATCTGTGCGGGCAAGTTTCTTCGCTTCCTCATTGAGTCCATCCTGGTGATCGTGTACGGCCCGGCCATCCTGTCTTCGGCGCTGCACCTGTTCCGGCGCCACGCGGGAGCTTCGTTCGGGCTGATCGGGGCCGTGGTGGTGGCGCTCGCGGTGTATGTGGCGCGCAAGATCTTCGACCGGCGTAAGGGAATCCCGATGCCGGTAGAAGAGCAGGTCGTGGTCGGTCCGGGAGATGCGTTGTAGGCGTCCGGTCAATCTCCGGCTACCCTCTGCGGGCGGCCGTCGAAGACGGTCTCCAGCACCCGGTCGCCCTCGGGGGCGTTCATGTCCAGCAGCAGCCAACCGCTGAGCGGCGGGTGGTCACGGCCCTGCATCAGGCTGGTGTTGTAGCGGAACCGCGCGTCCGAGAACGTGACCCGAGTGAGCGGGTGGTTCGGATCGGACGTGTCCGGAGTCTGGACCAGCACCGGGAACATGGACCAGTCGAGGTAGACCCGGCCGAGGAAGCTGCGCTTGGCGGCCAGCAGGGCCAGCGTGGTGGGCGGCTTGTAGAGGGTGTCCGAAGGTCGGGGCGGGTCGACGGTTCCGCTGTTGGTGTGGATGGTTGCAAGCTGGTAGAGGCCGGGCGACTCGGCGACGGCGCTCCATAGCCAGGGGTTAGTGGGGTGTGGGCTGACGAAGAATCGGGTAGCGTCGGGTGGGGCACTCTGCGCGGCGAGTTGGAGCGCCCTGGCATGCTCGTCGAAGCGGTAGAAGTAGAGGGCAGCGATCAGCACCAGAGCAAGCCACGCCCAGCCCGGGCTGGGAAACGACTTCCTGCCGGCGCCGACCTCCGAGTTGATCAGCGAGAACAAGCCCGGCAGCAGCAGCGCGGCGAGCAGGATCAGGAACAGGACGGGCTCAAAGATGAAGACGAAGGAGCCGGCGTACCAGTGTGCGTTGAACGGGAAGAAGGGCCGCACTCCGTAGTTGTTGGTCCAGTCCAGCAGCAGATGGCTGAGCAGCGCAAGCAGGGTTCCGGCGAACAGCATGGCCCAGGCCGGTGGGGCCTTGGTTGCCGGACGTTTGCGCAGGCAAAAAATAACGTAGCAGGCAGCCGTGACGAGCGCGGCTTCAACCGGGACAGCCACGAAGGTATGCGTGATCCCGCGATGATGTTCGAAGCCGGTGACCGGGCCGCCGAGCGACCACAGCGTGTCGATGTCCGGCAGTTCAGCGGCGATGGCCATGGCGAGCGTGGCGTAGGCGGCGCGCTGGTTGAAGCCGGTCCGCGCGAGCACGGCCCCGGTAAGGATGTGGGTGACGGGTTCCATAAGGACAGGGTATAGGGAACGGTCTTCCGCGGCTCTTCTGCCCCGGGGCGGGCTCTTATACTTGGAGCCATGGCGGCGGACGGTTTGACGATTGAGCAGGAAGTGGCTGGGCTGCGTGACGAACTGCGGCACCATGAGTATCTGTACTACGGGCTCGACGCCCCGGAGTTGACCGACGCGCAGTACGACGCGCTGATGAACCGGTTGAAAGCGCTTGAGGCCGAGCATCCGGAGTTGACGACGGCGGACTCGCCGACGCAGCGGGTGGGCGGCAAGCCGGCCGACGGCTTCCAGAAGGTGGCGCACTCGCGGCCGATGCTTTCGCTCGACAACGCCTACAACCAGGAGGAGCTGCGGGCGTGGGATGCCCGGGTGCGCGGGAGTCTGCCGGCTGGCGATCCGGTTCGCTACACCTGCGAGCTGAAGCTGGACGGGCTGTCTTTGGCGCTGCATTATGGGCCGGGCAGGAACGGAGCCAGCCTGGTGCGCGGGCTGACTCGCGGCGACGGGTCCATCGGCGAAGACGTGACGTCGAATGTCCGGACGATCCGCAGCATCCCTTTATTCATCCCGGCCGGGAAGCTGAAGACTGCCGGCCTGCCGCAGCGCTTCGAGGTAAGGGGCGAGTGCGTCATGCCGCAAGCTGCGTTTGCCAAACTGAACCAGGAACGCGAGGCTGCGGGGCAGGCACCGGCTGCCAATCCGCGCAACGCCGCGGCGGGCACGATCCGCACGCTGGAGCCGAATATCGTGGCCCAGCGCAGACTCGATTTCTACGCGTACTTCCTGCTGGAGAGCGAGGCCGGCGCAATGCTGCTGGACTCGCAGGCGGCGGCGCTCGCGACGCTGGGCCAACTCGGCATGCGGGTAAACCCACAGGTGGCGACGGTCGACTCAATCGAAGGCGTTTGGGACTTCATTCAGCGTAGCGAACCGCTGCGCGACACCCTGAGCTACGAGATCGATGGCATCGTCATCAAGGTGGATGCGGCGCAGCAGCAGCGGCGGCTGGGCTTCACCGGGAAGGCTCCGCGTTGGGCGATCGCTTATAAATTCGCGGCGCGCGCGGGGGTGACGCGGCTCAATGGCGTGCTGTTCCAGGTGGGGCGCACCGGCAAGGTGACGCCGGTGGCGGACCTGCAGCCGGTCTTCATCAGCGGCACGACGGTGAGCCGGGCGACACTGCACAATGCTGACGAGATGGCCCGGCTCGGCGTGCGCATCGGCGACTCGGTCTCTGTGGAACGCGGTGGCGACGTGATTCCGAAGATTACCGGCGTGGCAGCCCGCGGTCCGGATTCGATCGAGATCGTCTTCCCGACGGATTGTCCGGTCTGCGGTACGGCGCTGATCAAGGAGCCTGGCGAGGTGGACTGGCGCTGTGTCAATGCAAGCTGCCCCGCACGCATCCGGGAGGAGCTGATCCACTTCGGTGCGCGCGGCGTCATGAACATTGAAGGTCTGGGCGAGGCGATGGTCGCGCAGCTGCTCGGCCAGACGCTTGAGGAAGCCAGCGAAGAGGATGGCTCGCCCCGGACGGTTCGCCAGCCGCTGGTGCGGTCGATCGCCGACCTGTATGAGCTGACAAAAGAACAACTGCTGGCGCTTGATCGGGTCGGAGACAAGACGGCGCAGGCGCTGCTGGATGAGATCGAGCGATCGAAGCAGGCAGGGCTGGCTCGGGTGCTGCTCGGGTTGGGTATACGCTTTGTTGGAGAGCGTACGGCGGGGCTGCTGGCGGCACGCTTCGGCGGCATCCACGCGCTGATGGACGCCTCCGAGGAAGAGCTGATCCAGGTCAACGAAGTCGGGACGAAGGTGGCCGAGGCCATCCGCGAGTTCTTTGCGGAAGCGCGAAACCGCGAACTGGTGCGGCGGCTTGAAGCTTCCGGGGTCGTGATGACGGCGGAAAAGCGCGTGACCACCACCGTCCTCGAAGGCCTGACCTTCGTGTTGACCGGCACCTTGCCGACGCTGACCCGGGAACAGGCAAAGGAGAAGATCGAGGCGGCCGGCGGCAAAGTGTCGGGATCGGTCTCAAAGAAGACCAGCTATGTGGTTGCAGGCGACGAAGCGGGGTCCAAGCTTGAGAAAGCGGAGCAGCTTGGGGTGAAGGTGCTCGATGAAGCCGGGCTGCTGGGGCTGCTGGGAGCAGATTAAGCCCGGCGCTCTGAAGCGCGGTACGACTTCCACTCAGTTCCTCGTCGTCGCGTGGTCCACATCCCGTCGTCAACGCAGTTTCGTTCCTCGTCGCCGTCGTGTCGAACAGAAGAGGGCTGCGGGCACTTCGCGAAGATCGACCGGACGCCCTAGAATGGAGCGATGGCGTTTCCGATGAAAGTGTGTGTTGTGTGTGAGGAAGAGTTCGAGTTGAGGCCCGGAAAGCCCGGCTTCGCCAACCGCTGCCCCGAGTGCAGCGAGCCGGAGAACAACTCCAGCGGCATGGGTGGGACGATGACCGCAGCCGAGAAGCGCGCCTTGGATGAAGAGCGGCGTGCGGCGATGAAGAACCTGCTCTATCGCAAGGACAGTTGAGTCTCGCACGCGTGCAGAAAGAGCGTGATTCCATCGTCTTCAGCAAAGATCCTGCCGCGATCCGCGAGGGTGCCAGGTCAAGATCCTTGCCCCGGCGTAATCCAGCCCTCGTTCACGGAGTCGCGCCCGTTCTTTGCTGCGTCGAACTCGATCAGCACGGACTGAATCCCTCCACGCTATCCTACTAGCCAGGATCTCCATGGCCCGCAACCTCTACATTCTCGCTGGCACCCTTGCCTTCTTCGCCTTCGGTGCCTTCGGTCTTTCCTTTTCGAATATCGCTCAACAGCCCGGCTCGCCCGGCGATGCCTCGCTCTGGCGCACCATGGGGATTGCCTTCCTGGTGCTCGCCCTCATCGTCACCCTCAGTGGCATCTTCTCTACCCTGTTTGAGCAGGCCGAGCGCCGCGCCGAGGAAGACCGCGCCCTCCGCAGGCGCAAACGCGGCCAGGCTTGACTTCCGTACAATGGAAGATGGCACTCCGCCACCGGTTGCCGTCTCACCAGCGTCCGGCCACAGAAGGGATCCATCAACGATGTATGAAGTGACCGTAGAAGCCGGGTTTTCCTCCGGCCACTACCTGCGTAACTACCGCGGCAAGTGTGAAAATCCGCACGGCCATAACTACAAGGTCTTCGTGACGCTGGTCGGCGCGGAGCTCGATGAAGCTGGCCTGCTGCTCGATTTCAAGCTGCTGAAGCAGGTCATGCGCCCGGTTGTCGACTACCTCGACCACCAGATGATCAACGACCTCAAGCCCTTCGATCAGGTCAATCCATCCGCCGAAAACCTGGCCAAATATTTCTTCGACAATACCGCCACTCAACTTGACGAGATGACCCATGGCCGCGTCAAGGTCAAAGACTGCACCCTTTACGAGACCGACAGCAGCTTCGCCCGGTATTACGAATAGCACGCGCACGGCAAGCGGCACTCCAAAACCTTTCAACTCCTCAGCGTCCGGAATCTGCGCGAGCCATGTACCTCATCGAACTCTATAAATCCGTTCAGGGCGAATCGTCGTTCGCCGGCCTCCCCTGCATCTTCGTCCGCTTCGCCGGATGCAATCTCCGCTGCGCCTGGTGTGATTCCGAGTACACCTTCGCCGGCGGCAAGCCCTTCACCCAGGCTGAGGTCATCCGCCAGATCGAAGCGCTCGGCCCTTGCAAGCTCGTCGAATTCACCGGCGGCGAGCCCATGCTCCAGGTTAAGGAACTCCTGCCGCTCATGGACGAACTGCTCGCCCGCGGCTATACCCTCATGATCGAGACCTCGGGCGAGCGTCCTCTCGACCTCGTCCCCAAAGCCGTGCACAAGATCGTGGACGTCAAATGCCCCGGCGCCGGCTCCGCCGCCAACAGCTTCCGCCTGGAGAACCTCGCCGCGCTCACTCCGAACGACGAGGTAAAGTTCGTCCTGAGCCACCGCGAGGACTACGAGTTCGCCCGCGCCTTCGTCGCCCAACACGACCTGCACGCCCGAGCCGGCGGCATCCTGCTCAGCCCCGCCTTCAACAAGTCACCCAGCCCACTGCGCACCACCGACAACGCCACCCTCGATCCCCGAACGCTCGTCGAGTGGATGATGGAAGACGGCATCGACGCCCGGCTCTCGCTTCAGATCCACAAGTTCATCTGGGAGCCGCAGAAAAAGGGCGTCTAGTCTCCTTTGTTTTCCATCCGCAGGGATCTGCTTCTCGTCTGCCCCATGATTGCTATCAAACACCTCATCCTCGCGGCGTTTGAGCCGGATGCCGGACCGGTGCCGGGTGAGCTGCGCTGTTTCATCGAGCGCGAGGAGCTGGCGGAGCGGCTGGCGCTGCCCGCCGGATATCGTCCGGTGTGGCTCAACCCGCAGCAAGCGATTCTGGCGTGTGCAACCGGCGTGGGAGCGGCGCGGGCAGCGGCTTCCGTGATGGCACTTGGGCTGGACTCCCGCTTCGATCTTTCCGGCGCACATGTGCTGATCACAGGCGTAGCTGGGATCGATCCGGCCAAGGGTTCGCTTGCTTCGGTCGCGCTGCCGGAGTTCGTCGTCGACGGCGACCTCACCCACGAGATCGACGCTCGCGAAATCCCAGCGGAGTGGCCCGACGGCTTCGTTCCCATTGGTAAATCCGTCCCATATGAACAGCCGCTGGCGAGCCGGTTCAATGGGGATGACGGAATCCTCTTTCAGCTCAATGCTCGTTCCGTGACGCGAGCCTTCCAGGTCGCCAGCGACGTTGAGCTGTTGGAGACTCCGGCCATTGCCCTGCGCCGGTTGCTCTTCAGCCCTTCGGCGACGGCTCAGCAGCCTCCGTGTGTCCTGTGTGGAGACGAGCTTGCCTCAAGCACCTTCTGGCATGGGCAGTGCCTCAGCCGGCGTGCTCATCGGTGGGTGGCGTACCAGTCGGGCGAACGTGCTCATTACACGATCACAGCCATGGAGGACGCCGGCATCCTGCAGTCACTCAAGTTCTTGGCCGCAGCGGGTCGGGTGGACTTCGCACGAGTCGTGATCGCACGGGCAGCCTCCAACTTCGATCAGCAACGGGACGGCATCACCGCTGCGGAAAGCCTGGCGGAGACAAAGGTGGCTACGGATTCGGCTTACGTGCCGGCGCTGGAGAATGCCTGGCGGGTGGGGCATGCTCTCATTGAGAGCTACCGATAAAGCTTTGGTTTGTCATTCCCGAAGGGAATCCGCGCTTGCCCTTGTCTTTCACCCCGCCCTGGCCTCAAAGCGGCTCCCAGCCGCAGATCCCGTTTGGGGATGACAAACAAAAGGGGTGATGACAAAAGGGCCTTAGGCGCTCTCGGCCTTCGCATACGTGCGGTCGCGCCAGCTTACGGTGCCGCCACGCAGTTTGCGAATCAGGGCGTACCACTGAAGCACAAGCAGCAGGCTGATACCCAGGGGATGAAAAACGGCGCTGCGCCAGTCCTGGCGAAAGCGGGGGGCAGCCAGAGCTCTGGGAAGGTAGGCAGCGACCAATGATCCGATAAAAGCTACGCCGAAGACGCTCGCTTCCACCGGTCGGGACACTCCAAGGATGAAGGCGTGATGCCAGAGCATCCAGAGCAACGGAATACTTGTGAGTAGCGTGTAGATCAAAGCGAAGCTCGGCAGCACTTGGCCAAGCAACAACACCACCGTGACCGGCACAATCCGCTTTGGATCGGCGATCCCTTCCGTCGCATTCTTCGCCAGCCCGCTCCAAACCTGCGCCGCACTCGTATACATCCGGCAGCTTGCATGACGCGTGATGTCTGCCAGATCCGTCCTGAAGCCAGCTTCGCGAAACAGCTTCGGCAGCCGCAAACCATCGTGCATCGTCAGGCGAATCTCACGATGGCCCCCGCACGCCAGATAATGCGCAGCCCGCACCATCATGAATTGCCCGCACCCCGCCGCAAACGCCGGATCGCTTCCCCGTCGCATGCGGACGATCGGAAGAAATCCCAGCAGCACAAAATGGATCAATGGCAGCAGCATCCACTCGAGGGCCGTGCCCGTCACCTGGCGCGGAAACCCGCTCACTAGCGAGCATCCGCCCGCCTCCAGGAACGCCGCCATGCGCGACACGCACTCCGGCCCCAGCCGAACGTCCGCATCCACAAAGCACAGCACCGGGTTCCGCGCGGCGTGCGCCAGAGCCCAGCACGCATGCTGCTTGCCGTTCCAGCCGGCCGGCAGAGTGGGCGCCCGCTCCAGCCGCACCCGCGCATCCTCCGCGGCCAGTGCCCGCACAATCTCCGCCGTCGCGTCGCTCGAGCCGTCGTCCATCACCACAACTTCGAAGGAGACGCCGCTGCTGGCCAGCACCGCCCGCACCGCGTCTTCAATACCCAACGCCTCGTTCCGCGCCGGAATCAGCACCGAAACCGCCGGCAGCGCCGCTCCATCAGCCGGCGCAGGTTCGCAATAGTAGCGCAGGTTGACGGCAAACATCACTGCCGGCACCAGCGCGCAGAAGAAGCACACCGCGGCGAGCGCAACGATCATCCGCGTTCTTCCTGTTCAACCAGCGGCGCGGCCGTGTGCTCCGGCTGATATCTGCGCCCGCGCAGCCGCGCCACCAGCCTCTGTCCCAGCTCGTAAAATCCACCAGCGCCCACCCGCCCGCTCTGCAACACCTCAAAAGCGCGCGGATCGCGCCCCATCGATTTCCGCTTCAGCGTCTCCATGGTTTCGAGCAGCGCCGCTTCCAGGCGGCATTCCACCTCTTCGGCTGAACTTCCGTCCACAATCACCGGCTCGCCAAACTGCAGCAGCGCCTCCGGCAGCCGCTCATCCCAGAACACATACTCAATCGCCAACGGAAGCACCGTGCAGCCGGCCGGAGCCCGGGCCGCAAGCGCCGCCAGCCCCGGCTTGAACACCAGCGGACGCTCCCGTGCATCGGCAAATCGTCCCTGCGGCGTCACCCACAGCACGCCCCCCGATGCCAGCAGATCCAGGCCCGTCCGCATGAACCGGGCCGCTCCGCGCACCGAATGCGTATCCACCCCGAAGATGCCGACCCGTTTCAAGATGCCGTACCGCGCCAACGCCGCCGCATCCATGGGCGCATAGTGACTGCGTCCTGGCATCAGTCGCCCCGCCAGCAGCACGCACACCATCGGATCCCACCACGAGCTGTGATTCGCGTAGACAATCAAGGGACCGTTCTGCAGCCGCGTGAACCGCGCAGCGTCGCTCGTCCGCACCGCGCGAAAGTGCCGCCGGAAGTAGCCGCGAACGATCCACCGGAAGAATCCCAGCACCTTCTTCGAGATGTGCGGCGCATCCATGGCGTGTGACCTACTCTAAGCCATCGCGTAAACTTCGCGCTCACGAACGACCCGCGCACCACCCGCGCCGAAGTCCTGGTCGAGCGAGTCCGCGGCGATCCAGCCCGACATCATCACCATTGGCATGCCCGGCCCGGGATGCGCCGCGCCGCCCGCCAGGTAGAGCCCCTTTACCTCCGCCGAGCGATTCGCCGGCTTGAACGCTCCGTTGAAGACCCCATGACTCGAAATCCCGTAGATCGCTCCATTCAGCACCCGGTAGCGCTCATGGATATCCTGCGGAGTCAAATGCCGCTCGAAGACGATACGCTCTTCAATGTCGGTGAGACCCGCCGTACGCTTCAGCTTATCTAGAATCACCTGCCGGTAGCCCGGAAGCATCTGCTTCCAATCCTGACCCGGCCGCAGATACGGTGTGTGCACCAGCACATACAGCGCTTCGCCGCCCTCCGGCGCGCTCGCCGGGTCAGTCGCCGCCGTAGCCGCCAGGTAGCAGGTCGGGTCCGGCGCAGGCACGCCCTGCTCGTAAATGGCATGAAACTCCTCGTGCGGGTCGCGCGAGAAGACAAAGTCGTGGTGCGCCAGGTGCTCGTACCGCCGGTTCAGCCCAAGATAAAGCACCACGCCCGAGCACGCCGGCTCGTAGCCGCGCTTATGCTCGAAGTGACGTGCCGCAGCCGTTCCGCTCAGCAGTTCGCGATGCGTGCGCACGGCGTCCTCATTCGAAACGACCGCGTCGAACGAATAACGCTCGCCCTCAGTTGTGACTACCCCGGTCACCTTGCCGCCGCCCCTGCCGGTCTTCGGCTTGTCGGTCTCGATGCGAGCCACGTCGGTCGAAGGATGGAACGTCACGCCCAGCTCCGCCGCCAGCTTCGCCAGTCCTTCCGGCACCGCGCGCGTTCCGCCCAGCGGATACCAGATGCCCTCTTCCATCTGCATGTGCCCGATCGCGCAGAGAATCGCCGGCGATGCATCCGGTGAGGAGCCCACATACTGCACAAAGTGGTCGAGCATCTGCGCCGTGTTCGCATCCGGAATGTTCTCGCGGATCACCTGGGCTACCGTCTTGCCCAGGCGCATGCGCATCACGTCGCGCAGCACCTTCAGGTCGAACGCACCCTTCACGTCCATGGTGTCGCGCATCGAGCCGATCGATCGCCAGAAGAAGAACCGGTCGGAGATCGAATGCAGTTGCTCCGACTGCTCCAGAAACTTCAGATAGCCCGCACCCATTTTGGGCCAGAGAGCCTCCAGCTGTGCCGCCATCTCCTGCGCGTTGTCCCGTAAATCGATGCGGCTGCCATCCTCGAAGAAGCAACGCCACTGCGGGTCCAGACGCACCATCGGGATGTAGTCTTCAAGCTTCCGCCCACTCTCGTCAAAGACCTGCCGCAGCACCGACGGTTGGATCAGGATGGTCGGCCCCATGTCGAACCGGAAGCCCTGCTCTTTCAGCTGCGCCGCCTTGCCTCCCAGCCAGGGATTCTTCTCGAAAACCTCGACCTGGTACCCGCGCGCCGCCAGCGTGCACGCCGCCGAGAGTCCCGCCAATCCACTTCCGATCACCGCAACCTTCATCGTCTCTCCCCGCAACCGTTCGCTACCCTGCTTACTTCAGCTTCTTCGCCGCGGCTACCATCTTGCGCAGCCCGGCCCATCTCGCTCCCCAGCCGGCGGCGTGGGTCAACTCCAACACGCCCGCGAACATATCCGCATGAGTTTCGCCGGTCGGCTGATAATGCCTGCGATCCCGGCTGCGTCGCACCGACGTCGTCTTCACCGCGGTCATCTCCAGCAGGCCCTCCGTCCCGCGCGTCACGCCGAATCCGCTGTCGCGCCGCCCACCGAACGGAACCCTTGGATCCGCCGTCGGCACAATCAGATCATTCACCAGCACCGTCCCCACACTCAGTCGCGCACCCAAAGCCCGCGCCTTGGTCTCGTCGCCGAAGATCGCCGCCGTCAACCCGAACGGACACTCCTGCTCGGCTTCCAGCGCCGCCGCTTCATCGCGAACCCGGATCACTGTCACCACCGGCGCGAAAAGATCGGTCCGCGCAATCTCCATCTCCGGCAAACCATCCATCACCAGGAGCGGCTTCATCCAGAAGCCATCCGGCCCACCGCTTACGTTCGCTCCCAGCGACTGCGCATTCACCAGCAGCTTCTCCAGCCTGAGCCGCACCGGGTCCGCCAGAAAAACCGGCTCCATTGCCTCGAATCTTCGCTGCAGCTCCGCCGGTATCGCCTCATGGCCGCCGCCTACCAGCAACAGGCGCCGCGGCGCCATGCAAGTCGCCGAACCGTTCAGGCGCATACCGAAACAAAGCGCATCCACCACCCGGGCCACATCGGCTCCCTCCAGCACCAGCACCGCGTCGCATCCGGAGAGCTCCGCGACCACCGGAATCGCATGGTCCGCAGCCATCCGCATCACCGCCCGGCCCGCCGTAGAAGAGCCCGTAAACACGATCTTGTCTGGCCTGCGATCGATCTCTACAGCAGCCGTCTGCACCGACTCATCCGTCACTCGCAGCAGACCGTTTGGCAGATCGGCCGTCCCGCACGCATCCGCAAACACGTCCGCCACCGCCGCGCCGCCCGCGCCCGGCTTCCAGACCACGGCGTTCCCCGCCGCCAAAGCCTGCAGAGCCTGGACGCCAGGCAGAAACAGCGGGTAATTCGCAGGCGCAATAATCAGCACCGTGCCCAGCGGCACGCGCTCTACCGTGGCATCGATCCCCGAAAGCCAAAACGGAAGCCCGCGCCGCCCCAGCGTCCGCGGAGCCAGGATGCCCTTCGCCTCCCGCTCCAGGAAGCGGCACGCCGCCAGCAATGGCAGCACCTCCGCCGCCAGCGTATCCGCGGGTTTTCGTGCCGGTCCAGGCGCAATCGCCTTCACCAGTTCTCCGGCGCGTCCCGCCAGCCCATGCCGCACGCGCCGCAGCACGCGCAGCCGCTCCGCCAGAGGCGTGGCGGCCCAGGCCCGATGGACCGGGCTCTGCGCCGAGGGCTCCGCCGCGCTGCCTGCGGCGACTCGGAGCTTCGGCGCTTGCATCGCGATCATCATCCGGTCTCCATATCAGGAGGCAGCCCCGACCAGCTCCGCTTTCAACGGTCGGCTGCCCTCGCCGGTATCCCACATCGGCTCGATCTCGAGATCCTCGAGCAGCAGCCGCGAGGTAATGCGAGCCGACTCGAAGATCACCGGAAGCCCGCTCCCCGGGTGAGTCCCGCCGCCTACAAGATACATCTGTCCCACATCTTCAAAGCGGTTGTGCGGCCGGAGATGGAGCATCTGGTCCAGCGAGTGCGCCATGGAGAACGTCGCACCCTTGTAAAGGCCGAAGTCCTCCGCCCAGCCGGCCGGGGTCAGAATCTTCTCGGTGCGGATCCTCCGTTCAACATCCTTCAGCCCGATCTTCTCCATCTGCTCGATCGCCAGCGCTCGATAGCGCGAACCCTCTAAGGCCCAGTCGACGGATCCGGTGTCGTGCGTCACCGGCAACAGCACATACAGCGTGCTGTGTCCGGGCGGTGCCAGCGTATCGTCCGTCACACACGCATTCTGCACATAGAACGATGGGTTGGGCGAGAGCGTATGGCGCTCCTCAATATCGCGCAGGTTCTCCTTGTAGTTCTCCGCCAGGTAGATGGTATGGTGCGAGACCTCGTCATACCGGCCTTCAATCCCGAGATACATCATGAACGTCGAGCACGAATACTTCTTCTTCGCCAGGCGCTCATCCGTCCAGCGCCGGCGTTGCCGGTTGGGCACCAGCTTGCGCATCGCGCCGGCGAAGTCCGCATTCACCACCACCGCGTCGGCTTCGAGCAGATGGTTGGCCGTCTTTACCCCGGTCGCCTTCCCGCGCTCGATAACCACCTGCTCCACCGATTCGTCGAGCAGAATCTCGACGCCCATCTCCTGCGCGATGCGCGCCATGGCCTTGGTCACAGCGCCGCATCCGCCCGCCGGATGAAACACTCCATGCTCATACTCGAGAAACGACAGTATGGAAAACAGGCTCGGGCAGCGGAACGGCGACATCCCCAGATACTTCGACTGAAAGCTGAAGCCAAGACGGATTCGTTCGTCTTTGAAATGCACTTGAAGGTCGGTATCCAGAGAACGCCACGGCGCCAGCAGCGGCAGCAGCTTCATCATCTCCGGCTTGGCCAGGTCGCGCCAGCTCTCGAACGGCGTCTGCAGAAACGGCATGAACTTCTCAAGCTTGTTGCGATTGTGCGTGATGAAGTGGTGAAAGCGCCTCGCATCCTCCGGCGAAATCGCCGCAATCGCCTTCTCCATCTGCTCCACATTCGGAGTCGCCAGTAACTCGCCGCCTCCGCCGAAGACCAGCCTGTACTGCGGGTCCAGCCGGGTCATCGGAACCTCGCGGTTGAGATCGTAGCCGGCCGCCGCGAAGATCTCCTTCAACACCCTTGGATAGAGAAAGAAGGTAGGTCCTATATCGAACTTGAATCCGTCCTGCTGCATGGTCGAAGTGCGTCCACCCACCTCGGAACGCTTCTCCACCATGGTGACCTTGACCCCGGATTTTGCCAGCAGAATGGCGGCTGCCAGCCCGCCCGGTCCTGCCCCTACAATCACTGCCCGCCGATCCCGCTTTTGCATCTAGGCTGCATCCCGCCCTTCGAGTTCGTGCTGCATTCCTGGTTCGATGTCCCGATTATAGAGATCGCAAGCCTCCGCTCCGCGACCTCCCTTTGTGTCGTGAAGGTTCAATTCGCGCATCTTCGCCCACCCAACAATCCGCACGGACAGCCTGGATTTCCTCGTCGCAGGAAGCATACTCCAGTCCCCGCGTGTCCATGGATCGGTGACCTGGTCCCGGCAGAAAACAGCGATCGGAGAACCATGCCGAAGCAGTTCTCCTTGCGGTGTACCCGCAATTCCAGAACGACCGCGTCTTCTGGTCACGGAAAACCGCACTCGCTTGGTGTCTCGCCGCCACCGCAACAGGAGAACCGCTCTAAGTAACAGGAGAACCGCTCTAAGTGCGCGCTTCTACCAGTCTTGCCGCTGCCGGCGCAGCGGCCAGCGGCTCATCCGTCCCGGTGATCTTCCGGTACGTTACCAGCGCCTGCGCGACCACCTGGTCCATGTTGTAGTACTTGTACGTCGCCAGCCGGCCCACGAAATGCACCTCAGGCCGTTGCTCCGCCAGCTCCTTGTACTTGGCATAAAGCGCCGCATTTTCGGGACGCGGAATGGGATAGTACGGATCGCCTTCAGCTCGCGGATACTCGTACACCACGCTGGTCTTCCGCGCACTCTGTCCAGTCAGGTACTTGAACTCGGTCACGCGGGTATACGCATGATCATTTGGATAGTTCACCACCGCCGCCTGCTGGAAGCGCTCCTGCGCATAGGTCTCGTGCCTGAACTCGAGCGAACGATACGGCAGCGGTCCGAACCGGTAGCCGAAGTACTCATCCACCGGCCCGGTGAAGATCGTCTTCACGTTGGGATACGCCCGCGCCACATCCGCATACTCCACCCCGGTCATGATGGTGATGTTCTTGGCATCCAGCATGCGCTCGAACATCCGCGTGAATCCATGCTTCGGCATCGCCTGGTAGGTGTCGGTGAAGTACCGGTCGTCGCGGTCGAACCGCACCGGAATGCGCCCCGCCACGGAAGCATCCAGCTCCGAAGGATCGAGCCCCCATTGCTTGCGCGTGTAGTTCTTGAAAAACTTCTCGTACAGCTCGCGTCCCACCCGGCTCAACACGATATCCTCGGACGTGCGAATCATGCGGCCTGCCTCTGCCCGTGCAGCCAGGAACGCTTGCATCCCCGCCGCGTCGAGCGACAGCCCATACAGCTTCTCGATCGTCTCCAGGTTGATAGGAATCGGCACCAGCTTCCCATCCACCTGCGCCAGCACGCGATGCTCATAATTGCGCCACGCGGTGAACTTCGAAAGATACTGCATCACCTCGGCGCTGTTGGTGTGGAAGATGTGCGGCCCGTACTTGTGCACCAGGATGCCCGCGGCATCGCGGTAATCATAGGTGTTGCCGCCGATATGGTCGCGCTTGTCGATGATCAGCACGCGCTTGCCCATGCCGTTCGCCAGCCGCTCCGCCAGCACTCCCCCGGCCAGCCCCGCGCCCGCTACCAGGTAGTCGTAATGCTCGGTCCGCAGCGCGCGAAGGCTCCCTACCTTCACCGTCACCGGCGCCAGCCGGAAGGCCGATACTGCCTCCTGCCGGTGCTCCGCCGAGCGGCTGCGCACCCGCTCGATCTGCTTCCACATCGACTCCCACGTCCGATCCCAGGAGCTCGTCGCAAGCTTCTCCGCCACCGCCTTTTGCCACGCTTCGGTCGGCGGCTCCATCGCCCGGTCCAGCGCCGCGGCAAACTCCTCCGGCGTGTGGGCAATGGCAACCAGCCCAGGATTCCCATAGCCTGAAATCACATCGTGGATGGCCGTCGAAACCACCGGCTTGCCCGCCGCGAGATACTCCGGAGTCTTGGTCGGCGAGATGAACCGCGTCGATGCGTTCAACGCAAACGGCAGCAGAGCCACATCCCAGCCCGCCAGATACTCCGGCAGCTCATCGTAGTTCTTGCCTCCCAGGTAATGAACGTTCTCGCCCTGCGGCAGCGTTGCCGGATCGATCTTCACCACCGGTCCCAGAAAGATGAAGTGCGTCTCCGGCCGCAGACGCGCGACCTCCGCCACCAGCGCACTGTCGAAACGCTCATCCAGCACACCGAAGAAACCGGCGCGCGGATGCGGTATGCCGGCCTGATCCGACGGATCCTCCGTCACGTCCTTGGCGCGCGCAAAGTGAGGCACGTCGATCGAACTGGGAAAAGCATGCACGTTCGCGTGCTGCTTGCGCTTCGCCTCGTACAGGCTCATGCCGCCGGTAAAGACCACATCAGCAAGCTCAAACAGCATCTGCTCACGCGACTGCAACTCCGGCGGCGCGCCCAGAAAGCCGCTCAGCTCATCCATGCAGTCATAGACCGTCGCCTCGGGTTCAAGCCCATCGGTGAATGCCAGAGCCATCGGCGTGTAGTACCAGCGCACAGAATGCGCGACATGGAACTCCGCCATAAACTGAGTCAGCAGCTCCCGCTGCATCGCATCGGCGTCTCCGGCGCCGGGAAGGTGCGGCCGCAACACCCACAGCTTCTCCTGCTCCTGCATCACCTCCAGCGTCGGGATGCCGGCGCTACGCTCGTCCGCGTCCCGGAACGGCTCCTCCCAGAAGAAGACGCGGCGATCCCGCGCGCAGCGCGTCAGCAGATGCTGCGGACGCTGCGTGACAAAGTGCCAGCGCAGATGGCTGAAGCAGATCAGGTCAGGTTCGGATGAACTTCCATTGGCCGGGGCGGCCGAATGGTGCGACTGGTCGTGCAAATCATGATCAGAATTCGACTCAATCTGCAAAGGAGGCCCTCGTTAAGTTATGTCTTCTAAAGCAAACAAATTGTCGTGATCGTCTCCCGTGAGATGTGAAAACGCCGCTTTGCGTTGGGTTTTGAACCAGACCGGCATCGTTTCAGGTCGCAAAGTGCAAATCCATCCGGCCGCCCGCAACTCGCCTTCAGGATCCCGCATCCTAAGCGTCTGATCGATGGGTCGACGCCACGCGCATGCCGCGTTCCAAGACAATCCACATTCCGGAAGCCCGCGCTTGAACCTTTTCGTGCTCTCACCCCATCGCGACGACGCCGCCTTTTCGTTGTCGCTCTCCATCACCCGCTGGCTTGCCGCCGGACACCGCGTCACCATCCTCAACGTCTTCACCCGTTCGCTCTATGCCCCTTACGCGGACATCAAAGAGCCCTCCGAATCCGCGCGACTCGACCTCGTCTCCAGCCTGCGCAAGCGCGAAGATCAAGCCTTTCTAGAGACCTTCGGCGACGGCGTGGCCATGCTCGACCTCGATCTGCACGACGCGCCCATCCGCCTGCATCGCGCCGCGTCGGTCGTCTGCGACCTCGACGTTCTTTCCCACGATCCGGCCATTCCCATCATCTGCAAGGCGCTTGACGATCTGGCTCACGCCGGGCGCAACGCAGGAAAGGCAGCGCTCGTGCTGCCCCTCGGTCTCGGTCATCACGTCGATCACCGCACCGCCCGCGACGCCGCGCTGCCGCTGACCCTCAGTCTCCCGTCCGCTTTCTACGAAGACCTCCCCTACGCCACCCGCGACGGCGTTCGTATCGACCTGACGCGCTTTCGCGAAGACACCCAGACTCGCCTGCACGAACCGCTGTTCCCTGTCCTCTGCCACGGCACCCCTGCCCGCCCCATCGCGTTCAAGCGCCGCATCGCCCTCGGCTACAAAAGTCAGATTGACTCCGCGCTCGCCGACGTCATCGCAGCTTTCTCCCGTCGCTACCAGGGAGCCGAACGCCTCTGGGCCAACCAGGCCTGGCTCGACCTTGCAATCCGCGAACACCTCTCCACCCCGCAGGGCGATCCTGAAGCGGAGCCTCTGCCCGCATGAGCGCAACCCTTGCCCTTCCGGCGGCGCACCCGGTGTTCGCGCCGGACGCCGCTCACCGACGCTCTACGGGGATCGACGCTGCCGTCCTGCCCGCACCAGATCCTCGCTGCCGCGCCGTTGTCATCATTCCCGCGCGCAACGAAGAAGCCGTCCTCACCGCCACGCTCGACGCCCTGCGCCTGCAGATCGATGACGGCGGATCGCCGCTGCCTCACGACTCCTACGAAGTCCTGCTGCTGCTCAATAACTGCACCGACCGCAGCCTCGCCGTCGCTGAGCGCTACGCCCGCGGCCACCCAGGCTTTCTCCTGCGCCTGCTTACCTGCCACCTTCCCCCGGCACAAGCCCACGTGGGCACCGCGCGCCGCGCCCTGATGGACCTCGCCTGCGATCGCCTGGAACTTCTCACCACCCCGCACACCGCCATCCTTTCGACGGACGCCGACACTCTCGTCCATGCGAACTGGATCGCCGCCAACCTGGGCGAAATCGAAGCCGGAGCCGACGCCGTCGGCGGCACCATCGAGCTCTTGCCCGATGACCTCGACGCCCTCGACCCCGGCGCCCGCCTCGCCTATGAGCGTGACCGCCTCTACCAGCGCCTGGTCGCCCGGTTCGAATCCCTGCTCGACCCCGATCCCGCCGACCCCTGGCCCCGCCATCTGCAGCACTTCGGCGCATCGCTCGCCTGCACCCCCGCCATCTACCGCCTTGCCGGAGGGCTGCCGCCCGTCAAACCGCTTGAAGATGTCGCCTTCGTCGACGCCCTGCGCAAAGTCGGCGCACGCATTCGCCACTCCCCTGCGGTCCGCACCTTCACCTCCGCCCGGCTCGATGGACGCGCCGAAGTCGGCCTCTCCGGGCAGTTGCGGCTCTGGCAGCAGGAATCCGCCGCCGGCCTGCCGCACCTGGTCGACTCCGCCGAGTGGCTCGAACATCGCTTCGCCACCCTCGCCGGCTTGCGCCGCTTCAACGACGCTCCTTCCTCCAGCCTCTCCGCTTATCCGGCCGCCTGGCGCGAGCGCCTGCGCGACCTCCAGTCCGCTGCTCTGCCCACTCCGCGCTTCCTCGAACTCCTCGACGCCGACACCCTCATCGAAGCCCTGTTCCTCGTCCCGCCGGACCATCCTCCCCGCCGCGCCACCATCACCGAAACCATCGCTCGCCTGCGGCATCGGCTCGCCTCCGCCACCACCGGCCCGGCAAACTCCGCATCCGGGTCAAGTAACCTGCTTTCCTTCAACCCGCGCCCACCCGCTCCAGCAGATCCAGCCTGAACCGCTCATGCCGCTCCGCATGCACCGGCTTCCACTCCGGTCGGCTAAGCCAGTACTCATGCACCTCATCCCCGGTCAGCGGATAATCCACCACGGGCTCGATCAGGTGCACCAGCAGCAGCTGCCCTCCTACCCCTTGGCGTGCCGCCAGTCCTTCCGCCGCCCGCTCCAGGTCCGCTCGCTGCCAGTAGTACGCCACCTCCGACACCACCACCAGGTCGAACTCCCCATCCGGCAGCTCCTGCGGCACCTGCATCTGTTCGAATCTCACCTGCGGCCAACCCGCGCAACGAATCCGCGCCTGTTCGAGCGCCCGCTCCGAGACGTCCACGCCCAGCAGCCGCTCGCATCGCACCGCCAGCCGCGCCGTCAGCACGCCGATGGAGCACCCCACCTCCAGCCCGCTCGCATAACACCGCCGCGGCAGACTCGCCAGCGTCGCGTCATACTTCTCCCGCTCGTATGCGCTGGTTTCGAAATCCCACGGATCACGCTTTCGTTCGTAAATCTTCTGAAAGTAGCTCGCTGGCAGCGACTCCAGCGGCCCCTCGTCGCTCCAGAACCCGCCCTGCGGGCCCCGAGCCCGCCGCCAGTGCTTCTCCATCGCACTTCGCCCCACCGCCGCCAGCGCCTGGTCCGGCGCCGGCTGGCGCAGGTACATCGTCAGATCCCGGATCACCCGCTCGAACCGGTGCGGCTGCAACAGACCATGCGCCCCCACGCCCGCCGTCACCAGCTGCATCACCCGTGTCGCCTTCTGCTCGATCGCCGTCCGCATCATGTTGGCACACTCCACCATCCGCTCCACATGCTGCTTCTCGGTCCCGTAAAAGCTCTCCTCTGCCACTGCCGCCGCTTTCTCCACCCACAGCGCGCACTCCTGCGCCAGGATCGAAACCTCACCCAGCCGCGCCACATGATATGGATCGTCGCCCCGCCCGCGCGCCTCCAGCCACTCCGCAAACATTCCGTGCAGCCGCAGCACCGCGCCCGCCTGCACCGCCGCAAAGCGGATCGCCCCCCCGCGAAACATAGGGTCCCGGTAGAAATCCCCCGGCTCCCCGATCAAATCCTCATCGCCCACCAGGCCGCCAGTGAAGTCGACCTCGAAGCTCTCCGAGCTCTCCATCCCCAGCGGATGCCAGAAGCTGCGGTCGAGCGTCGCCCCCAGCGTCTCCATCCGGGGCAGCGTCATCTGCCATCCGCGCCCATCCAGCTCCGCCGTCACAATCGGCCGCCGCACGAATCCCGCGCCGGTTGCAAATGTCTTCACCCCTTCGAAGCGAAACCGCTCCCCCTCCGGATGCAGCCGCAGCAGCTCCGCCGCGCCGGTGTTCCACACCCCCGAAAGAGCTCCCTCGCGGCAGTCCTCCGCCAGCGCCTTCAGCTGCGCGAACGACCCGTACCGCGCCGTCAGCAGCACGCCGTTCACATGTCCCTCGTAGATGCGCCCCAGCGCCAGGTCGGCTCCGCCGGTGATCGCGAGCAGCCGCATCAGCGCCGCCTGGGTTCCGGGCTCCGACCCCAGCCCCAGTCCGCCCAGACTGTGCGGAACCGGCGCCATCATCAATCCCAGCTCCGCGAACCGCTCCAGCTCCCGTTCCGGTGCCGTATTCAACCCCAGGTTCGGACGCGCCGCCAGCTCATCCGCCAGCTTCCGCGCCGAATCGACCAGTTCCCATGCCGCCTGCTCCGCGGCCTTCTGCTCCAGCCTCTCGATCTGCGCCGGCTGCGTGCGAACCTTCGTGTCGCTCAACTCCACCATGCTCTTACTCCCCAGCATCCACTTCCCCGCGAGACGCCGGCGAAATCCGGTCTCCGCTCCTTGCGCCAAACCTTCATCCCGGGCGGCTTCTCAGCCGGGCATCAGCACCGGCTGCTCCCGGACAGCGCCGCTCGATTGCGCTTCGAACAGCCGCGCCTGCAGGCCAACCTCCGCCGCCAGATCGACCCGCAGCCGGCGTCTGTCCCAGTCCGGCGCCACTTCGATCAACCCGCACGGGCAGTGCCGCTCATCATCCCAGCCCGGATAGTCCATCACCGGGTAGATGCAGATTCCCAGCACCTCGACCCCCGCCCGCTGCGCCTGCCGCACCTCCGCCGCCACATAACCCAGCCAGCCGGCCCCGGCATCCGCCTCCGCACCTGTCTCGGTCACCACGATCGGCCGCCCATAGCGCTGCCACAGATCCTCCAGCATCCGGTGCAGAGGACGATGATCCGGATGCCCCGGCGGCTTGCGCTCCCCGCCATGCACCCACTGGTTATTCCAGTAGTAATTCACCCCGATGATGTCCAGCATGTCGGGCGATCCGCCCAGTTCCTCGTCCTGATCGCCGCGCAGCATGTCCCACGCCTCATACTGCGATGCGTTGTGCCGCCGCACGTCCTCCACGATATGCGGATACTTCTTCACATCCTTCCACTTCGGCACAATGTGGATGATCGGCTCCGCCTGCACGAATCTTGCGCGCGGATCGACATCCCGCACCGCCGTCATTGCCGCCAGCGACGCCCGCACCAACTGCCGCTTCAACTCCAGCCCCCGGCCTTCCTGATGCGGCGCGAATGCCTTCACATCCCCGCCCACCCACGCCCAGAAGCTCATCTCGTTCACCGGGCAGTAGTACGGAACCGGTCCCCGGATGCCGCCACTGCGCTCAAAGATCACCCGCGCCGCCGCTCCTGCAAAAGCGCCGAACCGCACCACAAAATCCTCGGAAAACAGGTCCAGCCCGCGCGGCACACCCCAGTGGCACAGGTCCCAGATCACCTGCGTTCCGGTCGCGATCGACGCGTCCAGCAGCGGCAGAAAGCTGCTCCAGTCGTACACCCCGGCAACCTTCTCGACCAGGTGCCATCGCAGTCCGTCCCGCACTGTGCGGATGCCTGCCTGCGCCAGCAGCCGATAATCTTCGGCAGCGTGGCTGGCATGACCCGTCGATGTCAGCACATCGATCTGCCGTCCATCCCGGCGGCGGTGCGTTGCGCACTCGAAGCCGCCCATGACAAAACTCTGGAAGCCTTCATTCAAAATCGATCCCTCTTCCTCGCACCCGGCCCATCAGGATATTGCGCCGGCGTCGCCTCCATAGGATGTTGATTCCTCCTCATGCGCTCTTCCCAAAACGGAAGGTTCACGCTGGTTGACACTTCGGTGGCATGGCGGCTTCCGATTCGCGGTTGCTAGCATAGACGTCACATTGCTCCACTCCCGCAGCGTCTTCTCTGCGGCAAAGACCAACCCTATGAAAACCAGCCCGCGTTTGAGCCATCGTCCTGCCCGCGCCGAGGCCCCTGTCCCGGCCGCCGCACCCGTCGCCCGCGACCCGCGCGCCTATCCTTGCTCGCCGCCGCGCATCGCCGGCGCCGCCCGCCCAGTCTTCGAGGTGAGCTTCGAGCCCATTGAACCCGAAGAAACACCTTCACCCGCAATTCAGGCGCCTCCGGAGTCCAGCGAGGGCGAGGCGCTCCCGGCGAAGCCTCTGGCCGCCACCGCACCGGCTGCCGCTCCGGTCGCCGCGCCGCCCGAGCTGTCGCAACCCGTCCCAGATGCACCGGCAGCGCCCGCCAGGCCGTGGAAAGCCGCCCCGCCGGTTGTGCTCCCCGCCCCTCCCGAGTGCTCGCTTGAACCCATCGAACCCTCTGTCCGCATCCTTCCGGCACGGCCCGGAAGCAAGCGCCTCAGCCCCGCCCAGCGCGCAGCCCTGCGGCCGGCAAATCCATAGGCAGCCCGGTCCGAGAGGCGGCTGTTTCACTCGAGGATTGATCCGTCAAATCCGGCTGCGAACCATACGCCGCACCGTCTCCGTCACCAGCCCGAAGACCACATGCGTCACCATCTCCGACGACTTCTCGCGGGTGGTCTGGTCCTTCGGCTGCGCCGACAATCCCAGCGCGGGCAGCGCGCCCTCATGGGTCAGCGCCATCAGCGTCATCCCGAAGTTGACGCCCTGCCGCCCGGTCGCCGCCGGATAGAACTCCGCCAAAGCTCCATACGCGGCGCCCGCCACGGCCCCAAACGTCCAATGGATGCTCTCCGCCGCAACCGCCTTCGGCGCCGGCGCCAGTTCGTGCCCGGCAATCTTCTCCGCCAGCACCACCGGCGGCTCCGCTTCACCCTGCACCCGCGGCGGATAAATGCGCTCGGCAGCCGACTTGGCCGCCGTCGCCACAATCCCGCCCACCAGCCCGGCGATCATCCCCTTCGCCAGGTCCCGATCCCCCACATTCGCATACGATTCCGCCTCCGCAGGCTGCGCAAGCTTCTTCTCAATGAAATCCAGAATGATGTTTTCCGCCATGGTCTCTCGCTTCCTCAGCCGGTGAGATGCCGGTTTCGCCAGCCGTGTTCGCGCCCGGACACCCCAGTCTTCGACACCCCCATCGACGGTCTGCGAAAGACCGCTGAAGCCAGACGCAGCTTGCCGCCCCTGCCGCATTACTTTCTCGTAGCCTCCATTTCGTGCCCAGGGTACGCTTCACTCCTGGTGCAATCACAAGTGTTGTTCCACCCTTAACCTCATTGCCTTGAAGAACATAAGCAACAATCGAGGGGAGGGGGCCGGAATCTAGCCAACATACGCCGCTACCTTGACATTGACTCCATTGACTCCATCGGTCGGCAGAGGGGAGGGGGCCGGAATCTAGCCAACATACGCCGCGGCATCCGTTTCGTCGCTGCCGCCCGAGACCGGCAGCCGCCGCAGCAGCGGTGTCAGCATCACCGCAACTCCTAGGTTCAGCGCCAGCGCAGGCACTGCCGCGTACATGGTGCCCACATGCGGAACCGGGTACAGGCTGCTCTTCAGATGGAGCGCCCATGCCATCCCCGTGCCCGCCGCCATCCCCGCCGCCCAACCTGCAAACAATGCATACGGATGCAGCCAGCGCGTAAACGTCCCCACCACCACCGCCGGAAAGAGCTGTGCAATCCATATCCCGCCCAGCAGCTGCATCTGGATCGCGAACGTGGTCTGCAACTTCAGCACGAAGACCAGAGCGCCGAACTTCACCACCAGGGAGACCGTCTTCGCCATGGCGGATTCCTGCCGCGGCGTCATCTTCGTCCGCGCCAGCTCGCCCCAGATATTGCGCGTGAACAGATTCGACGCGGCAATCGACATGATAGCCGCCGGCACCAGCGCGCCGATCGCAATTGCCGCCAGGCAGAAGCCCGCGAACGCCTCCGGAAATTGCCGAAGAAACAGCAGCGGCACCACCGAACTCGTATCCCTGGTCACAATTCCGTCCGCCAGCGCCGCATAGCCCAGCAGCGCGATCAGCCCCAGCAGAAAGCTGTACGCCGGCAGCATCGCCGCGTTGCGCCGCACCGTGTTGGCCGAGCGCGCGCTCAGCACCGCGGTCGCGGTGTGCGGATACAGCATCAGCGCGATCGCCGACCCGATCGCCAGCGTGCTGTAGCCGAGAAACTGCCCCTGCGCCAGGTAAATGGATGCGCCATGCGATCCCAGCGCCTCGTTCGCCAGGTTGAAGATGCGGGCGTAGCCGCCCATCCTGATAGGCAGCCACACAATCGCCGCCAGCACCATCGCATACAACATCACGTCCTTTACGATGGCGATCACCGCCGGTGCCCGCAGTCCGGACGACCAGGTGTACGCCGACAGGATGACGAACGCCACCACCAGCGGCCACTCACCGTGAATCCCAAACGCCGCGATCACCACCTTGATGCCCACCAGTTGCAGCGCAATGTACGGCATCAGCGCCAGGATGCCGGTGAAGGCGATCGCCAGCGTCAGCGCCCGGCACTGGTAGCGTCCGCGCACAAAGTCGGCGAAGGTGATATACCCGTGCCGGTGGCAAATCGTCCATAGCCGCGGAAGCACCAGCATCATGTACGGGTACGCGATAATGCTGTAGGGCAGCGCAAAGAACCCACTCGCTCCGGCTCCATACAAGGCCGCCGGAACGGCGATGACCGTATAAGCCGTGTAGGTGTCGCCGCCGATCAGGAACCACGAGATCCAGGTTCCGAACGAACGTCCCGCCAGCCCCCATTCTTCAAGCGTATGCATCCCCGCGAGCGGCCGCCGCCACCGCGCGGCCCAGAACCCCGCCACCGTTACCAGGGCAAAGAAGAACAGGAAAACGATGAGAGCCGGGGTGTGCACCTTGGAGGCCATGGTATCGCATCAAGCGCAGCGCCTCCCGCCTGCATCGAACGGACCAGGGATTCAGGAGGAAGGATGAGGAGGAGACAAGCGCTGGCGAGACTGGCAGGCTGGTGGATGCTGCTGGGAGTGTGCTTTTCCATGTCAGGGTTGGCGAGCGGGCAACAGGCCAGCGCGGTGCCAGCTCTCGATCTCAACCGTTTCTTTGGGACATGGTTTGAGATCGCGCGGCTGCCCAATCGCGCGGAGAAGAAGTGCGTCGGTGACGCCTTCCAGATGTATGCGTCCGCTTACAAGCCGGCCCACTTCCAGGTGGTCGACTCCTGCACCCTGAAGGATCGCAGCAAGGACGTTCGCAACATCAATGGCAAACGCGCGAATAAGAATGGAGACGGCAAGCTCAAGCTCGGTTCATTCTTTCCCTTCACCTCCAAGCTGTGGGTCCTGGCAATGGCTCCCGATGACAGCTGGGCTCTGGTCGGAAGCCCGAACCACAAATCCCTCTGGGTGCTCGCACGCACCGCAACCATCTCGCCCGGCGTGCTTGCGGAAGCGGAGTCGAAAGCCTCCTCTGAGGGTTTCAAGACCGCCAGGCTGGTCCTGGTCTCTCAGCAACCCTGAACATCCTTCCCCGCGAAGCGGAAGTCTAGTGCTCCTTGGCGTCCACCGGAGGCAGCGGAGGTGCCGGCCCCGACGCGGCAACCTGCCTTCCCCGCATCGCTTTCGCGTTCGCGATCAGCAGCCCCACGCGGGGATCTTTCAGATAGGGCGCAAACGCAGGCACACCGTTCATCCCCGCCACCACGTCGAACCCGGCTTCACTTGCCTGCGCCAGCCAATGCAGCATCACCTCGTCCTGATGGTGTTCCGCCGCCATGCGCGCCATCTCGAACGGGAAGCGCCCGCGATCATCGGCCGAAAGCACATGCACCTGCGTCCCGCCAAAACCGCCGCGTGAAAACACCTCCGGGTCCAGCTTCACCGCCGTCTCGAACTCTCCGCGGGCACTCTCATAGTCGCGCGTGGCAAGGTAGGCCGTGCCCAGGTTCGCATGGAAAAGCGCATTCTTCTTGTTCAGCTTCACCGCGCGTTGATAGTCGCTGATCGCTTCCCTCGTGTCGCCGGTCATGTTGGCGACCGCGCCCAGGTTGTTCCAGGCCTCCGGCGACTTCTTCTTCAGCATCACCACGCGCTTGAAGCAGGCATGCGCCAGGTCCACCTGGCCCATCTCGAGTTCGGTGACGCCGATGCGGTTCAGCAGGTTCGGTTCGTCGCCGCCACGCTGCAGCGCAAAGCGGTAGTAGTCGATGGCGTCCTCCGGCAGCCGCCGTGCCCGAAGCACATCCCCGGCAGTTTGCAGGGCGGCGGGTGACCCCGTCGCAGGATCAGGAAGATGCGACGCCACCGTCTCCCATTCGATCGTGGCATGGCGTATCGCCCGCTGCGCCTCGGGGCTGTAAGAACTGGTTTGTTGTGCGGAAGCGGATGCGCAGAACGCGCAAAGTAGGAAGGAAGAAACAATCAGCGGACGCAACATGGCGAACCTCCTGCCATTGCCCACAAAACTTACCGGCAGGCCAACATACTGCTCCCGCAATGCAGCACTGTCAATGTCCGGAAGTCGTTGTGGCGACAGGTATCGGCGGACCTGCAGCAGGCGCAGCTACCGCCGGCGCACTCACCCGCAGGGCCAGCCGCGGAAAACTGAAGCTTCCACCCGCATCGTCGATCACGTTCACCTGGCACACGTAGTCTCCCGGCTTCAGCGGAGCCAGCGGAACGTCGAATTGAAAGGAAACCGCGCCCCGCGCAGGCGAATTGATCGCCGTCGCCTCGACCAGCGGCGTCTCATAGACCTTCACGCCGCCCAGCAGAAATTCAATGCTGGTCAGCACCCGCACTCCGCTGATCGAGGGACGGCGTCCCAGCTTTTGTCCCGTGGCGGGAGCGGCTGCCTCGGGAATCCCCTTCTGGTGGGCAGGATCGTACACCTCATACAGAAAGTACAGGTGCTGGTCCTGGCGGAAAACATGCGGAATATTGGGAATCCACTCCTGCCCCTCGCGCACCAGCGGACTCACCGGATTCTTCGCCGTATTCCCTACCCGCTGACTCGCCAGCACGATCGAGCTCAGCTTCAACGGCGTCTTCTTCAAATCGGGAACATTCAGATCGGTCTCGAAACTCCCCATCTGGCCTGTCTGGTTCTCCCGCACTACAAACTTCAGGTGATAGTGACCGGGAGCCAGCGTAAACCCGGTCGTGTACTGGATATTCCGCTGTTTCACCTGCTGGTTCTCGTTCACCGCCAGCTTGACCGTGTCGCGAATATTTCCGACAACGATTCCCTGCGCGTTCTTCACCTGACCGAGCACATCCAGGTTGGCCTTATCCTTGTCGCCGTTCTTCAGGAACGGAATCGCCGAACCCGGCACGATCAGGCTCACCGGCACAAAGAACTCTCCATTCTCCAGCCGGAAGTAAAGCGCCTCCAGGTACACCGGAACATCGGTCGCCGGAAGCTCGCTGCGCATCTGCTCGGTCAACTGCAGCTCACGGTCTTCAGTCTTCGCATGCTGGAAGTCTGCCGGCGCAAAGTACCCCGGCCGATACTCCAGCTTCACGTCTTTCAAATCGCTCCGGTTCAGCTTCACCGTCAGGTGGCGGTAGCTGCCGTCGCGCGCCGCATTGGTCGAGCGGAAACCGAGGATGTAGTACGCCTCGGTATCATGCTGCACCTGCTGGAACGCCGGCGCAAAGTCGTTCGAATCCCCGAAGAACTTGCCGCCCGTATCGGACGCCAGCGTGCCCAGCACCTCCTGCGAGTTGAAGTTGTTCAGCAGACCGGATTGCACCGCCGACCCGCTGTACGCCGCATTGCCGCGCAGGCTTCCCGTCGACGCGTCCCCCACCGGCGGCAGCGCCTGCAGCCCCCGCGTGTCCACGCTGTAGATAGCCATGTTCGCCTTCACCGCTTCATTCGTGGCGGCGCGCATGGACGCCTGGTTCTCGATCCCCTGCCGCGTCAGTCCGCCGGAGAAATACAACATGCTCTTACGCGAATCCACCCGCTCCAGGCTGCGCGCAATTTGCTGAATCGCGTAAAGCTCCCGGTCCGTATTCAGCGCGGCATAGTCACTGTCATCCGGCACAAAGCTGGACGCGTCGTCGGCGGTTCCTGCCGTGCTTCCCGTGGTACTTCCTGCCGTAAACCCGGTGCCCTCCGTCCCGTTATACCTGGACAGCCCGCGCAGCAGTGCGGCTCGATCCGCCGTAAAGTCCTGATCCATTGTCAGTGAAGTGTCCAGACTCACCAGCGCCACCAGGTCCGCCGGTTGCATCTTCTTGTTGACGAAGTCCTGCGCCGCTTCGACCGCCCGATCGACGTCCTCCGGCTGCATGCTGCTCAAGTCGAAGAAGAACACCATCAGACGATGGTTCCGCAGTTGATCGGGACTCGCCGCAAGATCCCGGTTCAGCAGGTCCGCGACCGTCGCCTTGCCGCTGACCGTTCCCTTCTCCGCCAGCACCGCCGCGTCGTCTACGTTCAGATAGTCGAAGCTCGAAATCTTCTGCGACTTGCCGTTTTCAAGAATGGTGAAGTCGGACGCCTTCAGCCCCTTCACCACGGCGCCGGTCTTCTTGTCCCGCACCACCACGTTTGTCAGCACAATGTCGCTGTTCACCTTCAGCGTAAACGTCGGCGAACCCCCGGCCTGTTCGGACGCCTGCTGGACCGGCTGCTGGACCGGCTGCTGAATGGCCGGTGGCGCCGCCTGCTGTCCCCCGGCCAGCGCCTGCGCGAGCTCCTGCGCGTAGGTCTGCGTGCCCGCCCACGCACCCAGCACCATCACCGCCAATCCGACGCGCATTGCCATTTACCCTTATCTCTGATCACGATCCGTACTGATCCGTTCCATCCTTGTTTCATCCGTGTTGAGTCTTCCGTTGAAGATGGAAAAGACCCTTTCACCCGTAGCTAGAACCGATACCGCGCCAGCAGCGTAACCGTCCTTTGCGAAGCTGTGCCATTCACCTGCCCGAACGTCGCCGAATCGAGCGTCGTATCGATCGAGCTGTACTGCACGGTATTGAACGCGTTGGTCGCCGCCAGCCTGGCTTCAAACGTCCTGGTCCCGCCCAGCTGCACCGTTCTACTCAATGAGACGTCCGCCAGCACCGTCCCCGGACCTTCAATCGAATTCCTCGAAGCCGTTCCAAATCCATTTGCAGGCTGTGTGAACGCGGCCTTGTTGAACCATTCGCCGATCGTCTTCGGTCCGGAGATCGGCTGGGAGAATACCCGGTCCGGACGCAGCGTATACGTTCCCCCGGCGGCCAGTTCCGCCGCCGCGTTCTGATACACCGGGGTGAAGTAGCTGCCGGTCGCAAAGGTGAAGTCGCCGCTCACGCTGAAGCCATCCAGCGCCTTCGACCAGAAGCCCCCCTGCGAGAGAAAGGCCCGGTTTGGCCCAAACGGAAGCTCCAGCACGTAATTTCCCGTCACTTTATGCCGTACGTCGAAGCTTGAGTTGCTTTCCTCCAGGTCGAGCCTCTGGCTGTTCTGCACGGTCGAGACCGAGCTTCCGCCGATCGACGAAGCATTGTCAATCGAGTGGCCGTACTGGTACAGCACCTGCAGCGCAATACCCTTTTGCAGCCTCTTGCGCGCGCTGATTACCAGTTGCTGGTTGCGCGACTCCGCCACCGACGTCTCGTACGTGAACGCCTGCGCGCCCGGGGTGGTCACCGACGTCGCCGTCGCGTTCGGCGCGGTCACGATGTCGAGATTCCCACCCTTCGACCCGTTGTACCCGACGTTCACCACGATCCCCATCGGGAAGCTGCGCTGGATGTCCACGTTGTACACCTGCACATGCCCCAGGCGATAGTTCTTGTCGACCGCGTAGGTGTTCGTTACCGCCTTGTCGGAGCAGCCGAAACCATTCGCCAGGGTCATATTGGTCGGCACCGAAGCCGAGCTTGCGGTGGCTGCGGTCGTAATGTTGCATCCGGTCGGGTTGCTCGCGGTCGCCAGGGTGTTGTTCTGGGTCACTGCGAACGGCGGCTGGAACGCCAGCGACTGCGCGAACTTCGCAAACTGCCCGGTGTTGTAGTTAATCCCGTATCCGCCCCGCACCACCGTCTGCTCCAGCCACTTCGGCCGCCACGCCAGGCCGAAGCGCGGCGAAAACATGTCGCGGTCCGGGTCCACCAGCGAGCGAGGATACCTGCCGTCAAACTCTCCCGCCCCGCCCGGCTGCACGGGATCGACCACGGTGAAGTCCGCATTGTGGTCCAGGTTCACCAGCCGGTTGTTCTTCTCAAAGTAAGGTCCGAAGTATTCATAGCGCAGCCCGTAGTTCAAGGTCACCCCGGGCAGCACGCGAAAGTCATCCTGCGCATACGCATCCAGCACGTTCGCCCGCAGGTAGGTCTTGTACAGCCCCGCCTGGATCTTCGTCTCCTGCGGCTGGCCCAGCAGAAAGTCCGCAAGCGCCGCACCGGAGGGTGCCTGCTGCGTGCTGCTCGGCGCATTCTGGAGCGTCGCCTGCCGGCTTGCGGGGCTCTCCGTGATCAGCCCGGAAAATTCGAAGGTTCCCAGCGGATTGTTTCCGCCCACCTGGTCGTCATGCACGCGCCGGATGTCCGTCCCGAACCGCATATTGTGCTTCTTGTGGCTGTAACTCACGAAGTCCGAAAACGAGATGGTCTGGTTGATCGTATCCACCGGCGTCGTCTCGTTCAGCGAGGTGAAGTTGGTCAGCGCGATACTGGGCAGGCCGTTGTAGAACCCATGCTGCGCCAGCCCAGCCGCCTGGCTGGGAATGGCAATCCCCGCCTCCGCGGCTGGATCGATTGAGGTGCCGGTGAAGAAGTTCGAGGTCGTCGCGCGTGAGCGGTTCCAGGTGACCGACGCATTATTCGTGAAGCGTCCATATCCGATGGTGTATCCCGTACCCAGTGCATAGCCGTCATTGGCCGTTTTCCCACCCAGGATCGGGATAATGTTTCGCTGGTCCGACGCGGAATGCGAGAAGTTGAAGTTTGCGTTCACATTCTGCCGCAACGTCGCAGGTCCGCTCTGCTGCCGGCGTCCCTGTCCGAACGCCGGTGTCTGCCCGAAGTTCTGCACAAAACGCGCCGATCCGGACAGCGAGTTCTGCCCCGCCGTCGTAATCGTCTGGTAGTTCTGCTCGGCGACTCCGTTCACATTGGGCAGCGGATAGTACTGCAGCAAGGCCATCGCCTGCGAGGTGATCGCCGCCGCCGGGATGACGTTGCATCCCGGCCCCGCCGGCGCAGCGGTGCAGCCGGCGCCGCCAAACGGCTGCCCGGTCGTCGGATCGTAGATCGTCACCGCCGTCGGCACGCCATTCACCGTCTGCGTCAGCCCCTGAAAGTCGCCCGAGCGTTCCGCCAGCGTCGGCACCGTTCCAGTAAAATCCTCGGGAGTGATGTTCCGCGTCCCGTTCACGTTGAAGTAGACAAACTGCTTCGGGTTCGGCTTGAACCAGCCCGGAATGTAGGGTGAGCCGGTGTAGCTGACGCCGAAGCGGTTCTGCTGCGACCCCAGCGTGGGCTGGTCCGTCAGGAACGGTGTGCCGGTCGAGAGTGCATACAGCGCCGCCGCTGAAGAGGCCTGCGCCTGCAGCGCCGGAAAGCCGCCCTGATAGAAGATCGACCCGTGCGGCGTGGATGGATTGAAGTTGCGAAAGCCTCCGCCGCCTCGTCCGCCACGCCCGCCACCCGGCCCGAATCCGCCAGGACCGCCCATGATCGCGCCCAGAATGCCCGCCACCGCGTTCGCCTGGTCGGCCGCCGCTCCACCCGCCTGCCGCGCCGAGGCCAGACCTTCCTCGATCCGCTGGCGAATCTGATCCTCGCTCATCCCGCCCAGCGCATTGGTCGAACCCATCTGGCCGCTCACCGCAACCGAGTCTGCCCCGCTTCCGCCCGCGTCGCTCAAACCCGCCAGCGAAGGCTGCGTGACTTCCGTATTCCCGCCACCCAGGCTGGCGTCGGTCGAACCCTCTGCCGCTCCGGCCATGTTCAGCGCTTGCGTACCCCGTCCTAAAGCCGATGCCACCCGCGCCGCCGTCTCGTTTCCTGCCGCCTGCGCTGCCGCCACCCGCGACGCCAGCTCCAGCGCAAACGCCGCCGTCTGGTTCGCGGCCTCCGCCGTAATCTTCACCTCTGCGGTCACCGGAGCAAACGCCGCCAGCTCCGCCCGCACCACGTACCGGCCAGTCTTCGGAATAGACATCGCATAGGTGCCCGTCACGTCCGTGGTGGTCGCATACTTCCTGCCGGTCAGCGTGTTGGTTGCAGTGATCGCAACGCCCGGCAGCGGAACCGTTCCCGCCTTCACCGTGCCGCGGATCGTTCCCCCGGATGTGGTCACAGGCGGCACCGCCGCGGCCGGGGCCGCCTGCATCGCCGCCGGCGCACCCGCAGCTGGCCCGGCCGCCGGAGCCGGAGCGGTTTGCGCCGCGGCCATCGCCGATACACCCACCACCAACCCCGCCAGTCCAGCCTGCCTGCAGACCACTACTTCGGCTCCCCGCCCGGACCGCCCGAACCATTCGGCGGTCCGGGCGGCGCTCCCGAACCACCCTCACGCCGCCGCCTCTGCCCGGGCTCGACCACAGCGAGCGTAGTCGGCACGAACACCCCATGCTTCAACGATCCCTGCCCCGCCACGTTGTCGCCCACCTTCACATCCGCCAGCGTGATGCTCTCGCCGCCCTCGCCCTGCTGCCCACCCTGCTGCCCGCCTGCCGCACCCGAACCGCCGCCAGCCCTCGCGCCGGGCGGGTTCCCCGTCACGCTGTCCCCCTGCATCATCATCCGCATGCCGCGGCCGCCGCGCTTGAACGACGTATCCTCATCCACCTCGATCACCTGCGAAACCTTGTCGCCGCGCAGGATGGTCAACCTGGTCTCGTCGATCGCCGTCACCTTCCCCGAGATCCAGGTCTTGCCCAGCGACTCCCTCATCTTCTTCACTTCGTCCGCATCCACCACGCTCACGAACAGCGCATGCACCGTCCTGGTCGCCGGGTCCATCTCGCCCATGGCGCCGATGCCATCCCCTGCCTTGATCTCCGCGATCTTCGCCGGCTGCCGCCCCTTCATGACCCGGGTGTTCGGCGTCACCACCACCTGGAAGACATCGCCGTTCTCCGTCTTCAGCGTCACCTTGTCGCCGGCCACTGCGGTCACCGTGCCCCGCACCATCCGCCCCGAACCCATCGCGATCGCCGGCGGCGTACCCTCATCGTCGCCGCTCTGCGCCCGCAACGGCGCTGCTGCCATCCCGCAAACCAGCAGCACGGCCAGCAGCGAAGACCCCGCCCATCGCATCCCGCTCTTCATCGCTTACCCACCTTCGATACTCAGCCGATACCCTGCCGATACCCTACAGACGCGCCTCCCAGGCGAAAGACGCGCGCCGCCAACACTTTTCATCCGCCGTCCCTCCCACCGAAGCACGGCTTCCGTTCGTCTCCTCCCGTTCCTCCCTGCGATACACTCCGCCCATGCATGACCTCGCCCACACCCCCCACCGCGAGCACCACTTCGAATCCACAGAGACCGTCCGCGACATCGTCATCGGCCTCTCCGACGGCCTCACCGTCCCCTTCGCACTGGCCGCCGGACTCTCGGGCGCGGTCGCTAACGCCCACCTCGTCGTGCTCGCCGGCCTCGCCGAGATCGCCGCCGGCTCCATCGCCATGGGACTCGGTGGATACCTCGCCGCCCGCGGCGACGCCGAGCACTACGCCTCCGAGCTCGCCCGCGAACAGGACGAGATCGTCAACAAGCCGCAGGCCGAAGCCGAAGAGATCTACGACATCTTCCGCCAGTATTCCGTGCCGCGCGAGGCCGCGACCCCCGTCCTCCACGCGCTGCAGCAGAACCCCGCCGCCTTCATCGACTTCATGATGCGCTTCGAGCTGGGCCTTGAAGCCCCGGCGGAAAACCGCGCGCACCGCTCCGCCCTCACCATCGCCGTCAGCTACATCGCCGGAGGCTTCGTCCCGCTGCTTCCCTACATGCTGGTGGCCGACAACTTCCTCGCGCTCAAGCTCTCCGTCGTCATCACGCTCATCGCCTTGGCTGGCTTCGGCGCCATCAAGGGCCGGCTGGTCGGCACCGGAGCCCTGCGCAGCGCCATCCAGACCACCCTCATCGGCGGAGCGGCAGCAGCCGCAGCCTACGCGCTCGCCCGCGCCCTCAACCACGCCTGATCAAGCTCCGCTTCAGAATGCATGCGGCCAAGCAGTCTTGCGCAGTGTGTGCCACGCTCCTGGCTGGGCAGTGTGGGAACACGCTCCTGGCTGGCTAGCTCCAGGCTTTTGGCTCACAAGAGCCGCCCTCGTCTTACGCGGCGCCCTTGTTCAGGAGAGCAACCCTCCCTGGGGGCCATTGAGTCCGCAGGACAAATTCTCAACGAGAGGTCTCCAGATTTTGACTCACGGAGCCCGCCATTGGCACGCGGCGCAAAGGCTCTTCAGGGCGGCAGCCAACGCAAGAAAGCCCATCCCACCCGATCCGGCAGCCTGCACCCGGCACTTTCTTCTCACGCACATGTTTCCGCTCGAAAATCCATCTCTGTGGCAAACTTATCCATCGAAGAAAGCGGAAGAGGACACCCAGACCATGCCCGCCCAAACCGCCAGCAGAGCCGCCACTGCGCTCCTGACCCGATTTCGCAACGTCCGCGCCGCCACCTGCAGCTTCACCGCCCCGCTCTCCGCCGAAGACATGATGGTGCAATCCTGCGCCGAAGCCAGCCCCGTCAAGTGGCACCTGGCCCACACCAGCTGGTTCTTCGAGACCTTCGTCCTCACCCCCTACCTGCCCGGCTACAAGCCCTTCCATCCAGAGTTCCACTGGCTCTTCAACTCCTACTACAACGCCCTTGGCGAGATGCCGGCCAAGGGTCTGCGCTCCAGCTTTTCGCGCCCTGGGCTCGACCAGATCCTTGCCTACCGCGCCTTTGTCGATGCGGCCATCGAGCATCTCCTCGCTTCGGACCCCGGTCCCGCGGAAGACGACATCCTCCGCACCATTACCCTCGGGCTCGAGCACGAGCAGCAGCATCTGGAGTTGATCGCCACCGACATCAAGCACGCCCTTTACACCAATCCACTGCACCCGGCGTACTTCGCTGGACCGGTCGCGGAGCCCGCCGCCACCGGCACCGTTCCCCCTGCGGAGTTCCAAACGTTCCCCGGCGGCCTTTCCAAAGTTGGCATCACCCCCGATCCGGCCGACCCGCTCGCCTTCGCCTTTGACAACGAAACGCCTCGCCACACCGTCTACCTGCAGCCCTTCGCCATCGCCAGCCGCCTCGTCACCTGCGCCGAGTACCTCGCGTTCCTCGACGACAACGGCTACAGCCGCCCTGAACTCTGGCTCTCCGAAGGCTGGAACACCATGCGCGCCGCCGCCTGGCAGGCGCCGCTCTACTGGCAGCGAGACTCCGCCGCAGCCTCGGGCTGGAGCGTCTACACCCTGCGCGGCACGCTCCCGCTCGATGCGCTCCTCAACACTCCGGTGTGCCACCTTAGCTTCTTCGAAGCCGACGCCTTCGCCCGCTGGAAGGGCTGTCGACTTCCCACCGAATTCGAATGGGAACACGCCGCCGCTTCGCTCTCCACCTTCCTCCAGGGTCAGGATCTGGTTTCGTTCCGCGAAGATCGATCGTCCCCCGCATCTCTGTCATTCCGCAGCGCAGCGGAGGAACCGGCAGTTCAGATCGCCACGTCCGCCAACATGCTCGAATCCGGCCAACTCCACCCCAGGCACGCCCGGCCTGTCTCTCCTCTCCAGCAGATATTCGGCGACGTCTGGGAGTGGACCGCCTCGCCCTACACCGGCTATCCCGGCTACAAGCCGCTGCCCGGCGCCCTCGGCGAATACAACGGCAAATTCATGTCGTCGCAGGTTATCCTCCGCGGCGGCTCCTGCGTTACGCCCGCGAGCCACATCCGGCCCACCTACCGTAACTTCTTCGGCCCATCCACGCGCTGGCAGTTCTCCGGCTTGCGCCTTGCCCAGGACGCCTGACCCCGATCGCCTCATCAGCACGCGGCGAGGATCTCAACACACTTCTCGCCGGCAGATAAAGCCTGCCTGAAATTTCGCCTCACCGTTGCCTTTCCCAGGAGCCCCCGTTGATCGCTGAAGCTGTATCGCCCGTTGCCACAGCCGCCTGTTCAGGTCTCGCAGCTTCACCGAAGACCCTACCTCCCTGGCTCTTCTACGACGAGCCCGGTTCGCAACTCTTCGAACAGATCACCCAACTCCCGGAGTACTACCTCACCCGCACCGAACGCAGCCTCTTCGCGCGGCACGCAAACGATATCCTCACCCACCTGGCGTCGCCGGTCACCGTCCTCGAACTCGGGGCCGGCACCGCCACCAAGACCGGCATCCTGCTCCAGGCGGCGGCTCGCCTTCAGCCCTCCGTCCTCTACCAGCCGATCGACGTCAGCCCCTCCGCGCTCGAAGATGCCCGCGAGAACCTGCAGGCCAGTATCCCGGAAGTCACCGTCCAGCCCCAGGTCGCCAACTACATCACCGAAGCAATTCGCGTTGAACGCGCCCGCGAGACAAAGGTTCTCGCGCTCTACATCGGCTCCAGCATCGGCAACTTCGCTCCGCAGGAGGCCTCGGCCATCCTCCGCAAGCTGCGCGCGCAGCTCGAGCCCGGAGATGCACTGCTGCTCGGTGCCGATCTCGCTCCGGGCCCCAACAAATCGGTCGCCCAGCTCCTCGCCGCCTACGACGACGCCGCCGGCGTCACCGCCGCCTTCGATCGCAACATCCTCGCCCGGCTCAATCGAGAACTCGGCGCCAACTTCGACCTCGCCGGCTTCACCCACCAGGCGCGCTGGAATCCCGCCGAGAGCCGTATCGAGATGCACCTGGTCTCCGGCTCTCGGCAAACCGTTACCATTGCCGAGACCGTGACCGGTGCTCCGCTCGACATCCACTTCGCCGAAGACGAGACCATCCACACCGAAAACAGCTACAAGTTCACCCCCGAACGCCTTGCCGCCCTGCTCGCTTCGGCGGATTTCGCAGTCGCTCAAACCTTCACCGACCCGGCTGAACTCTTCGCCGTAACCCTTGCCGCTGCCGTTGAGTCGTAAAGGGCAAGGACTGCGGCTGTTCCCCTTCGCAAGGTGCCATGCAAAAATTCCGGCCCGCAAGGTCTAACATTAACCCGTGGCGAATGAATACTTTGCATCTTTTCCGCCGGGAGGGCCTTCCGCTGCAAAATGACTTCGCCATCCACAATCGTCGACTTTGAGCAAGCTCTCCGCATCGTCCTGGAGCGTGCCGCGGAAGCCAGAGCGTTGCCCTCGACCGTCCGCGTCCCGCTGCTTGAAGCCCTCGACCGCGTCCTCGCGGAAGACGTCCGCACCGATCGCGACCAGCCTGCCTTCGACCGCTCCACGCGCGACGGCTTCGCTGTCCGCGCGGCGGACTGGACCCCCGGCGCCAGACTCAGCGTCCTCGGCCAGGTCCGCGCCGGCGAACTCTGGACCGGCCCGCCGCTCCCCGCCGGCTGCGCCATCGAGATCATGACCGGTGCCCCCGTCCCCGCCGGTGCCGATGCCGTGGTCATGGTTGAGCATACCCGCCGCCACGCACACAACGTCGCTCCAGCGGACGCCCGAACTCTCTCACCCGGCGAGAATATCGTTCCCCGCGCCAGCGAAGCCGCGCAGGGAACGACGGTGCTCCGAGCCGGAACTCGCGTCACTGCTGCCGAAATAGCCCTGGCCGCAACCTGCGGATGCCCACAGCTTGAAGTCTTCGCCCGGCCGAAGGTCGCCATCATCGCCACCGGCGACGAACTGGTCGAGCTCGACCGGAAACCTGAGCCGCAGCAGATCCGCAACTCCAACAGCTACGCCATCGCCGCGATGGTGGCCGCCGCGGGCGGCGATCCGCTTCGCCTGGCCATAGCCCGCGACCTCCGTGAGCAGGTCCGCGATCGCATCGCCGCGGCCCGCACCGCCGACCTGATCATCCTCTCGGGCGGCGTCTCCATGGGAGAGTACGATCTGGTCGAAGTGGTGCTCACCAGCTTTGGCGCAGAGTTCTTCTTCACCGGCGTCCGCCTGCAGCCGGGACGTCCGGTGGTCTTCGGACGCCTTCCCGGCTCGCACGGTGCGCCCGAACGCTTCTTCTTCGGCCTGCCCGGTAACCCCATCTCCACCCAGGTCACCTTCCATTGCTTTGCCGAGTTGTTCCTCCGCGTGCTCACCGGCGAAGCCACCCCCGCGCCGCGCTGGGCGCAGGCGACCCTCGCCGAAGCGGTCGAAGCCAGACCCGGCCTTACCCGCCTGCTGCCCGCCTCTTTGCAAGGCACGCTTGCGTCGGTCGTGGCCTGGCAAGGCTCCGGCGACCTCGCCGCCAACGCCCGCGCCAACTGCTATGCCGAGTTCCAGCCCGGCCGCGACTATCCCGCAGGCACCGTGCTCCGCGTGCTGCTGCGCTGATCTTGCTCGCCACACGGTGCCGGAACACGTAATTTGCTCTACGGTTAATCCATGAACAAGCTGTCGCACTATGACGAAACCGGCCAGGCACACATGGTGGACGTCAGCGCAAAGCCGGAGACGCGGCGCGAGGCAACCGCCGCAGCCTTCGTAGAACTCTCGGACGCTGTACTGGAGGCGCTTCCCGCCAATCCGAAGGGCAACCCGCTCGAAGTGGCGCGCTTTGCCGGCATCCAGGCTGCCAAGCAGACCGCCGGCCTCATCCCGATGTGTCATCCGCTCGCCCTCAGCTTCGTCGATGTGGAGGCGCGTATCGTCGACGGCGGAGTGGAGATCGAGGCCACCGCCGCAACCACCGCCGGCACCGGAGTCGAGATGGAGGCGATGGTCGCCGCCTCGGTCGCCGCGCTCACGGTCTATGACATGACCAAGGCGCTCGACAAAGGCATCCGAATCCGCGAGATCGTCCTGCTGCGCAAGAGCGGCGGCAAGAGCGGCGACTATCTCCGGCAAAGAGAAAGGCCCTGAGTGCAAACGCCAGGGCCTCTCACCTGATTTCCAGACTTTACTTCTTGCCAGCCTTATAGCTGTTCTTCAAAGGCTGCTGAAGATTATTCAGCAGATCCTTCACTTCGGCCGCATGTTTGCCGTTCGGGTCCAGTTCGAGATACTCCTGGTAGGCTTCCAGGCATCCCGGAGGAAGCACGAACTTGGTCACCTTCGTCTTCGGATCCGTCTCGGTGGTGGCATTCGGAATCAGCGCCTGCGCCTTGATGTAGTAGGCATCTGCACGCTTCGGATCGGCCGCAATCGCCTTGTCCGCCGCGGCGTTCGCTTCGGTGAGCTTCTGCGGGTTGGCGTTATAGTAGACCACCGCCTCGTTGTAGTAAGCCGCGCCCGCCATCTGCGGATTCGTCTTGGCCGCTTCGTCGTATGCCTTGGCGGCGTCCTCCGTCTTGCCCGACCGCGCCAGCGCCTGCCCCATGTTCAGGTAAGCGGCAAACGCGATCTCCGGAGCTGGCTTCTTGGAGGCCGCGTTCAGGTCGATCGCCTTCTGATAGGACGTCACTGCATCGGTATATTTCTGGATGATCGCCGGATCGTTCGTCGGCGTCTTCGCCGCCCTGGCCGCCGTCATGGCGGCATCCGCCGCCGCCAGTTGCGCCTCGCCCAGCGACGCCCAGATGACAGGCTCGTTCGGCTTGGCTTCGGTCAGTGGCAGCAACTCGGCGACCGCCTGGTCGGGCTTTCCGGCAGCCTTATCGGCGCGCGCCTGCAGCAGGGTCTTGTTCACGTCGGCAATCTTGGCGTTCTCCGCCATCGCGGCCGCGTTCTTCTTCTTCGCCTCTTCCAGCCGGGCCCGATCCTCGGGGCTGAGAGCCTTCAGATACTCCTCCCGCGACATGTCGAAATCGAGCGTCTTGTCGTCGCCTGCCTTCAGAACCTCCGGCAGGAAGTCGGCGCTCACCCCGTTGCGGAAGACGAAGACGATGTAATCTCCGGGCGCAACATTGGTCGCCTTGTAGGTTCCGTCCGGGCCGATCGGGAACGTGTACTGGTACTTGCGATCCTTCGCGGCCGATGTCTTGTCGGTCGAGAACCGGATCTCGCCTTCCTTCAACGGAACTCCGCCCGGATCCTTCACGATACCGTGCACTGTGGCCGGTGCGGCCTGCGCCATCACATAAGCCGGCCGCGAGACGGCGAGTACCGCCGGCGCTGCCAAGACCAGAACACCTAGGTTCCTGAACCCAATCCTCACGTCATATCTCCTGAGCGGTCTTCGCTCTTTTCTCTTGCCGGCACTGGCTGCCGCTGCCTACTCGAACGTTGCCATGTTCGCGGCTGCGTAGGGGATTGGATCCGCCGTCCCAGCCTCACGAAACGCACGCAAGCGCAAGGCACAGCTCTCGCAGACGCCGCATGCTTCGCGTTCGCCCGAATAGCATGACCAACTTACATGGAACGGAGCGCCCAGTTCAACTCCAAGGCGGACGATCTCGCTTTTGCGCAGAGCAATCAGCGGCGTCTCCACCTGGATGCACCCCTCTTTGGTCCCTTGCCGGATCAGTTCATTGAATGCCGCATAGTACGCTGGACGGCAATCCGGATAGCCGGAGCTGTCCTGCTCGACCGCACCGATCATCACCCGTTCCGCTCCCAGCACTTCTGCCCAGCTGACCGCCGCCGAAAGAAAGTGCGCGTTGCGGAAGGGCACGTAGGTCACCGGGATTTCGCTGCCGATCTGGCTCTCATCCGTGGCCGCATCCGGCACGTCGATCGTGGCATCCGTCAACGCCGAACCGCCAATGTGCCGAAACAGATCCATCTGCAGGTGCAGAAACTCCTTCGCGCCCACCAGCCGCGCGATCTCCCGCGCCGACTTCAGTTCGCGACCTTCGGTTCGCTGGCCATAGCTGAAATGGACTGCGTACACCTCATGGTCCCGAGCCGCCAGCGCCGCGCAGACGCACGAGTCCATACCACCCGAGAGGCAAAGCACGGTCTTTGCGCGCGGCGCGTCCATTCCACTCGGAGCGTACGCCCGCGTTTCACTCGCCATCATCCAGCTCCACATCGGTCAGCAGGGCATGGGCCGCGGACTCGTCCGCGGCACGCACCTGCAGCTTCACCCGCAGCGCGCCGGGATAGAGCGCGTTGGCGTTCTCACCCTGCAGCAGGCACTCGATCCCTGCCGCCTCCAGCATGCCCTTCGCCATCTGTGCTTCGGTAGGGTCGCGAAAGCCGGCGACGCTCACCAGCTCCTCTTCCATCTGGGATTCGATCCTCGAAAGCTCTTCCATCACTTGGCCTCGTACGACTGCAGATGAAACGTGATCGTACCCCAGAAGAGTCTGGCCCGTATCTGCACCGGCATATGCCGCGCGTCGTCCGTGTACCAGATCCAGATGTTGCCGCGATTCTTCACGATGCCTTCGTCCGCGGTTGGCTGCACGCGAATGGTCTGGAACGTACCGGCCGGCGTCTTGATCTCTTCCTTGCCTTCCACTTTCATGGCGACGGTCACGGTGCGCATGGAGTCCGCCAGGGGAAACCGAACCTGCTGCCCCACCAGCAGCGGGCGCGACGCCGCGTAGAAGATCGCGGAGAGGGAGTCTGTGACGCATGCCGGAATATTGGCGGTCTGTTCGCCGGAGGTGCCCTTCACCAGATTCCTGGTCACTTCATGTTGTTTGCCGATCGCGTAGTTAAACTGCAGATCGCTGGTGACTTTGCGCCGCCCTTCCTGAATCTCTTTCGAAAAGCCGGTCGAGCAGCCGGTCCTGGTATCGAAGCCAGCCTGAAATTTGTCGATCACCGGGAAGATCATATTGACGTTGCCGACCGTGTCCGCCGTCGCCCATACCTTCTCGAGCGTGCCCTGCTGCTCCAGGTGAAACACCGCCGTGCCCGCGGTAAACACGCGCCAGTCGACCGAGTAGGTCAGGGTCTGGCGCGCCGGAAAGCTGAACCCGGTGTCGGGCGGCTGCAGCGTCGGAATCGCCACCGGCGGGGCCGGCTTGCCCAGTCCAAGTATCTGGCCGCCGGCTCCCGGAGCCGCAATCAGAACGACGAGCGGCATCAGGGCCAGGGCAGCGAAGAAAGACAGCGGTCGAAGTTTCGGCAAAAGCGATCACCTTGAGTTTGGCATTGGAGGAGCGTCGACACGTGCAAACGATGCACGCCGGCAACGCTACGCGCGTCATCCTGAGCGCGGCGAAGGACCCCTGTATTTGACTCTTGTCTTGCTCGTCCTGGCCAGAACGTCAGCGATGGAGATGGCCTTTGAACGCCAGCCTCAAAACCAGCGCAAGATAGATCGCGCCGGCCCCCATCAGAGCATTGTACTCGCGGTGATGCAAATAGAGCGCAGGCGAGAACGCTCCCGTCTCGCCGCCGGTGGGTGCGGGCGTCAACCGCGGCAAAAGCCTTGGCACCCGGGCTGCATACTCGTCGAATCCGGCAAAGTTCGCCCGCAGATACTCCTCTTCGCCCTGAATCGTGGGGATGTAAATCGCCGCGAAGAGTCCGACCAGCAAACCAAGCAGCAGCCAGCTTCCCGCCGCCGCGCCGAAGCCGAAGGCAATCGACATCGACCCCAGGTACAGGGGGTTGCGGGTGTAGGCATACGGCCCGGTGGTCGTCAGCTCGGCATTCTTCCGCACATAGCCCGCCGCATATCCGCGCAGCCACAGTCCCGGCGCGACCAGCAACAAACTCAGCAGAAGTGTCGCGACCGCCGGCCGTGCAAACCACAGAAACACCGCTGCAAAGACGAAGCCCGCCGGAACCCGGATCCGTTTGGCTACCCGCTGCCAACCGGTCCGTTCAGCCACCCGCGCGCACCTCGTGGGCCGGCTCGCCCATCAGCCCGAAGGCCGCCGCAACCACCTCGTCCTCCTTGATTCTGGCCAAACCCGGCTCGGTCTCGTGGTGCCGCGCATGATCCGACGAACTGCTCGCGTGGCGCAACACACGGCA
>CAJCHN010000001.1 GCA_903970285.1 Rhodanobacteraceae bacterium | reverse complement strand
CGGAGTGTTGGGATGGGATAGTTCAACTGGCTTCATGAACACGTACGGCGGCTCTGTCACCAGCTTTGGCTACCACCCCTTCGTGTTTCTAAACGGTCGCGCGGGAACCGGCTACCCACCTGCAATCACTGGTAACGGTTCCTCTCAAAACGTGCGCATCATCGACACCTCTGGCGCATCGCTGACGCTGAGTCTGGAGGGTTCGGGAAGCAAAACCGGCAACTTCATCTGCGCTGGTATTCACTCCTCCATCGGTACGATTCCATCGAGTTGTCTGATGTCTGTACTGCCAACAGGGTCCGTGAGCACGCCGGAGATGGTGATTCCTCCGGTGACGGTGACCGCCTCGGCCACTCCTGCATTGGTGGCGACCAACGGACTGCAAACGATCACGCTGAGCGCGAATGCGACGCCGACCATCACCGGCATTGCGGCTGGGCAGCAGGTGATCTTACAAATCTGCCAGCCTGCGACAGGCGGACCCTATACCTGGACCTGGCCAGCGGCGTTTCATGGTGGGGTATCAGGGATTGGTTCGATGTCCGCAAGCACCTGCGCGGTACAGCAGTTCGTCTCCGTCAGCGGATCGACACTGGTGGCGCTGACGGCGGGCATCACCAATGTGGCACCGTAAATTGAGGAATTACCATCCGCGCCCCGATGCGGTCCCCTTGGGCCACAAGGTTTGCCTTTTTAGTGCCCAATGCTCCATAAACAAAGCAACTGAAGCGCAACCCGCTTGGAGGATTGCAATATGAGTCTCGGATTTGTAAAGACGCTTGGCACGGACGCGGTAAAGGTCGGCGAGAAGGTGGTTCATGTCGTGGAGGATATCGGCGTGGATTCGGTCGATGCGGTGAAGGTTATCACCACCGCGAAAGAGCTCACGCCACAACTGAAGTCGGGGCTCCAGCTCCTCCTGAAGGATGGCGAAGCTGTTGCGACCGCCTTCGTCTCGGCGGGTTCCAATCCGGCGAATTTCGCGGCTGATGCTGCGGCTGCGGCCAGCCTCCAGAACTTCGTTAAAGACTTCGTGGCGTTGCTGCCTGAGCTGAAGGTCGCCATCGCCGATTTCAAGGCGGATGTGGCTCCCGCAGCCTAAAGACATATACCCAGGGTGAGCCGCAGGACAGCCCGCAGAGGTAGTTCCTAGGGCGGAGACAGCCGGGAGAGACCGGCCCAAAACTGTAATTTCAAAAAGAGGCCGCGCGATGGCAGAGGGGGCAACCGTGCCACAAACAATCGACGAGAAGCTTGACTATGTGAGTCGGCTCGCTGAGCGGATGCTGGTCAAGCTCTTCGGCGATGTCGAGAACGAGAATCCTAACGGGAGGCTCCCGCTCCTGGAATCGAAGGCGACGGATCACGGTAAGCGTATCAAGCGGCTTGAAGACTTGGCGCTAAAGATCGGCGGGGCTCTCGGCCTCTTGGGGGTGCTCGCGGGATTGCTTGAAGCAGCGGCGCACCTGGCGTCCGCGGTGAAGCACTAGATGCCGCCCGTATCCCCAGCAATCCAGGAGCTTGTCGCGGCCGATATTCAGGCTGGGCTCTCTCACCGCGACATCGCCAGGGCACGCGGTATCGGGCTCGCTACCGTCTCGGCTATCCGGAACCGGAGAGCGCAGCCCTTGGTCGAGTCAGATAAGCGGGTGGGGGAGTTCCGCTGGCGCGATGCAATCAAGCGCGTTACGGCCATGCAGGAGCTTCGCAGCAAGGCATCATTCTCGCAGGACTTCGCAACGATCAAGCTTGGTGATGGCTCTCAGCCCGTTATCCTGCTTGGCTTCGGCGACCAGCACATCGGCAGCTATGGCGCGAACTACAAGCTGTTCGAGGAGATCACTGACGAGATCATTTCCACTCCGAATCTCTACGTTGCCTTGATGGGCGACTATCTGGAGATGGCTATCAAGCTTCGAGGCGTGCTTGAGGTGACGAGCCAGGCGCTAACTCCGGAGATGCAGGAAGCGTTTCTGGAGAGCTGGCTGGAAGACGTTAAGGATAAGGTTGCCTTCGCAACGTGGGATAACCACGCCGTGATCCGCCAGGAGTCGCAAGCTGGTACATCGAACGTCAAGAACATGCTGAGTCGCCGCTTCGTGTACCACAACGGCATCGGGCACTCAGACCTGATCGTGGGTAAGCAGACGTACAGGTGCGCCGCGTCGCACAAGTTCAGCGGCGGCTCCATGTTCAATCGGATGCATAGCCAGGGGCGCTACGTCCGCCAGATGGCGAGCGATCGAGAGCTGGTCCTTATGGGAGACATCCATCAGTGGGGCTTCTCTCAGACCGAGGATGGCGGGATCGAGCGCTGCTACATCACCGGCGGGACGCTCCACCTCAACTCGGGCTACGCCAAGCGATTCTTCTCCCTCCATACGGCGCCGCACTATCCGTGTGTCGTTCTGCATCCGGATAAGCACGAGATGGTGCCATTCAAGAGCGTCAAGCAGGCTGTTAGATACGTAGGGCAGTAGATGGCACTCGACACCCGCAAGCTGCGTCGCTGGTATCGCGACTACAACCATCGATTCTTTGGCGACTCGCTGCCCGCCGACGCACTCATTGAGTGCGTCAGGATTGAGGGTTGCTGGGGTCGCGCGATGGTCAGCGATGGGCGGCCGGTCATACATCTCAGCCCTCGCTGTCGCGTCTGCAGGAGTGTGGCTAAGATGACGCTCCTGCACGAGATGGCCCACGTAAAACTCTGGCCGGTCACCACGCACGGTCCTCAATTCCAGGCTGAGATGCAACGTCTCGCAGCGGCTGGCGCGATGAAGGGACTCTGGTGATGGCGGTAAAGGACACTCAGGTAGGTGGGGACCACTACGCGGCCAAGTCGATACAGCCGTGGGATGCGATGGAGTCGTGGTTCACGCCGGAGGAGTTTCGCGGCTACCTTCGCGGCAACATCATCAAGTACGCGGCGCGATACCGGGAGAAGGGTGGCGTAACAGATCTTCGCAAGCTTCGGCAGTATGCGGACAAGCTCATCGAGTTCGAGGAGGCGCAGGCGCGAGCTTCTCCAAGAGGGCCATTCGCAGATATGCGGCGCGGCTGAGGCCGAGCGGCGATCTTGCGGTGTCCAACCGGTCTAGCTCGGATTGATTCAAACGAACGGCGACGATGGAATCCCGATTTAGTTGCACGTTACTATTTTGCCGCCAGTAACTATTGTGCACGCTTGTGCACTATTGTTTACTGTGTGGAACCGGCGGCAACCCAGGGAGGTTCCACTTGACCGATGCGACTGTTTACGGTATTCCAATGCCCGCAATAAAACGTGTGGCGAAAGAAAAGCGAATATGGAACAATCCTGGTCAACACTCTATCGGACACGTGGATTGCCCCGCGTGCCGAAATGCTGGACGGGCCTTGATGATTGCTGAGCTGGACATAGCCTCCCTACCGTTTCCCCATGCCTGCGACAGATGGATTGCCTGGAGGGAATCCTACCGACGTAAAGGTACAGTCGATAACTACAATGCGCACATGACCGCACTGAAGATCTTCTTCGGTGCGCTAACCCTGGCGACGATCACGCCAGGCCATATCCGCTGCTATCAGGAGCAGCGGCAATCGAACGCCGGTGATCAGTGGCGCAAAGCCGCGGGGCCGAGCTACATCAACCACGAAATCAACACGCTCAAGCAGATGATGGATATCGCCGGCGAGTGGGATCGCGTCAAGCGGTTCTACAACCCGCTGATGCTGCCCAAGAAGCGGCCTCAACGTGTGATGACGCAGGAAGAGGAGGATAAGCTCTTTGAGGCTGCATCAAAGGACGACGGGTGCTACCTTGCATATCTGGTCGCCTCGATCTCGAACAACACGACGGCTACCGGTGCAGAGCTGCGCTCACTCAGGCGCAAGCATGTCTGCCTCGATGGCACCGAGCCGATGATCGAAATCCCTCACGAGATGGTGAAAAACGAGTATCGCGCGCGGCGAATCCCGCTCAACGAAATCGCCCGCAAGCAGTTCGTGCGTGTGATGGAGCGAGCACAATATCTTGGGAGCGTGCTGCCGGAAGACTATGTGTTCCCGCTGCGGGTGAAGACGGGTCTATACGATCCGACGAAGCCCGCATCCCCATCCTGGCTCCAGAAGCAATGGGGGAAACTGCGACGGGTATCCGGCCTGCCGTGGGTACGCCCGCACGATCTGCGACACCAAGCCATCACGCGGATGCTAGAGTTTGGCATCAACGAGGACGCCGTGCGCTCGGTGGCGGGCCATGTATCGCAGGACATCCTCCGGCGCTACTCGCACCAGCGGTATGCGGCCAAGAGGGTAGCCGTAGACGTGCTCTCTGCGCCGAGAACGAGGGTTGTCAGAGTTGATTCCCGGCCTGATCGATTGTTGAAAAATATCCGTTGACACAAGACGGTTATCGGTTACTCTAGGGAGGTTCCAAGGCAACCAACTTCCCTAGAGAGCACTCCTAAGGGTTTCTGCCTGGGCGGAATGGCTAAGGGTCAGAATAAGAAACCTAGCCTACGGCTTGTGTGATGCGTGCGAAAGCTAGCTTCCCAAGCTGAATGTCGCCGGTTCGATCCCGGTCTCCCGCTCCAGATCATGATCCAAGTCCGCCGGGTGGTGGATTTTCTTGTTCGTTGTTGCAGGCAATCGAGACATGCAAGAAAAGTCGGGCCACTGGGCCCGATTTTTCTTGCATCAACTTGCTTAGCGGCTGGCGGTGGTTACCGGTGCTTTGGGCTGGAGATGCTCTTCAAGCGCCTGGGCCTGCGGCAGGAATGAGATCGCTTTCTGGATCTGCGGGTCCCACTCGGCGCGGACCTCCGCACCCTGGGTCTGGCTGAACTGCGAAGTGAACAGGTCGCTCTTGATCGACTCCTTCACCCAGTCCAGGTTGGCTGCGATGTCCTGGTCGGAGACGTCGATCTTATTGTCCTTCAGGAACCCTTTGAACTGAGCGAGCACGTCGTCGGTGACGTTGAAGTCCTTCGAAACGGTGTGCGTTGCCAAGTAGTGCTTGCTGAAGTTGAAGAAGGCGTACTTCGAGAGCAGCGTGTCCTGCACGTGATTGGACTTGATCGGGTCGATATGCTCGTCGGGCGTGATGCCGCCGCCGCCGTAGACGGTGCGTCCCTCGTCGGTCAGCTTCACCTCACGGTTGGCGTTGTCCTTGGGGGTGGAGGCGTCGCGCACGTAGAAGTAGTCGTAGAGCGAAAGGTGGTCGTAGGGACGTTGAATGAGCCGCCCGGACGGCGTGTAGTAGTGGAACGTAGTCAGCGCCAGGCCGGTATTCTGGCTGATGTTGAAGACGGTCTGCACCAGGCCCTTGCCGAAGGTGGTTTCGCCGACGATCAGGGCGCGGTCATGATCCTGCAGGGCGCCGGAGACGATCTCGGCGGCTGAAGCGGTGTTGCGGTTGACCAGCACGACGATCGGATACTTTGGCCCTTCTTCGCCGGTCTGCACCGAATACACCTGGTCGCGATCGATGCGGCCATGCTGCGAGACGACGACCTGGCCCTTCTGCAGGAACTTCGACGACATATCGACAGCCTGGTTGAGGAGACCGCCAGGGTTGCCGCGCAGATCGATGATGAGGCCTTTCAGCGGCCCTTGCTCCTTGAACTTGTCCAACGCATCCCCGACTTCACGGGCCGTGGTCTCCTGAAAGTTGGTGACGTGCATGTAGCCGACGCCGGGACGAATCTCGAAGGCGAGGTCGACCGAGGGCCGCGGAATCTCGTCGCGGGTAAGGTCGAAGGTGAGCGGCTTGGCCTGGCCCTCACGGGACATCACGACCGCAACATGGGTGCCGCGCGGACCCTTCAGCATGGAGGCCACGGCGGCTGAATCCATGCCGGTGGTCGACTTGCCGTCGACCGAGACGATCATGTCCCCGGGCTTGATGCCGGCGCGGAAGGCGGGCGTGCCTTCCGACGGGTAGAGCACAAAGATATGGACGGTGCCGTCTGAGAGCAGCTGCGGCTGGATGGTCATGCCGACGCCGTAGTAGCGGCCATGCTGGTCTTCGCGCATCTGCGCGTAGGCCTTGGGGTCGTAGAAATTGGAGTGCGGGTCGAGCACGTGCAGCATGCCCGGGATGGCCCCGTCGTAGATGGCCTTGTCGGTCCGGTCGCTGTCCATCTTCTCTGCGTAGTTCTGTTCGACGACGGAGTAGACCGAGGTGAACGACTTGAGCGAGTCGCGCAGGGTGGACTCGTCCGTGGCCGACTGAGCGGAGACCCTGGGCCCGACCACCGAGCCGAGCACGCCGCAGGTGGCGAGGAAGACGGTGACGGAGACGAGAGCGCGGCGGGAGCGTGGAGCCATGGACGGGTGTGACCTCAAGGGGACGAGATTCGGAAGCTGTCCGCGAAACCTTGCGGGCGCGCCGACGCCGTCTTGTGTAGGACGGAGTATAGCAGGGCGCGGTTAGCCGGGGCGGAAACGGGTAGAATTGTGGCACCGGTGACGTGCGTGTTTCTGGCGAGTCCAAAAGTCGATTGAACCTAGGATCCAGGGTTGATGGAATCACGTGTGGATTGCGCGCGGTTCTGATGAGAGCGAGAGAGCGTTGACTTTGAGCGAGAAGATGGTGGAGTTGGGTTGGCAGGGCATCCGCAGGAGCGATGCATCCGGTCGGCGGCGTCTGGCGCTGGCCTGCACGATGGTGCTGGTGGGCTTTGCGGGCGTGCAGACGTTGTCTGCCCAGGTGGTGAAGGCTCCGCGGTACCAGGGCGGTGTGGATGCGCCGGTGCAGCAGCTGAACCTGCCGCCGCTGCCACCGGCGATTACGCCGCACGGGCAGGTGGTGGAAGACGTGGTCGCGCGGGTGAACGACCAGATCATCAGCCGCAGCGATGTGGAGCGCGCCGAGCAGCAGCTGCAGCAGGAAGCGCAGCAGAACAAGATGGACGCCGGGGAACTGGCGCTGGCGCAGCGCGACCTGCTGCGCGACATGATCGATGAGCAGCTTCTGCTCTCGAAGGCTAAGGAACTGGGACTGAATGCGGATTCTGAGGTGATTCGGCGGCTCGACGAGATTCGCAAAGAGAACAAGATGGACTCGCTCGACGACCTGGCGAAAGCGGCTCAGGCGCAGGGCGTCAACTTCGAGGACTTCAAGGCGCAGATTCGCAACCAGATTCTGAAGCAGGAGGTGGTGCGCGACCAGGTGGGCCGCAAGCTTCAGCTCTCGGACACGGAGGAGCAGAAGTACTACAACGAGCATTTGAAGGATTTCGAGCAGCCGGAGCAGGTGCGGTTGAGCGAAATCCTTGTGCCGCTGCCGGAGAATGCGACACCGGAACAGATCGCGCAGGGCGAGGCCAAGGCGAACGACATCAAGACCAAGATTCAGCAGGGCGGCGACTTCGCTGACCTGGCGAAGAAGTATTCGGGCGGCCCCTCTGCCGCGCAGGGCGGGGAGCTCGGGCTGTGGAAACGCGGTGCGCTGGCCAAGGTGCTGGAGGACGCGGTGTTTCCGTTGAAGGTGGGCGACTCGACTCAGCCCATCCGCACCCGGCAGGGCTGGCTGATTATGAAGGTGACGGAGCACGATGCCGCCGGCCCCTCGCCGCTGAAAGACGTCGAGCCGCAGATCCAGGAGGCGCTCTACATGCAGGCGATGCAGCCGGCACTCCGCACCTATCTGACCAAACTGCGGGACGACAGCTACGTGGAGCTTGCCCCGGGCTTTACCGATTCCGGCTCGACCGGGACGGAAAACAAACTGACGTATACGGCGTACGCTCCGCCGCCGACCAAGAAGAAGAAAGAGAAGGCAAAGGCTCGCTTCGACCGGACCGGGCGGTACCAGACCGCGTCGCTGAAGACGCCGGTGGTTTCGTCGCCGGATACGACGGGCGGCCGAACGCTGACGGGTGCCGATGCAGCGGCTTCGCCGGCAGGCGCAGCCGCGGTTGATCCCGCGACCGGGATGGCTAAGATTTCGGCTCCGAAGTCGGTCGTCGCGAAGAACGGCAAGATCAAGAAGATCAAGCGGGAGAAGATTCGCTTTGGCCAGGCTCCGCGGAACTCACTGCCCGGCGGAAGCGCGGACGAGACGGAGCCCGTGGTGGCCGGAGGTGCGGCAACAGTCGCGCCGGGTGCGGCAATGGCGACCGGGAGCGTCGACCAGACGGCAAATCTGGCGGACAATCCGCTGACGCCGGCGGCGCCCGAGCGCAAGAAGACCCGGTTCGCTGCAAGTGAGCCGGAGGTGAAGGCGAAGAAGGTTGCGGCAGTCAACGCGAAGGCAACCGAGAAGGCGATTGCGACGCCGGAGCCCATGACCGCCGAGGAGAAGGCTACGGCGAAGGAGCAAGCTGCTCCGCTGGGGCTTGCGGGCGACACGGCCAAGAAAAAGAAGAAGCCGAAGAAGGTAAAGGGCGCGCCGAAAGAGCGGCTGGCGGAACAGGCTGCGGCGCCGAAGAACACTCCGGCTCCAAATGTGGCTCCGACGGCCAATCCCAGCCTGGCGCCGACCGACATTCCGGCAACGCCTACCACGTCGAAGCCGACCGCCAGCGAGACGGTGCCGAACTCTTCGGTGCCACGCTCGGTACCAAACCAGCCGGATACGACGCTGCCGCCGGTGACACAGCCGGTTCCGGGCAGCGGGACGACCGGGCAGCCGGTTCCAGGGACAAATCCGCCGAATTAGATAAGCGAACGACTGTCCTGCCGGGCGGGCCCGCTGCGTGCGGAGCGGTCACTTCGTGGCTCCTGGTGGCTACGCGGCTGTGCTCGCGCTGGCCGCCGTGGGCTTGAGTCAGGGAATTCAGGTGGTGAACGGACGATGAAGGACTTTTATGTGGCGGATGCGCCGCGCTTCGAAAACGTGGTGGTGACGAGCTATTTCCGCCTTTCCAGCATGGCCATGCGGGAAAAGAAGACGGCCGCCGGGCAGTATTTAGCGCTCTTGCTGACGGATAAGACCGGCACGCTCGAAGCGCGCATGTGGGATGACTTTGCCGAAGCCTTCGAGGGGTGCAGCGAGGGCTGCTATGTGAAGGTGCAGGGGCAGATCTCCAGGTACAACGGCAGATGGCAGATGACGCTGACCCGGATGCGCAACGCGGCCGAGAGCGAGGTAGAGACGGCCGATTTCCAGCCGGTCTCGCAGTTTCCGGTGGAGCAGATGGAGGCGGAGCTGCGCGGAATCGTGGCTGGGTTCCGCGACGAGGATCTGAAGCGGCTGGTGCTGGCATTTCTCGACGACGAGGAGATCGGAGCGGCGTTCCGCGTGGCGCCGGCGGCGAAGGTGCTGCATCATGCGTGGATCTCCGGGCTGCTGGAGCATGTGCTGGGGCTGGTGAAGGTGCTGCGGGCGGTCGCTCCGTTCTATCCGGAGGTGAACGAAGAGCTGCTGCTGACGGGTGCCATTCTGCACGACATCGGAAAGGTGAGGGAGCTGAGCTGGAAGACCAGCTTCCAGTACACGCTGGAGGGCCAGCTCGTCGGTCATATCTCCATTGCGCAGGGGATGCTGCGCGAGAAGGTGCAGGCGCTGGCCGGCTTTCCGGACAAGAAGCGTGTGCTGGTGGAGCATATGATCCTGTCTCATCATGGGCGGTACGAGTTTGGCTCGCCCAAGCTGCCGATGACGCCGGAGGCGATGCTGCTGAGCGCGCTGGACGACCTGGAGGCGAAGTTTTCCGCGCTGCGGCGCGAGTTTCGCGCGGCGGAGAGCGCCGGGAAGAAGGCCGATGAGACTACGGAGTGGGTGCGCAGCATGGATCGTCCTTTGTTCGATTCGGCCCGGTGGCTTAAGGACGAGTAGGAGCCAGAGCTGAGATCGGTGGGGAAGGCGGCTTGCAGTGTGCGGGAGCTGAGCGGTCGGGGCGTGAATGAGCAGATCGGGATGGTGGGTGATCTCTTCGGCGGGGGCGCGAAGAGCACTGCATTGGACGCTGGTGGACCAGTTCGAATGCTGGCTGGAGAGCTGATTAGCGCCTGATTCTTGTTCCGAATCTTTTTTCTGCCCCGAGGGGTATTCGTGGAGCCACCATGTCGCCGTGCGCGAAGAAAGGTTTTCAGGATGGCATCAACGTTCGTTCACCCAAGGATCGGCCTGCGGTGCGCGACCGGAATCAGGTGACGTATCCCAGCGCATCCATGGGACGAGTTGCAATCACACTTTCTTTTCCGGACTAGAACGACACTCTCAGGCCGATCTGTGCCGCGAACGGGATGCCCACCGTCGTGCCAGGACCGAAGAAGTCGCCGAGTGCGCCGCCGGGAATGCCCAGTTGCTTGACAGTGCTTGCGGTGCAGTTGGCCGAGACGATCCCGGAGGGCGACGTGGAGACGGTGCACGCAGGGATCGCGGCAGCGTTGGTAACGTAGTTCGCGCCGGGATTATTGCGGTTGAACAGATTGAACAATTCGATGAACGGGACCAGCCGTGCGCCTTCGGGGTTGCGGCGATGGAAGGCGATGGGGCGGCTGACGCGGAGATCGGTCTGCAGATACGGCGAAGCCCGGAACTCGTCGAGCGAGGTGGGCTGAAGATTGACGGTTACGCGTGCACGATTATCGGGGGTGGTGATGGTGAACGGACGAGCGCTCTCGGCCTGGCTCAGGCCGCTGACTTCAAAGCCGGCTGGTGCCTTCAGCGTGCCAGCAACGACCAAGCGATGGCGGACGTCCTCGCCCGAGGGTCCATAATCGCCCGGTGCGAAGGCGTTCAGCGGGTTGCAGACGCCGTTGACGTAATCGAAGAGTTCGCCGAGCACGCAGCCCCAGGTCTGGGCCTTCGAGAAAGTATAGTTGGCTATGAAGTTCGCCCGGTGCGAGACGGTTCCCTGCAGATGCAGCAGCAGACCGTTGTAGCTGGAGCGGTTGTCGGAGTGAAACACATTCACGTCCGGAACGTATTTGGCCTGATCAGGGTCATCCGTCGGAAGCTGCGGCGTAAACAGGTTGACGCCGCCGGTGTAGTTATAGTCGCGGTAGCCATGGTTTCCCTGTTCATGCGTGAAGTCCGCAGTCACCGCCCAGTTGGCGCTGAAGTTGTGCTGCACGCCGCTGGAGACGTGTATCGCATACGGCGTCCGGTAGTGCGGGTCGATCAGGTTGGCCATGCCTTCGGATGTGTCTCCTGCAATGCATCCGGGTAAGCCGGGATCGGCGATTGGGTTCGAGCAGGGCGCCGCGGGCGAGTTCACGGCTTGCAGTGCGGTCGACCACCCCGTCTGCGCGAGATCGTTGAAGTAGAGACCGAAGCCGCCGCGGAGCACGGTCGACGAGCTTCCGCCAGGCGCGTAGGTGAAGCCCAGCCGGGGCGCAAGCTGCGCGTGATCGTCGTGCGGCGCCTCGTTGACGAGCGGAATGCCGAGCGCCTGAAGCGTCAGGTAGCCGCGGTTCTGCGTCTGCGGACGGCCCGATGCGTTGAACAAGCCGAAGGTAGTCGAGTAGTGAAGCCCGTAGTTGACGGTGACGTTACGAAGGCGCCAGGAGTCCTGCGCATACAGGCCGAGGCGTTGCACATTTTGCGAGAAGGAACCGCCGTCGATGCCTGAGGGCGACGATCCGGCGGCGTAGTCGGCGGCGAACTGTGCCGGATTGGCGACGTAGTAGGTGGGGTCCTGGGGAAAGCTGTAGAGCGTCTCCGGATGATTCGGGAACGCGCCTCCGAGCACCGGCTCGTGGATGAAGTTGACGCCGAACTTCATCGCGTGCCTCGCGCGCGCGTAGCTCACGTCGTAGCGCACCTGGTACTTCTCCTGGTTGCGGGTCGAAGGAAAATAGGTGATGGGGGTGGCGAACTGGTTATCGCCGTAAGTTTCGAAGCCGGAGATGGTCTGCGAGGTGGAGCTGAACGGAAACGCGAGCGCAAAACCAAGATTGGAATTGCGCGCCTGCGTCAGGTGCAGGCCGCCGGCATCCAGCACCAGGCTGCCCAGCAGGTTCGGCGAGAAGACGAACTGGTTGCCGGCGACGAGGCTCAGATAGTTGTTATGCGAGAGCAGCCCGGTGCTGGGCAGGGTTCCCTGCTGCACCAGATTGTTGTGCGTCGTGTAGTTGTCGCCGGTGCCGCGGAGATACCAGCTTGAGCGCGTGGATTGGCTGAGATCCAAACGCGAGGAGCCAAAGTAGTCGCGAAATGGAACCGGCACGTTGGCGGGCACACGAACGGAAGGAACGCCCGGAATCAGACTCTCAGCGGCAAGTTCAGCCAGGGCGTCAAACTGGTCGATACTCGCGGGACTGTAGGCGATGCTGGCGTTCTCATGCACCTGCTCGAAGGCCGAGAAGAACCAGAGCCTGTCCCTGAGGATCGGGCCGCCGAAGGTCGCGACGTAGTTCTGCCGCGAGAACGGCTGCTTAGGGGCAGGCGCCGGATTCTCGATCGGGTAGCGGGCGTTCAGGTTGGCGGCGCGTTCATAGAAACCCGCTCCACCGTGGAACTGGTTGGTTCCGCTCTTCGTGGTGATGACCACTGACCCTGCCGTGGTGTTGCCGGTGTCGGCATCCTCCTGCGCGGTGCGGATGGCAAACTCCGCAATGGCGTCCGGCGAGATGTTCTGCAGGAAGCCGCCGATGAAATCGTCGGAGTCGTCGGCGCCATCGACGGAGAGTTCGTTGTTGAGGCCAGAACTGCCCCCGGTGGAGACCGCAGTGATGCGTGCCTTGGTAGGATCCGATGGCTCGACGGGTTCCGTTCCCGGCGCCAGGTAGGCGATGTTGGCGAAGCTTCGTGCCGGCAGTGGAAGGTTCGCAAGATCGCGGCTGGTGACGATGCTCTGATGTACGTCGCTGTCGGGATCGATCGGCTGTGTGGTGATGGAGGAGGAGGACGTATGCACGCCGGCCGACTGCTGCACCGAGGCAAGCCGCAGTGTCACCAGCACCTCCTGCGTTGTGCTTACCTGGATGTTGACCTGCGAAGCAGCGGAGCCAAATCCGGGTGCGCTGACGCTGACGCGCCAGGCGCCGGGGAGCAGCCCTTCCATGCGGAACTCGCCTCGGCTGTCGGTGATCGCGTGGCGTGTCTGTGACGAGGCGACACATTCGGCTTCAATGCGTGCGCCGGCGATACGCGCCGCAGACGGATCCTCGATCAAACCGCGGACAGCCCCGGTCACCGTCTGAGCCTCGGTGCAGAGGCATCCGCTGACCAGCGTTACGATGGCAACGATCGAGCGGCTTCGCATAGGTCCTCTGGCGCGTACAGGAATCATTGCGTCATCAGCAGGAACACTTCGTGTTCAACGGCAGAGATGGCGATCGGCGGCAGCTTCGCGCGCGTGAGCTGCTGGTTGAATCGTGCGAGCGCACCCTGCTTCAGGGCCGCCCACTCATCCAGCCGCATGGCCGAGGCAGCATTCGCCTCTGCATAGACCTGGATGGCCTGCGCCGGAATCGGACGGTCGGAGCTCTCCGCGACGTTCAGCGCCGCAGTAATCTCGGAGTTCGCCTGATCCAGCCCCAGACCCTCCCCCGTGCCCGAGGTGATTGCCTCGATGGAGGCGAGCAGCGCCTCTTGCTGCGGAGCGAGCTGCGGATCGCTCAAGGCATTCTTTGTCAGTTGAAGCTTCACTGCGCCAATCTCCGCCAGGGCGCGGCGGCTCGCGAGCGACGTCGAAAAGATGCCGTAAGTGGTTGCAAAGTTCTGCTGCAGCTCAGCCGCGGTCGCCTTCGAGCGGGGGTCCATGGTCACCGTGAGCTGCTGCGCCGGCAAGGCTTTGTCGTCGACATTGAGTTCCAGCGTGTAGGTGGCCGGCGCCACCTTCGGCCCGCGCGGAATACCGCCCTCTCCGTCGTCCGGCTCGTCGCTCTCCGACACGCCCGAGGTCCCCCAGGCCAGATTCCAGACGAAACGGTGGTGGCCGGCCGTGGTCTCCAACCGTTGCGGTACCGGGAACCAGCGTTCGGCGATCGGCAGATCCATGTGGCCCGGCTGCGCCGGAACGGCTGATGAGAAGCGGCGTACCAGCTTGCGGTCCTGGGTGTAGATGTTCAGTGTGAGCGACTTCGCCGCGGCGGGCAGGAAGTAGTCGAGGATCGCACCCGCAGGCGGGTTTTCGGCGGTCGGCTCTTCCGGAGGAAGCGGCGTGCCCGGGAAGGCATCGTTGTCGACGCGGACCGTCACCTGGGGTTCATAGAGAAACGCCGAGGTACTCGGCGCATGAGCCGCCGCCTGGCGCAGCGGCGTGATGTCGTCCAGAATCCAGAACGAGCGACCATGCGTCGCGATGACCAGATCGTCGCCGTGAACAACCATGTCGCGGATAGACGTCACCGGAAGGTTCATCTGCAGCGGCATCCACGTATCACCGTCGTCGAACGAGACATCCATGCCGAACTCCGTGCCGGCGTAGAGCAGACCCTTCTGTTTCGGATCCTCGCGGACGGCGTTCACGAATGCCGGCGCGGCCAGCCCGCGCGTGATCAGCTGCCACGTCCTGCCGAAGTCATGGGTCTTGAACAGGTAGGGTGTGCGGTCATCCATGCGGTGCCGCTCTACTGCAGCGAAGGCCGTTCCGGCATCGAAGTGCGACGGCTCGATAAGCGAAACCCGCGACCACAGCATGTCGGGTGCCTTCATGGCAGGCGGCGTCACATCCTTCCAGGTTGCCCCGCCATCCTGCGTTACCGAGAGGATACCGGTGTCGCTGCCCGTCCAGATCACGTCCTTGTCGAGGTAGGACGGAGCGACCGTGGCCAGCGTGCCATAGCCGAGCGCGATGGCATTCTCGATGGTCGGCGCAGTGGGCGCCTTCCCCACCGAGTTGCCGGCTGACGGGTTCCCCGCGGCGGCGATCGCCGAAGCGCGCACCCTTGCCGTTCCGCCAGTCAGATCGGGACTGATCTCCAGCCAGTGCAGGCCGCCATCCGTGGTACGCAGAACGTACTGCGTGCCGAGGTAGAGACTGGTCTTATCCACTGGCGAGAAGACCAGCGGGGGCGTCCACGGATCGCGATACCTGCGCTGATCGATCCGCGTGCCGAAGACCGGCACCGGCCATGGCGAGACGTCCTGCGCCAGCGACGTGCGTTTGTCCCAGCGCTGCACCGTTCCATAGCTGCCACTGACGTAAAGAATCTCCGAGTCCTTCGGATCGACGGCGAAGTACCCACTCTCGCTTCCGCTGGCCGGAAACCAGTCGCGCGGCGTGATTTGTCCATGATCGGTGCGGCTCAGCACGGCCGCTCCACCACTGTCCTGCTGCGCGCCATAGACGGTGTAGGGGAACTTGTCGTCTGTGGTGACGTGGTACATCTGCGCGGTCGGCTGGTTGTACCAGGTGGACCACGTCCTGCCCCGGTCCAGGCTGATCGACGTCCCCTGGTCGGTCGCGAGCAGCAGCCGCGAGCCGTTCTTCGGATCGACCCACAACTCGTGATAGTCGTCGCCACCGGGAGCACCACGCACGACCGCGATGGTCTTGCCGCCGTCGGCCGAACCCATCAGCGCGATGTTCGGCACGTAGATGGTATCGGCATCGCTCGGGTCGACGGTGATGCGGTTGAAGTACCACGCGCGACTGGTCAGGCGCGGGTCCGCGCTCGCCAGGGACCAGTTCTCGCCGCCATCGGAGCTGACGAAGAGCCCGGATTTCTCGGCTTCGATCAGCGCATACACGCGCTGGCCATCGCTGCTGACCGCGACGCCCGAGCGTCCCCACTTGCCTTCCGGAAGGCCGTGCCCGGTGCAGGGCTTCCAGCTTTCGCCGGAATCGGTCGAACGGTAGAGACCGCTTCCCTCCCCTACCAGTGGCGCGTAGGTGCTCCATGGCGGCCGGTGCGCATTCCAGAGCGAGGCGAAGAGAAGACTCGGCTTGCCCGTAGCCATCGCAAGGTCCGCTATGCCCAGCTCAGGCCCCCGGTCGAGTACGTGTTGCCAGGTGGCGCCTCCATCGCTCGACTTGTACACGCCGCGCTCCGAATTCGGTCCATAGGCGTGGCCGAGCGCGCCCACGTAAACGATGTCAGGATTGGTGGGATCGATGACGATCTTGGCGATCTGCCGCGTCTCTTTCAGGCCGATGGACTTCCACGTGTCGCCGCCGTCGCTCGACTTATAAACGCCCGTGCCGGAAGCAAGATCGGAGCGGATATCCGTCTCGCCGGTCCCAACGTAGATCACCCTTGGGTTTGAGGGCGCGACCGCCAGCGCTCCGATCGAGGCCACCGGCTGGCTGTCGAAGGTCGGCTTCCACGTGGTGCCGGCGTTGGTGGTCTTCCACACACCGCCATCGACTGAGCCGAAGTAGAAGGTCGTCCCGTCGCCGGGCACACCGGAGACAGCTACCGCGCGACCGCCGCGGAATGGGCCGATCAGCCGCCAGTCCATATCGCCGTAGAGCTGCGGCGAGACCGCCTGCGCGCAGGCTTGCGTGGGCCCGCCCGCCAGGGCGATCAGAAGTGCGCCGGGAAGTGCCTTGAAGATCATCAACGATGCGATCCTGCAGTGGGGCATGGACGCCTCCGGGAATGCTCACGTCTGTTTGAGCTCTGGGTTTACAGCATCGAAGAGGATGCTCTAGTCTTCGTCGCCGCCTTCCGGCATGGTTTCCGGCCGCTGCTGCGGGTTCAACTCCATCAGGTGCGCGGCGCGCAGCTGGCTGTTCAGTATGGCAAGCGATCCTTCCTTCCACACCTTCCAGCCGCGTAACGTTTCAGCTGCCTCTTCGCTCACGTGGGCCGACGCCTTCTGCTGCGCCGCAGTGGGCGCAGCGTCCACCGCGCCAACCTGCATGTAGAGGCCCATGACCTCGCCGGACACATCGTCCAGTCCTGGCTTCCCTTCGGCGGACGCGGATTTCTCCTCGCCGCTCAGCAGCCCGTCGAGCTGACTGGCAGACTGCTGCAGCGAAGCCGCGAGCGGCGCAGGAGCATCCTTCAGGAGCTTCGCGATCTGCTCGCGCAGCGAGTGCGCTTCCAGGGCAGCCTCCGCGCTTGAAGCGGTCACCGCCGCCAGCTTGGACTCCTCCGCATACAGAGCCAGCAGATCGGCAGGCGACGCTTTCACCCGAGGATCCATCCTTACGACCAGCGGCTCCTTCAGCACCTTGTCCCCCGCAGTGAGCCGGACGGTATAGGTTCCCGGCAGCGCCAGCGTACCCTGCGGAACCGGCGGGGTGCGGTACGGCACCGCGGAGATGGGGTACTCGTACCGTATCGCTGTCGGCGTGGTCGCACGCAGATCCCACACCCAGCGATGCATGCCGGCGGTGGCCGGCAGCGTCTGCGGCAGCTTCAGCCAGTAAAGCGGGATGAGCTGCCTGGCCAACTCGCCCGGCGTCGCATACGGTGGATCGGTACTGGCATATCGGCGCACCAGCTTGCCCTCGCGGTCCAGAAGCTCGAGCGTCACCGTTCCGCTGAAAGAGGCTGGCAGCGAGTAGTCGATGACTGCGCCGTCCGGAGGATTCTCGCCCTGCGGCTCATCCGGCGGAAGCGGCGTGTCCGTGTTGGTGCTGCGCCGGACGCGATACGCGGCTCCGGGCTGAAACAGCTTCACCGCGCCGGGATCGAAGCCCGCAAGCTGGCGCAGCGGCGAGATGTCGTCGAGAATCCAAAAGGAACGGCCATGCGTCGCGACAATGAGGTCGTCGCCGTTTGGCCCGCCGATGTAGAGGTCGCGCATCGACGTGTGCGGCAGGTTGAGCTGCAGCGGCTGCCAGTGATCGCCGTCATCGAGCGAGTACCACACCGCCGTCTCCGTTCCGGCAAAAAGCAGGCCCTTGGTGACCGGGTCTTCACGGACGGTGTTCACTGGCGAGCCGTCCGGGAGACCTGCGGCAATCGACTGCCAGCTCGCGCCGTTGTCGTGCGTGCGATAGAGGTACGGGTGCAGATCGTCGATGCGCAGCCGGCTGACCGACACGTACGCTGTCGCGTCGTCGAAGTGTGAGGCCGAAATCTGTGTGACCTTGCTCCAAGGGGTCAACGCTGCCGGCGTGATGTCCTTCCAATGTGCGCCATGATCGTGGGTCGTCCACACCAATCCATCGTCGGTACCCGCCCAAAGCACGTCGGCAGAGCGGAACGACGGCGCAAGTGAGTAGATCGCACCCCTCCGCTTGGCCTTCTCCTGCTCCGTCAGCGGAGCCAGCGACGCAGGTTGGCCCCCGTGTTCGCGGCTCAGGTCGGGGCTGATCGTCTGCCACGTCTTGCCGTAATCTCTGGTCTGGAAGAGCACACTGGTCGCCGAAAACAACAGGTGAGGGTCCACCGGAGAAAACACGATCGGCTCCGTCCGGTCGGCGCGAATCTTCCGGTCGCGCACCGGCACAGGGGTCACGTTCTCCACCTGGCCGGTCATGCTGTTGTACTTCGAAACCTCGGTGCGCCCGGCGCCAAAGACAATCTCCGGATGCAAGGGATCAGGCGCAACGTAGCCGTACTCAATCACACCCGCCGGGTGCCAGTCGCGAAACGTGATGGAGCCGTCGTTTCCCCGGCTGGAGATGCAGACCGAGCCGCTCTCCTGCTGACCCGCGCACACCTGGTACGGAAATGTGTTTGTCACAGCCACGTGATACAGCTGGGCTGTCGGCTGGTTGTACCACGAACTCCAGCTCTCGCCGCGGTTTACGCTCACCAGGGCGCCCTGATCGCTCACCAGCAGGATGATCTCCGGATGCTGCGGGTTGATCCACAGGTTCTGGTAGTCGTCGCCTCCTGGTGCGCCGCGGAGGCTCATCCAGGTGTGGCCGCCGTCCACGGAGCGTACGGTGACGATGCTTGCGCTGTAGACCACATCCGCGTTCTTCGGGTCGACGGCCGGCTCAGGCAGATCGCCGCCCCCGATCTTCATCGCCGGTCGTGGATCTTCGGTCACCCGGTACCAGCTTGCGCCCGCGTCGTCTGACCGGTAGACGCCCAGCCCCGCTCCGCTTGCGTAGCCGCCCTGCTTGCCGGTAGCCACCGTCGCGTAAAGCCGGTTCGGATCGCTGGGGCAGACAGCGACATGAATCTGCACCAGATCGTCGGGAAGCCCCTTTGTCAGCGGCTTCCAGGTATCGCCGCCATCGGTGGATTTGAACAGGCCGCCATGCTTGCCTTCGTACTGGTTGCCGTCCTCCCACGGGCCCAGCCGCGACTCCCACAACGTGGCATATACAACGTCCGGATTCGCGGGATCAAACATCACGTCATCGCCGCCGGTGTTGGCATCCTTGTACAGGACCTTCTTCCAGGTCACGCCGCCATCGCTCGAACGAAAGATGCCGCGCTCTTCACTGGGTCCGTATGGATGCCCGAGCACCGCGGCAAAGACGCGATCGGGATCCCGCGGGTCGACGGCCATCGCGGGAATCTGCTGCGCATCCTGCAGCCCGGTGTGCTGCCACGTTTTGCCCGCGTCGGAGGAGCGATAGATGCCGTCACCCACCGAAAGATCCGGACGGTGCAGCCCTTCCCCGCTGCCCACGTAGATCACGCTGGCGTTCGAGGGCGCAACCGCGATCGCGCCGATCGATTGCGATGGCTGGCCGTCGAAGATCGGCTCCCAGGTGCGGCCATAGTCGGTCGATCGCCAGACGCCGCCATCCACCTGGCCCACGTAGAAAAGATTGGGCTGACCTGCCACGCCGGTCGCAGCGCGCGTCCGTCCGCCGCGAAACGGCCCGATCATCCGCCAATGCATCTCCTGCAGGCCCGGGGCTGCACTCTGAGCGGAAAGGCTCGCAGAACCGAGGACGCCAATTCCGGCGCAGAGCAAGAACGAGATGGCGTGATCACGACACCACATGATGGCAGACCTCAGCGGAAGAGTTGAATATCTGCCATCTTATACAACCAGTTGCTCAGCACACCCGGGCGGCACGTGGGAAGCCAAGTCAAGTTCAGGCACGACGGCTTTGCCGCACTTCAGCCATGGCTCGCAAGGGCTGGCAAGCGCACCCCTGCTTCGCCGATCTATACTCGTCGGGCGAGGCGGTTCGCCCTGCTCTGCGCCCCTCGACTTCAGCTCTCCGGTCCCGTCCCCATGCGCACGCTCTACACGCCCGCAGCCATCCTCCTGCTTACCGCGGTCTGCGCCGCGGGCCAGGGCACATCGCCCAGTCAACCTGTGCTTGGATGCCGTAGTGATGCCCTGCTCACCGTCGACGGACTGAAGTTCAAAGATCTGAATCACAACGGAAAGCTCGATCCTTACGAGGACTGGCGCCTGACCCCGGAAGCCAGAACGATGGATCTGCTGGACCGCATGCCGCTCGAAGATCAGGCTGGTCTGATGGTGCATGGAACGCTTCCTACGGCCTCTGCGATGGGTGAGATCGGTGTCGGAAACGCCTACGACATGGACCGGGTTCGGCGAATGGTTGAGGAGCAGCACGTCAACAGCTTCATCACCCGCCTCAGCGCCGACGCTCACACGCTCGCCCGGCAGTCGAATCTGGTTCAGGAGATCGCAGAGCGCAGCGACTTCGGTATTCCGGTCACCATCTCCACCGATCCCCGCAGCCACTTCCAGGAGGTAGTTGGTGCCAGCTCGTCCGACCGGGTGTTCTCCCTGTGGCCCGAACCGCTCGGCTTCGCCGCAATCGGCGATCCCGCCGTCACTCGCCAGTTCGCCAACGTCGTCCGCCAGGAGTATCTGGCGGTCGGCATTCGCGAGTCGCTGGCGCCGCAGGCGGACCTGGTGACGGAGCCGCGCTGGGCGCGATCGAACGGTACCTTCGGCTCCAATGCTGAACTGGCGAAGAAGCTGGTCGAAGCCTACGTCTCCGGCATGCAGGACGGCGAAAACGGACTCAACTCCGGAAGCGTCCTGGCCGTGGTCAAGCACTGGGTGGGCTACGGAGCAGTTAAGGACGGCTGGGACTCGCATAACTTCTACGGCCGGTTCGCCAGCTTGGAAGGCGACCGCCTCGCCTATCACCTGATTCCGTTCGAAGGCGCGTTCGAAGCGCATGTCGCCGCGGTGATGCCCACTTACGCCATACTCCAGGGCGCCACACTTAAGGGTAAACCACTTGAACAGGTCGGCGCCGGCTTCAACGCCGAACTGCTCGGTCCCCTGCTGCGAGGGCGCTACAAATTTCGTGGAGTCATCCTGAGCGACTGGGCCATCACCAACGATTGCAGCGCGGCCTGCCAGCAGGGCGCTCCCGCTGGCGGCGAAGCCTCCGTCAAGGACATCGGCATGCCCTGGGGCGTCGAGACGCTCAGCAAGCCCGAGCGATTCGCCAAGGCAATCAACGCCGGAGTCGACCAGATTGGCGGCACCGACGAGGCGTCGGAGATCGTCGGCGGGGTGCAGAGCGGCCTCATCTCAAAAGCCCGGGTTCGCGAGGCGGCCGGTCGCATTCTGCTCGAGAAATTTCAAGTAGGCATCTTCGAGCAGCCGTATGTCGACGAGGCACGCGCGGGCGCGATCGTTGGAAATCCGGAGTTTGTTCGCGAAGGCCAGATGGCTCAGGCACGATCCGTTGTCCTGCTCAAGAATGACCCCGCAGCGACAACAGGCAAGCCGCTGCTTCCGCTGCGGACTTCAGGCCTGAAGGTGTATCTCTACGGCATCAACCCGGAGGCTGCGCGGGCGGCAGGCTGGCAGGTAGTCAGCGAGCCGGCGCAGGCAGATGTCGCCATCCTCCGGGCTCCGCCACCCTTTCACACCGAGCATCCGGGCTATTTCTTCGGCTCGCGCCAGCATGAGGGGCGCTTGAACTTCGTGTCCGCGGACCCGGCCTTCGCGGAGCTGCTCCGGGTCAGCAGGTCGACACCCACCATCTTCATGACGACGCTCGAACGGCCGCTCATCCTCACCGACGTGATGCCTCACGCCGTTGCCGTACTGGGCGACTTCGGCATCGCAGACGAGCCTCTGCTCAAGCTCCTGTCCGGCCAACTTCATCCTGAGGGGCACCTGCCGTTTGAACTCCCACGCTCCGCGGTCGCGGTCCAGCAACAAAAGAGCGACCTGCCGGATGACTCGCTCAACCCCTTGTTCCCGCGCGGCTTTGGCCTGCAATATTGAGTAGGGTCGACCGCGGACAGCCACCAACCCCAACTGGAGAAATGCATTGGAAATCAAGCGCAACGGCTCGCAACCCTCCAACAGGGGCCCGTCAGACTGGTTCACCGGAACGGTCCGCATCGACCAGCCGTTCCAGGCACCCGATCCGGCTCGGGTCGGCGGAGCGGTAGTCACCTTCGAACCCGGCGCGCGGACGGCGTGGCACACCCACCCGCTCGGCCAGACCCTGATCGTCACCGCCGGTCGCGGCTGGGCGCAACGCGAAGGCGGCTCCATTGAAGAGATACAGCCGGGAGATGTGATCTGGTTCTCACCCGGCGAAAAGCATTGGCACGGAGCCACGCCCACCACCGCCATGACGCACATCGCGATCGCGGAGAAACTGGATGGCAAGGCCGTCGAGTGGCTGGATCACGTCAGCGACGACCAGTACAGGGCCTGACGCTTTCTCCGTCTCTCCGTCGCCTTCAGCTTCGGCGCCGGCGGTTCACGGCTTCTTGGGCCCTTCCAGGGCTCTCACCACGTCGGCGCGTATCATCTCGAAGCGTGGTTCGCCCTCCGAATAGAACTTGATCAGCCCTTCGGAACAGGCGGCGGGATAGGTATCGAGCGAGTAGCGCCGCTCGCCCTTCGCGGCCAGCACAGGGTGCAACTTCCGCCAGCTCTCCTGGTCGGCATCGTCCGATTCGACATCGATGTAGGGTTGGAAGTGCGGGTCGGGCTCGCATTGGGCGGTGCCGCCGCTTTGCGTCGCCGCTTCGGTCACGACCATTGGAGGTTCCGCCAGGATGAATCGGTAAAGCGTATGGAACGGTCCCGCCATTCCAGGGAAATACACAGCCCGCACTGGTTTACCGGCCACATCAAACTGATCGACGATAAAGCCGCTGGAAGCCGCAAGCTGTGCGTCGGCGCCATGCAGCTTCGCCTCCTTTAACTCGGCCAGCCCCACGTCAAAATCACTCCATCGGCCCATCCGCGCCTCCAGGCTGAGCAGCGAAAGCCGAATCGGCCAGGGCTCCGCCGGATGCTCGGCCAAAGCGCGTCGGAAGAGCTCCAAAGCCTGTTCGTCGAGCCTTGCGTCCATTGCCGCCGAAGCCCCGAGGCTAAGCACCCTGGCGTCGCGGGGGATGACGATCAGCGCCGGCTGCATCGCCTTGAACGCGGCCGCAGGTTCGCCCTTCTGCATCGCCAGTGTAGCGGGCGCGATCAAGGCATCCCGGCGGGCGCTCTCGGCAGGAGTCAGCTGCGGCGCCGTCTGCCCGGAAAGCGGCACAGCCTGTCCCGGACCCGGCGAACCCGGCACCAGCGTCAGCAAGCCGAAGTACGCAACCGCGCGGAACCCCCTCAGCCCAGTCATGGGCGAAGCATAGCATCGCAGCCGCACAATCCGCAGCCCGGAGAAGACGGTATCATCGAGCGGTATCATGAAGCATGGCTACTCCGCCCAGCGTGTGCGAACCGCGAAGGATTGCCGGTGTGCACCTGGTCCGCGTCGTCCCCGCAGGCAAGGAGATTGCGATACTTTCCAGCCTCTAATCTCCGCCCCATGCGCATTCTCACCCGCTACATTCTTCGCGAAGTGCTCTCCTACGCCGTGCTGGGCGGCGTCATGTTCACGTTCATCCTGTTCACGGCGCGGCTGGGCAGCATCCTCGAGATCTTCGTCCGCGGTTCGGCTTCGCTCACCGATGTCTCGCTGCTGATCGCGTACTTCCTGCCCGACGCCCTGGTAGTCACCATCCCCATGGCGGTGCTAGTTGGCATCCTGCTCGGCCTCTCCCGGCTCGCGTCCGACTCCGAGATCACCGCCATGCGCGCTGCCGGGATGGGCGCAACGGACTTCGTCCGCATCCTCTCGCTGGTCTCGCTGGGCGCGCTCCTGCTCGGCCTGTTCAACTCGTTCTACCTCGAACCCCACTCCGCGGCGGCGCTGCTGCGGCTGGAAGACCGGCTGAAGTACGCGCAGGCCTCCTTCGCGGTCGAACCGCGCGTCTTCGACGAAGACTTCAAGAACACTGTGCTTTACGTGCAGGATGTTCGCCCCGGCGCCGGCGCCGCGCTGTGGCGCCACGTCTTCATCGCCGACCTTACCGAGCCCGCCAGCCCTCGCATCACCACTGCCGACCAGGCCGTCGTCACCACCGAAGGTGCCGGTGACCTGCACCTGCTGCTGAAGAACGGCGGCCAGCACCAGATCTCCGACACCGATCCCAATCAGTACAACATCGAAACCTTTGCCACCGCGGACCTGCCCATGCAGGGTGGCGCTCAGGACGACACCCATATCTCCCGCTCCAACACCCGCTACGAGGCGCTGCCGCTCTCCGACCTTCGCCAGCGCATCGCCCTCGGCGCGGGTCCGGGGGCAACGGCGGATGCGCGCCGCGCCGCCCGGCCCTACCGCATTGAACTCAACAAGCGCTTCAGCTACCCCTTCGCCTGCCTGGTGCTGATGCTGGTCGGCGTCCCCCTCGGCCTCTCATCCAGGCGCGGCGGCAAGTCGACCGGCTTCGTGCTGACCATTGCGCTGGTCTTCGGCTACTACCTGTTGTCTTCCATCGGCGTCGCCCTCGCCACCCAGGGCAAGCTTCCGCCGTTCCTAGGGGTCTGGGGTTCCAATATCCTCTTCACCATCTTCGGACTCATCCTGCTGCAGCAGCTCTCAGCCGGTGGCCTGGCGCTCTCCATAGCATCCAGCCTGGGCGTGTCGTTCTCTGCTCTGCTCGCCCGAGTCGGCCCCGGCCGCGCCGAGACGGCTGCGGACAGCACCGGGCCTACCAGCCCCACGCTGGTCCGTCAGATTGCGCAGCGCATTCGCTCAGGTCTGCACATTCGTTTCCCGCTCATCCTGGACGAGTACATCATGCGCGCCTTCAGCTCCAACTTCGTGCTGGTGCTCCTCACCTTCTGGATTCTGTTCACCATCTTCACCTTCTTCGAGCTGATCGGAGACATCATTCGCAACCGCACGCCGCTGGTCACAGTGGGCGACTACCTGCTCAACCTGATCCCGTTCATCCTCTATAACGTCACGCCGCTGTGCGTGCTCGTCGCGGTGCTCATCACCTTTGGCGCGCTCTCCCGCTCCTCCGAGCTGACCGCCATGAAGGCCGCCGGCATCTCGCTCTACCGCATCGTCATTCCGGTCCTGGTGCTCACCGCCATCATCGCCGTCTCGCTCTTTGCATTCGACGAGTTCTATCTGCCCTCCGCCAACCGCCGCCAGGAAGCCCTGCGCAACACGATCAAGGGTAAGCCGGCGCAGACTTTCCTGCGGCCGGACCGCAAATGGATCTCCGGCCAATCCGGCCAGTCCGCCGCCCCACAGGTGGAGACTGCGGTCGTCACCAACCTGCCCTCGACTCCAGGCGGGGCCGCGTTCAGCCGCGCTGCCGAGCCGGTCCGCATCTTCTACTATCAGTTCTTCGACCCCGATCGCAACGTCTTCGCCAATCTCACGGTCTTCGAATTCGACCCGGTCACCTTCACCCTCAACCGCCGCATCTTCGCCGCTTCAGCGCGCTGGGATGGGCGCGTCGATCGCTGGCTCTTCGAAAACGGGTGGGTGAGAACCTTCTCGGGTGAAAGCGTTGCAAGTTACGATCCCTTCGTCCTGACCACCTTCCCCTCGATCCGCGAACAGCCGCAGTACTTCAAGAAGGAAGACCGTCCCTCACAGGAGATGACGTTCGGCGAGCTCTCCGGCTATATCAACGACTTGCGCCAGTCGGGCTTCGACACCAAGAAGCTTTCGGTGCAGCTCGACCGCAAGCTGGCCTACCCGGCCATCACTCTGGTCATGGCCATGCTAGGCATGCCGTTTGCCTTCGCCACCGGCAAGCGCGGCAGCGTCGCCGGCTTTGCCGTTGCCATTGGCATCGCTGTCCTCTACATGGGCACGTCCAGCCTGTTTGAAGCCATGGGCAACGTCAATACCCTGCCGCCTTCGCTCGCAGCCTGGTCTCCGGACCTGCTGTTCGCGCTGGCCGGCGGATATCTGCTGCTGCGCACTCCAACCTGATCTCCACCAGTCTCCACCAGGAGTGCGGGGCGTGCTCTCACCCGCCCGGTCCCGCGGCCCATGTACGATATTTCCATCATGAACTTCACCCCCGCTCTCCTGCTCATCACCGCAATTCCGCTTGCGGCGCAGAACCCCGCCACAAGCTCTCCGAAAGTACCGGTCCGGCCCGTCCATCACAGTGTTGCCGGCGAGGCCTGTGCTAAGCTCCCGCAACTCTCCCCCAAGATTCCCGCACTCCCAGCCGGTCTGCCCTGTGCCAAACCCCTTTACATCATCGCCACCCGGCCCCCAGCCACGCTCGATTACGTCGCCCCCATCGAGAATGCGGAAACTCTCCGCGAGACCCTCCGTCTGCAGGAGCCGGCCACCATCTCGCTCGACTACATCGACATCAAGGCGGGTACCGGATCACCCGCGGCTCCGCACAAGTGGCTCACCGTCGAGTACGACGGATACCTGGTCGATGGCACGAAATTCGATTCCTCGTCCGAACACCCCGGCACACCCTTCGCGTTCAACTACGGTCAGCTGGGCGGGCCCGGGAGCGCCGTCGCCGGCTGGGAGACCGGCTTCGGCGGCATGAAAGTCGGCGCCAAGCGTCGACTCTTTATCCCTTTCGAACTCGGCTACGGCATGCAGCCCAAGGGCAAGATTCCGCCCAAATCCATGCTGATCTTCGACGTAACCCTGGTCGCCGTCTCGGACACCGACCCGAATCCAAAGCCC